>JBFOMC010000145.1:0-10059 GCA_040830565.1 Flavobacteriaceae bacterium
AAGATAAATTCTGAAATGACTTTGGCATTATTAAAGACACACCCAGTTCATAACTGAAGGAAGAACTTTACTATCAAAAAGAGGATCAGAGCTCCCAATATGGCCAAATAAACGAGAAGATAAGACCGATTTTCCATCTCTAGAAGGATATCACGAGTAAGGTACAGGAATAGCGAAAAATTTATCAGTTTAAAAATCGTGAAAAAGACATGAAACCAGTTGAGCAATTTGTCTTTCTTATTGTACATAAAAATGTACTTGTTGTTAAAAGGAAGAATAATAAAATTCAGAAACCTACCATAAAAAAGACTTTTCGCAATAACGATAAAGAGTACGCTGGAAAACAAAATAACCGTTATCCAGTCTACCGTATCCACTGTTCTATAAACAGGTTCCATTATTTGAGTTTTATGTTTTCACTATTGATACCCCACCACAAATCATTTTCGGATATACAAACCTTAAAATATCCGGGACTTCCTTCTTTCGGAGGAGGTAGCTTAAAACTAAAGCCAGTGCCCATTTCGCTCTTAAGCTCCTTTGTTTCAGGGTCTAGAAGGGACACTTCCAGAGGGATGATTTCCCTTACTTGCTTATAGTCATTTAAGTAGGCTACGGCAAATTTAATTTTATTCAGATCAATATTAGAGTTGTAAGTCTTATCAACATCCATGAGATATTCTCTGTCTAAAGTAGCCTCTTCCGCATCTCTAAGGGCGCAATGCAATTTTCTAAACGACTCAAAATTTTCTACAAAATTACCGTAATAGGTAGTGCTTTTAGCATCATCAAAGGAGATATCCCCGTTCTTGATATACTTGGAGGTGTAGATTACTTTTCTGCCTTGCATTTTAAATTCCGAACTGTCTATGGAGTACTGATTTTGTCGGTATTTTATGTTGTTAAGTGAAAAACTATTATTCCCGGAATAAAAGGAATACATAGGAGCATTTCTATAAGAGTTTTCAAAGATCACGGGGGTGTTTCCGGCCTGGGCAACGATTTCGCTTACCCACTTCTTATTTCCATGAGTTTCATAAATTATGGGAAATATTGGCTCGTAAACAAGTCCGACCCTTAGGAAGGACAGCACCAGAATATTTGCTATGCCCATACGCCATAACCATTTTCTAAATCCTTCATGATTAAGCATATAATTATAAACAAGGACGACGGCAGGAATGCTTATAACAATGATCCACTGGGTTTGAATACGCCTATTAAAACTTGAGATAAAGAAGAAAATCAGCACACCATATATAAGGTACAGCAGCGCTTTGATAAATTTGTCTGTTACCTTGGTTTTGTAAATAGCCGCATATATCCAGGGAAAGGTTAAACCAAAAATAGCAACCAGATTGATAAAATAACCAAGGGTGTAATCCTCGAAATGGTACGCTCTGTTTGGTCTTTCAAACAGATGGTATTTTAAGGTAACGAAATCGTGTTCGATCAGCCAGAAAATATGCGGGCTATAACAAAGAAGTGACACCAGTACTGCCAACCAGGCGTATTTGCTAAGTAATAGTTTATAGTTAGACAGAATTACAAATACAATCACCAGGACAGCGTGATATTTACTGTACATCAGAGCGGCCATTATACAACCTACCAGTATTGCCTGCAAGGCCGAGGGAGACTTCAAGAAATTTTTATAGGCCCAAAGGAATACCGCTGTAAAAAACACTAAAGGAGTGTCTGGTAAGGTGAGAAAGCCGTAGGCATTCAGCAAAGTCATTGAAAAAACAAGGACGAAAAAATGGGCTATGTAGTCCTTCTTTTTTGGGTGATCCACAGAAAGCCATAAAAAAACTATGGTGCCTGCAGAAAGAATGCAGCTCATAAAACGTACCCCAAGCTCTCCCTCAAAAAAGAAGCTGCTCATTTTTACAAGAAGAGCCACCATGGGCGGATGATCAAAATATCCCCAGGCCATATTTTGGGCATAATACCAATAATAGGCCTCATCAAAAATTAGCTCGGTAAAATATCCTTGAATCAGATTAATTAAAAAAACCGCTCCTAGAAGATAAATGAAAAGCCTGGGTAATTTCTGTTTCATTCCTGATCTTGATTCAGTTCAAAATTACAAATAATAGGGAGTACTAATTCCTTTAAAGAAACGATAAAATTAATGCGGTATTTCCTATCTGTTTTTTTAAAGTAGTATTTTTGCTGAAATTGCTGCAAGCCTATGGCAGATTGCTTGGTCATAATTCCCACATACAACGAGATAGAAAATGTTGAAGCCATTATCCGAGCAGTCTTTGATCTACAGAAGGAATTTCACGTTTTAATTGTAGATGACAACTCTCCGGATGGTACCGCTGCCGAGGTATCCAAACTACAAAATGAGTTCCCCAATAGCCTATTCCTAGAGGTACGTAAGGAGAAAGCGGGACTGGGAACTGCATATATTCATGGATTTAAATGGGCTATCGCCAAAAAGTACGATTTCATTTTTGAAATGGATGCTGATTTTTCTCATAGACCTTCAGATCTCCTGAGGCTACACAGAGCTTGTCTCAATGGCGCTGATATGTCTATTGGGTCTAGGTATAAGAAGGGGGTTAATGTTGTTAATTGGCCCCTGTACCGGGTTTTACTCTCCTATGGAGCCTCATTTTATGTGAAGCTGATCACTGGAATGAAAATTCATGATCCCACAGCGGGATTTGTTTGTTACCAGAGGAAAGTGCTGGAGACCATAAATTTGGACGCCGTTAAATTTATAGGATATGCCTTTCAGATAGAAATGAAATTCAGAGCGTATCTTAGAAAATTCAAGATAGAGGAGGTTTCAATTATTTTTACCGATAGGGAAAAAGGAAAGTCTAAAATGAGTACTGCTATTGTCTGGGAGGCCATTTTTGGGGTAATTAGTATGCGATTTAGAAGTCTTTTTAAACTAAATGGATTCTAATATGGGTAAGTTCCTTCTAAAAAATACCACGCTTGTAAATGAGGGAGTCCGAAAGGAATGTGACATTCTCATTGACGAAGAGAAGATCCTGAAGATCGGTAAGGATCTAAGTTCGGATACCGCAGAAGTAATTGACGTAAAGGGGAATATTGTGATACCGGGAATGATTGATGATCAAGTACATTTCAGGGAGCCCGGACTTACGCATAAGGCGGATATTAGTTCTGAGAGTAGAGCAGCCATCGTTGGCGGAATTACCACCTTTATGGAGCAACCCAACACCGTTCCGCAGACCACCACCATAGAAAAGTTGGAAGAAAAATTTGAACTGGCCAAAAATGCGTCTTATGCCAACTATTCCTTTCTTTTTGGAGGCACAAATGACAACCTTGAAGAACTAAAACGGCTAGATAAGCACGCGTGTTCCGGGGTGAAATTATTTTTAGGATCGTCTACCGGAAATATGCTGGTTGATGATGAGGAAGTTCTCGAAAAAATCTTCAGAAATACAGAATTGGTTATTTCCGCTCACTGTGAAGATGAACATACCATACGAGCAAACCTGGCAAAATATCAGCAGAAATACGGCGACGATATCCCTGTTCAATACCATCCGATGATCAGAAGTGAAGAGGCCTGTTATCTTTCCTCATCAAAGGCCATTGCGCTGGCAAAAAAAACCGGAGCAAGGCTTCATGTATTTCATGTATCAACAGGAAAAGAAACTGCCCTTTTCAGGAATGATATTCCTTTAGAACAAAAGAAAATAACTGCTGAGGTTTGTATTCATCATTTGTGGTTTTCTGATGAGGACTATAAAAGCAAAGGCACACTTATTAAATGGAATCCTGCCGTAAAGACAGCGACGGATAGGAAAGAACTTTGGGAAGCGGTACAGGATGGTAGAATAGACATTATCGCTACTGATCATGCTCCACATTTACTTTCGGAGAAAGATAATGTCTATACAAAGGCCCCTTCGGGTGGCCCTTTGGTACAGCACGCTCTTCCCGCCTTGTTCGAAAAGGCGCATCAGGGATATATTGAAATAGAAAACATCGTCGAAAAAGTGTGCCACAACCCTGCTCGCTTGTTTCAGATAGAAAAAAGAGGATTCATTAGAGAAGGTTATTTTGCTGATATCGTGGTAGTTGATTTGGATGCTCCATACCAGGTGAGTAAGAACAATATTTTGTACAAATGCGGATGGTCTCCTTTTGAGGGACAAACTTTTAGATCCCAAATTACCCATACTTTTGTCAATGGACACCTGGCATTTGACCAGGGCGTAGTTTCTGACAAGAGAAATGCTATGAGATTAACTTTTGATCGAGAATAATGCTTAGATGGTTGTTACCTATTGCACTAGTAATTTTAGTCTCCTGTGGAGAAAAAATCATTGAGAAACCAGAGGACCTTATACCTAAGGCAAAAATGGTAGATATGCTCTACGATCTGGCTCTGATCAATGCGGCTAAGGGAACCAATCCAAAAATTTTGGAGGAGCATGGGGTTGAACCTACAAGATTTCTCTTTGAAAAACATGGAGTGGATAGTCTACAGTTTGTAAGAAGTGATATCTATTATGCTTCTATCCCCGTGGAATACGAAGACATTTATGATAAGGTGTCCTCCAGGTTAGAAGGGGATAAGAAAGCTATTGAAGAAGAGCGAAAACGCAAAAGCGACAGCACAAAAAATCTTTCAAAACAGAAGAGTCAACAAATCAAAAAACCTGCTAAGAAAACTGCTCAGGATACGCTTCCTTAAACCTGTTGCAGCTAAAATAAACGGCTTCGGCCATAAGTTCAAATTCAAAATTAAGCATACCCAGGACTCTCCTATTGCTATAGATCTCTGGATTTCTGAAAGAATCAACACTTTTTTTGGTGAGTTTTCTTCTCTTGCCAAGAACTCTGCTACGTAACCAGTCTAGACGCCACAAGAGGCTCAACTGCCAGAATTTGAGTGCCACTTTTGGCGTAGGTTTGCCAAATTCCCTGGCAATGTTAGACAATACCTCTTTGTATTTTAAATTTTTATCTATCGTTATGAAGCGCTTATTGGTGATTTCAGAGTCCATTAATTTCATCATAATTCTTACTACATCATTAACGGTGACAAAGCCTGTCCCGCCAGGAGGGTAAAATTTTGGCCCCTTTGCAGCTATCCTAAAAAGTGCTCCACTCCCACCATACCAAAAGCCAGGCCCTAAAACAACTCCGGGATTGACAATGACCACGGGAACACCTTCCTGGGAAGCCCGCCACACTTCCATCTCTGCTAGATGTTTAGTCATCGCGTATACATTAGCATCATTGTCATTCCACTCATTCTCTTCCGTTGCGATGGCTCCGTCTATGCTTCTTCCAATAGCTGCGATAGAACTTACATAACAAAGTTTTTCTATGCCTTTATCAATACATAAATTCGCAATGTTCCTTGTGCCTTCTTCATTTATCTTTTGCAGTAATTTAAAGTCTTTCGGATCAAAAGAGATTAGTGCAGCACAGTGGTATACATGAGTGATGTCCTTAAAGGCTATTTCCAAAGCAGGGAGGTCATTGAGATCTGCTTCAATCCATTGGATCTTATTGAAGTATTCGTCGGGAGTATGGTTATAGTACGAAAAAACTTCCCGTACTTTTTGAAGATCGCTATTGGCTCTGTGAATTGCGCGGACGGGAAAGCCTCTGCTTAGCAGATGAAACAAAAGATGTGTTCCAACCAACCCAGTACCGCCGGTAACCAAAATCATGGCTCTAATTTACTCAAAACCTGTGGATATATTTAGTTTCTTCGGAACTGCTGCAGGCTATTTATTTTATATTTGCAGGAATAAGAAAAAAGCAAAGTTATATGGCTTCCAATTTTGTCGAAGAATTGAAATGGAGGGGGATGTTGCACGATATAATGCCGGGCACAGAAGAACATTTGTTAAGTGGCATGCAGTCTGCCTATGTAGGTATAGATCCAACGGCAGATTCGCTTCATATAGGACATTTGGTAAGCGTGATGATGTTGAGGCATTTTCAGCTTGCAGGTCACAAACCATACGCTTTGGTTGGGGGAGCTACGGGGATGATCGGGGATCCTTCGGGTAAGTCGGCCGAAAGAAACCTCCTGGACGAAACAACCCTCCGCTTAAATCAAGAGGCGCTAAAAGAACAATTATCAAGGTTTTTAGATTTCGATAGCGATGCAGACAATGCAGCACAATTGGTAAACAATTATGACTGGATGAAAGACTTCAGCTTTCTTGATTTTATCAGAGATGTAGGGAAGCATATTACGGTAAATTACATGATGGCCAAGGATTCTGTAAAGAAGCGCCTGGCTTCAGATGCTGCAGAAGGAATGTCTTTTACAGAATTCACCTATCAACTGGTACAGGGATATGATTTTTTATACCTCTATCAGCAGTACAATTGCACTTTACAGATGGGAGGCAGTGATCAATGGGGCAACATTACTACAGGGACGGAATTAATTAGAAGAATTGGTCAAGGCAAAGGCTACGCACTTACCTGTCCGCTGATTACCAAAGCTGACGGCACCAAATTTGGAAAGACCGAAGAGGGGAATATCTGGCTCGATGCCCATAAAACTTCTCCTTATAAATTTTATCAATATTGGCTAAACACTTCTGACGAGGATGCGGAGAAATACATCAAGATATTCACCTTCCTTCCAAAAAATGAGATAGCGTCTCTGGTTCAGGAGCATAAGCCAGCACCACATTTACGGATCTTGCAAAAGAAGCTCGCTGAGGAGATCACCACTTTGGTACACTCCAAAGAAGCTTTGGAAAATGCCATTGCCGCCAGCACTATACTTTTTGGCAAGTCTACTTCTGAAGACCTGAAAAAGTTGGATGAAACTACCTTCCTGGAAGTGTTTGAAGGTGTTCCACAAGCAGAAATAAGTCGGGCTGAAATTGATGAAGGCCTGGACATGATCGGAGCCCTTGCAGCCAAAACCCAATTTCTCAGCTCAAATGGTGAGGCGAGAAGAGAGTTAAAACAAAATGCCATTTCAGTAAATAAGGAAAAGGTTACCGAGAGCCGTATTATTACCGCTTCTGATCTGATCAATGACAAGTTTGTGCTGCTTCAGCGAGGAAAGAAGAACTACTTTGTTTTAGTGGTTGCTTAAGCCAATATTATTGATCATCTTTAGGGAAGATACCAAAAGATGAAAATCTACAAGCATAAAACTGTAGCAGAACTCGAAAAATTTTACGGAGATCTTCTCACCAATGTTGGCCATTACAAAAGTGTCAGAGATCATTTAAGGGTACTTGCATCCAGGATGTGGGAAGGAGTCAGGGATCAGAAGGATGCAGTTTTAAATGAAATTAGCAACTACCATTGGCAGCATCTTGGAAAATCTAAGGCTGCCCTTATAGCCGAAGACCTATCGGAAGATGACTGCAGACAAGCCATTGCGAATGAATTTGGTTTTAGAAGGTGGACTGAGGTGGAGCATATGGGATCCCCTTATAACCTGCCATTCGAAAAGGCCATCAACACCATGTTGGCAGGAGATCTTACACAGTTAAAAAAAGACGTTTCACAAGACCCGAAGTTGCTAAATTATAAATCGAGCTACGGACATAAGGCTACTTTATTGCATTATGCCGCCAGCAACGGGGTGGAACTTTGGCGCCAGAAAGTTCCATTGAATTTGCCGGATATTGTCAGCTATTTGATAGAGGCAGGAGCTAATACAAGAGCTAAAATGAAGGTGTATGGAGGGGAATATACAGCGGCAGAACTGGTTCCCTCCAGTGCACATCCGATAAACGCTGGGATTATCACAGAATTAAGGTCCCAATTCGACTCCTGAATTGCTACCTAAAACCACATGAGTACACTAAAAACCGTTTTATGAATGATCTTGAGATAGCCAGGAAAGTAACATTAAAGCCCATAACGCAGATTGCACATAAGCTAGGGATCGATGAAGATAACCTTGAGTTGTTTGGGAAGTACAAGGCCAAATTGCCACTTAGCAAAATCAATGGTGAAAAAGGGGATAACAGCAAACTCATTCTGGTTTCCGCTATATCACCTACTCCGGCCGGAGAGGGCAAAACTACAATTTCCATCGGATTGACCGAGGGTCTGAATCAATTGGGATTAAAAGCAACAGTGGTCCTCAGGGAACCATCTCTTGGCCCGGTATTTGGAATTAAGGGGGGAGCTACGGGAGGCGGGTATTCTCAGGTGCTGCCCATGGAGGACATCAATCTGCATTTTACAGGAGATTTTGCGGCTATTGAAAAGGCACATAATTTATTAGCTGCTTTGATAGACAACAATATTCAAAGCAGAACAAACTCCCTGGGCTTGGATGCCCGCACCATTTCCTGGAAACGGGTGCTCGATATGAATGATAGAGCCCTGAGGAGAATTGTGGTTGGACTGGGCGGAACAACATCGGGTGTGCCAAGGGAAACGGGCTTTGATATTACCGCAGCCTCTGAAATTATGGCTATACTTTGCCTGGCAGACGGTATTGAAGACCTCAAAAGAAGACTTGGAAATATTTTTATCGGCTTCACCATAGATAAAAAACCGATTTATGCTCGGGATCTGAAAGCTCAGGGCGCAATGACAGCCTTGCTAAAAGATGCAATTAAGCCTAATCTGGTACAGACTATGGAGGGGAATCCCGCCATAATACATGGAGGTCCTTTTGCCAACATTGCCCAGGGGACAAACTCTGTTATAGCTACTAAAATGGGGATGTCTTTATCAGAATATACCGTCACCGAGGCCGGTTTTGGATTTGATTTAGGGGCAGAGAAATTCTTTGATATAAAATGTCAAAGCGCGGGTCTGTCGCCAAGGGCCGTGGTATTGACCACTACAATTAGAGCGCTCAAATATCACGGAGGTGCCGCTCTGAACACCCTTACGGAACCAAATCTTGAGGCCCTGGCTAAAGGAATCCCCAATTTGGAAAAGCATCTGGAAAATATCAGGCTTTTCAATGTGCCCTCAGTGATCGCCATAAACAGATTTGCTACGGACTCCGACGAAGAGATTGCAAAGGTGAAAGAAGTTGCAGAGAAATTAGGAGTACGGGTATCTCTGGCTGAGGTCTGGGCCAAGGGCGGGGCCGGAGCTCTGGATTTGGCTAAAAATGTGGTAGATGTGGTTGAAAATAGCGATACTACCTTTAAACCCTTATATCAGTGGGACATGAGCGTGAGGGAAAAAATTGAAATCATTGCCACCAAAATATACGGGGCAGAGCACGTGGATTTTACCACACGCGCCAAAAGGGACTTGAAAAAGATTCAGGACCTTAAACTCAACCATCTCCCTGTTTGTATAGCTAAAACACAAAAATCCCTATCTGATAATCCGGCATTACTTGGCAGACCTAAAGATTTCATCATTACCGTAAGAGAAATTGAAATTGCCGCGGGAGCAGGATTTTTGGTGCCTATTACAGGGGATATTATGCGCATGCCAGGACTCCCTGCTCATCCGGCCTCGGAAAACATTGATATAGATGAGAAGGGAAATATTAGCGGCCTGTTTTAGGCGCATCTAGACCACCATTAAATTACATCCCCGGATATCTGCGTGGTCAAATCTGCCAAGAATCTCAAAACTGCTGTCTTGGTAGACCTTGCCTAGGTCTTGAGTGGCTATAAAAGAACAGGAATATACGTTGGCAAGGTCTATGATATTGATTCCTCCCGTTTTGCCATATTTCTGTAGTACGAACGGATCTTCTGTATCTCTACACAGTATCTTCATCCAAGGAGGAGATCTGAATATTCCGCTTCCCGTAGAATAGGCCTGGGAAAGTAATTCTGTCATTCCATATTCAGAATGTATTTGACGAATTCCAAACCCTACCCTTAATTTTTCATGAAGCTCCTCTCTAACCAATTCCTTCCGCCTACCTTTCATCCCTCCGGTTTCCATGATTATGGTATTCTTTAATTCAAAGTTGCCGGACTCAACCAAATCCAAAAGGGCATAAGATACTCCCATCAAAATAACTTTGGTTCCTGCAGCATCAAGAGCAACCAATTTTTCTCCAAGATCCTCAAGATTGTGCAAATAAAAACCGCTTGAGGGATGGCCGCTTTTTTTTATCAAGGCATCAACCAT
>JBFOMC010000146.1:0-5572 GCA_040830565.1 Flavobacteriaceae bacterium
ATAAGAAACTCCTGGAAGCTGAGCAAAGATCAAATGAATGGCTGGAGCAAAATAAGCAAGAATTCATAAATATGGTTAGCTCAGACAAACAATTACAGGAATCTGGCTTTGACCAATTTGGAATAGAACAACAGGATGAAAAAGATCAATTAATTATTGGAGACACCAAAGGCGCCTTTGGGGAAACAGACGCTTATTTTTCATTCCTAACCGCAACGGATCAAAAGAAAAGAAAAAGAGATAATCCTTTCTCTGCCACTTCAGATAATTTGGCATCAAACATCGATGCCAAAAAAGCAGAATTATCCGAACAGGACGCCGTTCATTTAATAAAAAGGGTAAACACGGCCTTAAAAGCAGGAAATGTTACCTTTATTTATTTCTTAGCAGGTAAAGCAAAAATAAGTGATGGAATGTTGAAAAAAGTGGAGAGAAATGTAAAGACAAAATTAAAAAATTATATCATGGGCTTAGGTCTATCTAAAGAGGAGGCGTCTGAAGTGATGAAGAATGTTACTGTAACCCGTCAAAATATCTAAGATGGCATTTATAAACATCGTTGCAAACAAAGACCGATTAACTGCTTCCAGCACTAGCACGATTCCTACTTTAGTAGAAGAAAAGGACGGACATTTAGTATCATTAAATCCCATCTTATATGCATTTTGGAGCAGGAATCCCGACCTTCTGAAAAAGGCCGTAGATCTTGTGAATATAGCCTTGGAAGATCTTTTAGATTCAAATGTCGTAAGTATTGAATCGAATTACGCAAAGGTAGTTTCCTTGTGCATAATCTCTCATGTTTATGGGACCAACCGAACTGATCAACTTAGTTCTTTTAAGGAGCAGAAATTAAATGAAAAAAGGAATCTTGCAATTCAACATATTTTGAATTCAAATAGTGAGGCTAAATCATCAAGTAGTTCAGGACATGTGAGCTCCGAGTCGGGATTGTTAAAAATGATTTACTCCAATAGTTTTAGAGAGGTAATCAAGCACTGTACTTGTCCTGATCACAAGGGATTCTTTAATTATCTGATGTATTACATAGTTCCATGTGCATTTAAACTTTATTCGGAAAAAAAACAACCAACAATTGAATACTTTAATTCGCTAATATGTGATGAAGATAATAACACGAAATCCGTGGAAATCCTTCTTGAGGAGGATAATCCATCTTCAAAGTCCATTAATTATTCCTATAGCACGGTTAATTTGTTATTTATTGAAAAAGGTAGATTAATTATTGGGAATTGGCTTGGATTCACCTGGAAGGCAATCGCACTTTTTAATTCAAAAGGGGTTTCAGCTTTCGAAATGCTTAAAAACCATACTGAGTTGGTTGACCGTTTTAAAGTTGTTTTAAGCGAAAAGGATTACAAAAAGACAAAGGATTTATTAGACCAGGGCAAATTTTCGTACCGGATATACTATGATAAATCGGAAGCGAGAATTCCAATCGAACAAATGAACAAAGCAATAGATTACTACAAATTACCCCTAGAGGCCAAAAATTTTCTTGAACTATGAAAAAGACCTATAACACAAATCTGCAGGAACTCAACGATTTAATCCATTACAGATTAAAATCTCATCTAAATAAAAACACGGCATTAGCTCATATTAGCTTACCGTCCAATTTTGAATACGGTAATTCCCTAGTATCTATCGCTCTAGCCCCTCACATCCAACCCGACTTTTATACCTCAATCCTCCAGGAGTTTATGCCTCAAGGAGGGGAGTTCCCAGAATTTGGAGGGGTTAAGGGTAAAAATCATCGAGGGATCTTACCCACTGGAGAGACCGCACAATTCATTCTGGGCGGCTCAGATCTGAAACAAAGGCAGAAAGTGGCCGAAATGCTCAAAGACAATGCTCCTCTGGTAAAAGAGGGGATTCTGCATTTGCAAAGCGTTCCTGAAGGCGAACCCGAAATGAGTGGAAAACTGGTAATGTCTCAAGATTATGTGGACTATTTTCTAACGGGGGAACGAAGCAAACCGAAATTTAGTCCTGAGTTTCCGGCGAGAGAGATCAGTACCGAATTGGAATGGTCAGATCTTGTACTTACCCAAGATGTTAAGGAACAGATAGATGAATTGCGCATTTGGATAGCCCATGGAGATCAGCTTTTAAACGACTGGAACATGTCTAAAAAACTTAAACCGGGGTACAGAGCACTGTTTCATGGGGCCTCAGGAACCGGAAAAACGCTAACAGCTTCTTTACTTGGGAAGTATACCGGAAAACCCGTATTCCGTGTAGACCTATCTACGGTGGTTTCAAAATATATTGGGGAAACCGAAAAAAATCTGGAGCGTCTTTTCCAAAAAGCCCGTAACAGAGATTGGATCTTATTTTTTGATGAGGCAGATGCTATTTTCGGGAAACGGACCGGGGTCAAGGATGCACATGACAGGTACGCTAATCAGGAAGTTAGTTATCTTCTTCAAAGAGTGGAAGACTTTGACGGCCTTGTTATTCTTTCATCGAACTTTAAATCGAATATCGATGAGGCATTTCTGCGCCGCTTTAACGCCATCATTAAATTTCCTTTTCCAGATAGGGACGAGCGTAAACTTATTGCACATAAATCCTTCCCTGCCCATATTAACTTTGAGAAAAAGGTAGATATTCCCTCTATCATCAGCAATTATGAACTTAGCGGCGGAAACATCATTAATGTGGTTCAATATGCTTGTCTAAAATCTATCTCCAGAAAGAGCAAAGAAATACATAAGATTGACGTTTTGAGTGGTATTAAACGAGAAGTAGAGAAAGAAGGAAAAGTATTCAGGGTATTAGAAAACGAATTGGAATCTGTGAACGTATTGTAATCCACAGTTTGCCGTCAAGCCTTTAAGAACAAGGGTAAATCTTTTACCTCCTCGCACCCTATCTGCTCCATGATTTGTTGTAGTTGCGTCTTTATTAAGGAGATGGTATGATCTCCTCCGGCCTTGCCAAGAGCCCCTGCCCCATACATAAAAGAGCGCCCCATAAAGGTGAATTTAGCTCCACTTGCCAGGGTCCTCGCAATATCAGGACCAGAGCGCATTCCGCTGTCCATCATCACCGTAATCTGATCTCCATACCTCTGGGCTATTCTGGTTAAAGGTTTTATGGTAGATTCTCCGGCATCTAATTGACGGCCTCCATGATTAGACACGATGATCCCATCCAAACCTAATTCAATTGCTGAGGCTGCATCTGCCTCTGTGGCAACTCCTTTTAAGACCAACCTTCCTTTCCATTTGTCTCTGATTGCTGCAATTTTATCTCTATGCATTCTCTTGGAGAAAGTCTGGTCCATAAATTTTCCCAGCTCTTTTAAATTAAGCCCTTTTGGCATATAAGGTTTAAGGGTTTGGAATTGAGGTTGCCCATACTTGATAGTTTGCATGGTCCATGACGGTTTACCCAGCATTTGAATGATATTACGTACACTCATCTTTGGCGGCATGGCCAATCCGTTCCGAATATCTTTTGGCCTGAATCCGAAGACCGGGGTATCACAAAGGAGTACCAGCACTTCGCACCCGGCCACCTCGGCCCTTTTGATGATATCATCTCTGACATGGTCTTCTGTCGGGTGATACAATTGAAACCAGAAGCTTCCTTCTGTCAATTCGCTGATACGTTCAATACTGCTGCTGCTCACCGTACTTAGAACAAACGGAATATTGTGGGCGTAGGCCGCCTTGGCTAATATTTCTCCGGAATTGGGCCACATAAGACCCTGTAAACCAATAGGAGCTATTCCAAAGGGGGCATTATAAGTATGTCCGAAAAGTTTGGTTTTCAATTCACCACCACCGTAGGCTTCAAGATATTTTGGTTGGAGTTCTACTTCTCGGATCTCCCTTGTGTTCTTCCGGATGTTAACCTCTTCATTGCACCCGCCATCAAGATATTCGAATGCAAATCTCGGCATTCTTTTTTGTGCCTTTGTTCGTAGATCGTCAACTGAGGGAAATTTGGAGTTAAACCTTATTTCAGGAATTCTACCCATTTTACAGATTTATACGGTTATCAATGCTAGCCATTATCCTTGTAGTTTAGTGTATAGTCCGAGATTTCGGCAGAGTATTCGCTGCCGTAAACTTGGGGAGGCATGCCAATATCCGAAGGAGATGGAGCAACCCACTCACTCCTCTTTCCTTCCACTTTAAGAGTCCCTTCTGAATCTAAAGTCACAATGGCATATAAGGGATCTTTATACGTGGCCAAATTAGGTAACCATTTAAATTGTTTATACAATTCTTCTGGGTATCTCTCAGAATTTCTGTATTTGTCATTAGTCCAATAGTAGGAGGCGCTGTTAATTTCAATATAATCAATACCATTTTGATGATGGTGAAAATCTATGTGGTTATGACCGTTAAAGCAGCACACCACCTTTTCTTTGTGATTTTCCAAAATCTTCTGAACACTTAAACGGTTTTTAACGCCATAATGATAGTGCCACAGGCTTTGATGAGAAAAGACGATCGTCGGTGAAGATGTGGCCTCCAAGTCCGATTTGAGCCATTCTATTTGCTCCTGGTTGATATAGGTCCGAAGATTGTTGTCTACGTAGAAGTTAGACTTGTCATAATCGACAAATTTTCCGTCCAGATATAGATAATTTGCATCTAAAGCTACAAAGTGATATCCTTGAAAATCATAGGAATAATAGGTTTTAGGCATTTCCCAAAAATCTAACATCTCTTCCTTCGAATGCCTATCCATGTCATGATTCCCTAAAACGTGATATCTGGGATTTTTAAAAGTTTCCCAAATCTTCATAAAGCTCTTATTACCGCTGTCAGCCATACAAAAATCCCCAAGTTGCACTATAAAATCCAGCTCCAATGCCATGGCCTCTTCAATAAATGCCTCAAGTCTTTCATTAGCATCTGGCATTAGGTCTTTATGTACATCCGCAATGATGCCAAATCGCAATCTTGATTTTGAAGTAAAAGATAGCGGGTTGAACTTTATCACCTGCTGAGGTAGCATGGAGGCAATAAGTCCAAGACCAGATCTATGAATAAAGGCTCTCCTTTCCATATTTTTTATTTATGCTCTCATTGAGCGGTAATTACACCTATTTCACCAAACGAAGTTCTTAGGTCGTCTCCTTTTACCTTAACTGCCTTCAATTTAATAAATCTTCCGGCTACGGGTCGAAATTGTATCTTTTGTTCCACAGGGTTGTTGATCACATTGCTAAATTCGCCACTGGCGACAGCTTGCCAACTACGGCCATCTTTACTTACATAAAACTCATAGTCTGTAATAATCCCGAAGGACCATCTCTCCTGTATGGGCCAATATGTAAATCCTTTTAGATTGTATTCCTTTCCAAGGTCAACAGTTACCTCGGCTAATTGATCAGCGTCTTGGTCCGACGCCCAAAAGGTATCCGGATCTTCATCGATCATGTTGTCCGAATCTGTCATAGCACCTGTTGACACGGCTATCACTTTCCAGTTCTTTTTACTAATATCAAAATATTTACTTACCACTGCGGATGCCTGTCCGGTTTCGGGATCAACGGCTTTGGCCTTCACATTTTGAGGCCATGGGC
>JBFOMC010000147.1:0-10437 GCA_040830565.1 Flavobacteriaceae bacterium
ATAAAGGCCACGTATCTTTGTTTTTAACGCATCTAATGCTGCGGATTCTCCATGTACTAAAAATGTAGTTTCAGGAATGTTCTTGATGTTCTCCAACCAATGCAATAATTCTGTTTGATCGGCATGGGCAGAAAGACTTTCCAGGTGAGCAATTTTGGCCTTCACCGTGTAATATTTTCCGAATATTTTTAATTCAGGCGTACCTTCCAAAAGCGCTCTTCCTCTGGTGCCCTCTGCCTGATATCCTACCAGGAGCACCGTGGTAGTATCTATGTCTATCAATTGTTTTAAATAGGTTAACACCCTTCCTCCGGTTATCATTCCGCTCCCTGCTATAATTATTTTGGGTCTCGGATCATCAATATTCTTCCAGGTATCTGCATACGAACTCGTAATACTAAAATGATTGCACATGGCATTATATTCGCTAACGGTCAATTTGTGCCAGGTCTGAAATCGCTTAAAAACAGAGAGTACATTGGTACCCATGGGGCTATCTATAAAAATTGGAATATTAGGGATCTTATTTTTCCTATACAATTGCCATAGTAAATACATCAATGTCTGTAGGCGTTCCACAGCAAAAGAGGGTATTATCAAATTACCTCTTTTATAGATGGTTTCATCTACCAAGGCTATCAATATTTCTTCTACATTTTCGCTGGGATGCAATTTGTTGCCATAAGTACTTTCAACAAAAAGATAATCGGCCCACAGCGGCCGATCCGGAGGAGCCAATAGTGAATCTTTTTGTCTTCCAATATCGCCAGAGAAAACAAACAATTTTCCAAAAATTTCCAGCTCAATAAATGTCGCACCTATGATATGTCCATTAAAGTTAAATCTAAAGCGAATATGGGCTGATAGGTTTATCCATACATCCCTTTTTTCTTCCTTGAAAAGCCCGATAGTTTCCCTGGCTTCAGTTATCGAATAGAAGGGTAGGGCGGGGTCATGTTTACTATATCCTTCTCTGTTGGCCTGTTCGGCTTCCTCCTCATGGATTTTTGCACTGTCAAGTAGGATAATTTGGGTAATGGCCAAAGTGGGAGCTGTACCTATGATCTTTCCTTTGAACCCTTCCCTTACTAGTCTGGGAAGGTAGCCGGTATGGTCTAGATGCCCATGTGTGAGTAATACAAAATCTATTTCATTGGTGTTTATTGGTAGCGGATTCCAATTTAATTCCCGGAGTTCCTTTAAGCCCTGGAACATGCCACAATCGATCATTATTTTTGCTTCAGGCGTGTCCAGATAAAACTTTGAACCTGTTACTGTTCCTGCGGCACCGAGAAAATGTATCTTCAAGGTCTGCATCCCCTATAAGCTACAGAGCTGTTTAATCTCATCAAGTATTTTTTCCTTTCTTGAAGCCGAAACCCCCAAATGATCCAGGAAAAATTTATCCTGCCAGAGCTGCCTGCAGAGCACTACATCCCTACTGAGAAGGAAGTGCTTTTCTCTTTTAGATAGGAGAGAGGATACTGTAATTGGGTAAAGACCCAGGCGGTCTATTCGGTCCTTTAGCCCGTCATTTTGTGGATAATCCCAACTTAGGAGATACAATCCGGCACAAATGCCATATGCAATAGCCTTCGACGTGAATCTGGTGTTGGTAACCACCCAACCATTTACCAGAACATTTTGCTCCTTATTTTTGGTTGTCCAATTCCCAGCTATGTCCTTGTAACGGGAGTGTATATAGAGAGGAACCTTTAGGTCGCATTTACGCCCTTCCTCACCGTGAAATTTACACTCAATTACATGGGAATGTCCGTTTTTTTCTGCTAAAACATCTATCTCATGCTTTACGCAAACCCCACTCAGAAAGAGATCAACTTTTGTGACAAAACCTGAATAATCTAAAAGGGCTGCCACGAATCGCTCAAACGGAAATCCGGTGGGCCCCAGTTCGTAAATGGCCTTTTTTAGTTTGTATCTGGACGCAAATACCGATTTATTCTTTTTAAGTAAGGCATATGCCCGATTGTAAATTTCCTTTGTAGTAATGCCCTCGTAAACTTCGTCCGATACTTTAGCCAGAATTTGTTCTATGAGTTTGTTGTCTGCGCCGCTATGTCCAAGGGATTTTCGAAGTTTATCTAAGGAGAATTTGGTCTTTTCTCCTGATGACTTCACAATGTCGATAACAATATCCTTTTGCATATTTTTAATATTGGGTTCCGTGCAACATGCATTTTTAAAAGCCCCTTGAGGTCAATGAAAACAGGACAAATTAGCAGATCTCGCCTCTTGTTCAAAGACTATTGTTTAAAGTAATCGCGCACCAGCGCTATAGTTTGATTTTCAGTCATACTATCTGCCTTTTCAACAGTTTTCAGCTTTGCCGCCAGCTCTTTGTAGTTTTGCTCTAGTTCTTTAGCAAATTTTTCATTGGTATCTGCCGGGCCAAACAAAGCGAGGGCATCTACATCGGGAAGGGCTTCTACCAAACTTTTGAAATACGCTTTTAATTGATGCTTTTCCCTTTCAAGGTATTTGCTGTCCTGTACTACATCTTGCGGTCCCCATTTGGCAGTTCGCGTTCTGGACCCTCCCTTTGGTTTAAAAAATTCCAGGTCCGAGTAAATAGTCTCCATAGATTCCTTTTCCCCTTGAATGCGCACTATGTGGGCTTTTTCTTTATCTAACCAGATTCCGATATTCATTTTGTTCATTTTTAGATAATATTTTTAACGTAATGCCAGGATTGGTACGGTAGCGTCATAACCAATTTCCTTAACCAGAGGTCTGGAGAAAATGCTGCCAAAAAAGAAATGCTTTCGATTAATAAAAGCGATCATGTCGCTATTTCTTCTATCTACAAAAGAGGTAAGGGCTTCTGAAACATTTTTCTCTTCGAGAACGTGAAAGTTATACGTCACCTCGGCCAATATCTCTGCTAACAGTTGTTTCTTAGCTTCCTGGGCTGAGCTAAGCTCTTCTTTCTTACTAATGTAGATAATCTCTATTGAAGCGTTATGCATTTTTGCTATTTCAATGAGATACCGTAGTTCTTTTCGCTTAAAATCAGATTTGTAATTGGTAGGGAATACTATTTCTTTTGGAGCTTGGAATTGAAGCTCTTCCGGAATAGCAAGTACCGGACATTGCGTAATTTTCTCCATAGTGTTTACGGTATTACTTCCAAAAATAACCCCTTTACTACCCGTTGCTCCCCGTGTACCCATGACTACAACATCAATGTCATATTTAGCTATGGCATTTTCCATTGCTTCCGATAGAAAGTTAAAACTGGAGAGCGTATGAAAAGAATGCTTTGGGTTGTAGTGATGCAGCTTAAGCATATCCAATAATTTCAGAAGTCCCTCCTCGGAGGCTAGTCTTGCAGTTTCGTACTTTGCACTTCCGGGTTCTGGAATGAATAGGCCGTCTGTGGTATAACTATCTAAACGAAATACATTCAGGAAGTAAAACTCGCAGTTCAGTTTCGCATATAGATCCAGAGCGTATCTGGCCGCATTTAAAGCATTTTTAGAAAAATCTGTCGGTATTAATATTCTTTTATCCATTAGTATCCTGTTTATTGAAGGGAATTTGAACTACCTGATTGTTATTAATCATAAGCATTCTTAGTCTTTCGGAGGAAGTATTAAAAAAGGTAGGTCAGAATACATACTCACATCTTTTATGATAGGTTCATGGGTTAGTTTTTGAAATAGGTTATGGGGGTAATTGACCATAGCATACATATCTATGTCCATTTTTTCCAATAAGACATCTATCACTTTTGCCTTATCATCAAACTCGCGAACGGTTTGAAAGGAATGTTCCATTTGGCGCAGGCAAATCTGCAGCGTCTTGCGATTTGCCTCCCGGGTAGGATTATAGAATTTTTCTTCGTCGATATGAAGAACCTGTATTGAAGCCTTACTTAATTCAGCAATTTTTAGTAGGGGAGTAAGCGTACTTTTATTGCAATATTTTTCAAAATCAGTTACAAAGGCAATTTCCTCAGGCATTTTGAAATCATACTCCCCCGGAATAGCTAATATTGGACATCCACTGACTTTATTAGCTACCTTAATCGTATTACTCCCAAAGAAAATATCGGCAGCTGCGGTTAGGCCTTTATTCCCCATGATCACGAGATCTATATGCAGTTCCGTCAATTTCTCTTTGATCACTTTGACCAAATCTCCCTTTTGAGAAATGACTTTGAAAGTATGATTGGGATTAGCTGTATCCCGCACGATTTTATGGGAGGTGCTGGTAAGTTTTTCCTGAGACTGTGCTTCTAATTGCTTGAGCAGTTTTTTGATATCAAACCCTGGTAATAATTGACCGTTTAAGGGAGTTAACTCCGTATAGGTGTTTAACAGGTAAAAAGTACATTTTTCCGGGGCCAGCAGTTTTGTGGCATAGAAAAGCGCACTATAAGCATTGTTAGAAAAATCTGTGGCTACAAGAATGTTTTTAATTTCCATGATCTTATAATTGAGGAATGACCATAAAAGGAACGGTGATATGAAACCCTATCTTTTTGATCACTGGTTCTATAAAAAGTCGTTCTAAAAATGTGTGTTTGTTCTGTACCATGACGAGCAGATTAACCGGATTCATTAGCTGAAATTCGTTAACCGCTGCAATGATACCATTGTCTGGCATGTCATGGAATATTGAGGAACTTCCCAAAAGGCTTTCCAGTTGTTGCTTATTAGTTTCCTGAACTTCAGTTAGGTCGTAGCCGGTTCTGACATGCATGACATTAATCCTGGATTTATGAAGTTTAGCTATATTGAGGAACTTGGCCAGCTTTTCCTTATCATATTCAATTTCATAATCCGTTGGAAAGAGCATTTCTTTGGGCGCTTCATATTCAAAATGAGGGGGAATCGCAATTACCGGACATTGTGCCCTTTTAATTACATGTACGGTATTACTTCCAAAAAGTATTTCCTTGGCCCCTGTGGCTCCTTTTGTACCCATGACAATTAGATCAATATCCTGCTGATCTACAATGTCTGCGACCTCATTTAAGAGGGTGTTGAAGGCTGCATGTATAACAAAGCTATGCTTGGGATTTTTGAACTGAACCTCAAGTCTTTGTTTTAGTTTTTCCAGTTCTTCCTGGGCAGTTTGCTGATAAGCATCACCCAGGCCATATTGAGCGGGAAATTCCAAAAGATATTCCGTATGGTATACCGGTGGGGTATAGGTATGCATCAGATAAAATGTTGTCTCCACATCTTTAAATACAAGTAAGGCGTACCTAATGGCTTCAAACGAATTATCCGAAAAATCTGTTGGCAACAATATTTTCATCATAACATTTGCTTTTAGTAATACTCTAAAATTATTGGGGATTTTAGGATTATGCCATGATATTGGTCAGTTCAACCTACTTTGATTTTTACTAATTTCGAATTCTTACATCAAAGAAGTGAAGAGCAATTTTAAAAAGATCATAAAGTCGGATATTCCGGTATTAGTAGACTTCTATGCCGATTGGTGTGGGCCTTGTAAAGTGTTGGCTCCAATTTTAAAACAGGTAAAGGATGAACTGGGCGAAGAGGTAAAAGTCATCAAGATCGATGTAGACAAAAACCAAACAATAGCCACCAAATACCAGGTTAGAGGAATACCCACCATGTTATTGTTTAAGGACGGAAAACAGCTCTGGCGACAGTCTGGCGTCATGCAAAAAAACGATATTGTGAATGTGATAAGATCGTTCTCTTGAATGGGGTTCCGCCTTATTCATGTAACACCAAAAAAGGAACATCAGTATGGTAACTGATTTTTTCTACCATGGGACGGAACAAAATGCGCTGTAGAAAGTTTAGATTTTTTGCTACCATGGCTATCATATCGATGTCTCTACTTTGAATAAAACATTGAACAGCCGTCTCAAGATCTACATGGGTAAGGGTATAAAAACTATGATCTACATCCTGCAGGTAATCACTTAGAAAGTCTTTATTCCGCTGTTGTCCACTACTTAGTTGCATTCCTTTTTTACTGACGTAAAGCACGCCCAACGAGGCCTTATTTAAAAGCAGGGTCTCTTTCAAACGCTCCAATACCTCAGGGGTGTAACCCGTTTCATAATCTGTAGGAAAAGCGATCTCTTTAGGTTGGCTGTATTGAGCATTTTCGGGTACCGCGAGTAACGGGCATTTTACCTTGGTCATGACGTCACCTGTATTACTTCCTATGGTGGCCTTTTTGAGTCCGGAAGCTCCTTTGGTACCCATAATTATCATGTCGATCTTTTTCTCCTCTGCCTCGTGTTTAACAGCATCAGTTAAATAATCGTATACCGCCGTAGTCACGAAAGTGTGTTTTGCATTCAACGGTCGTTTTTCTATTTTTTTCTTAAGGGTTTTTAGACTCTCCCTACTTTCTTTAAGAATAACGTCTTTAAAATTTTCGGCTGCCGCTCTTACAGCCGTACCCGCACCGGAATAGGGTGGAATGGGATTTACATGAAGTAAATAAAAGGTGCATGGAGTCTTGTTGAAATATTCCAGTCCGTATTCCAGGGCATTCCAGGCGTTCTCCGAAAAATCTGTTGGGATAAGTATATTTTTCATCTTATTATGGCATTTGAAGCAGTTAATATACTAGTACAATACAAGCAATCAAATGATATAAATCAGCCTTAAAATGATGGTGAAGGCAAATAGGGCAGGAGTAGAGATATGTTATGAAAGGAAAGCAATCAGTCAACTGCCGCTTGTATTTCTAACCAGGCCAAAGCTGCCGGACCAAGGATGGCATCAGAACTGGTGGCTTTTGACATCATTACCTTTATTTTTCCTTTATAGGCATTGAAGAGGAAATGCTCCATATACTGCTTAATGGGTTTCAATAGAATATTTCCAGCCTTACTCAACCCCCCGGACAAAATAAATGCTTCCGGGTCTAGGTGTGCGACGGTATCTGCCATTTTACAGCCCAGAATTTTCCCGGTTATTTCAAAGGCTTTTAGAGCTATTTCATCTCCCTGAATCGCGGCCTCCGAGATATCTACACCCGTCATTTCGCTAAAACTTAGGTCACGTAAGGGCGAATCTTCCTTCATTTCGGCTAGTAGCTCAAAAACTGTTCTTCTGATTCCGGTAACCGAAGCGTAAGTTTCCAGGCAGCCCTGCAGCCCACAATTGCACATACGGCCATCAGGGTCTACATTAACATGACCAATTTCCCCGGCAACCCCATGTTCACCAATGACCAGTTGCCCGTTAACAACAATACCACTACCAAGTCCGGTACCTAAAGTAAGTGTCACAAAATTTTTCATTCCTTTAGCGGTGCCGTAAAGCATTTCGCCAAGAGCGGCGGCATTGGCATCGTTGGCTAATACTACAGGAAGATTAAATGTTGTTTTAAACGTTTCCGCTATGGGCGTTCTGGCACCCCAACTCAGGTTTGGCGGTTGTTCTATTTCGCCCGATAAGGAATTTGCGTTAGGAGCGCCCAGGCCAATGCATAAAATTTTTGTTTCCTGGGCCAATTGCCCGATAAGTACATTCACCTCTGTGCTTAGAATATCCATAAAGTGCGAAAAGGGTTTTTGTGCCTCTGTCTTAAATACTTTCTTTCCCAGAATTTGACCTTCTTGGGTAACTAACC
This sequence comes from Flavobacteriaceae bacterium, assembly GCA_040830565.1. Classification (GTDB taxonomy): domain Bacteria; phylum Bacteroidota; class Bacteroidia; order Flavobacteriales; family Flavobacteriaceae; genus JAFMPW01. The sequence goes on from JBFOMC010000147.1 coordinate 7,600, forward strand.
CGATCTTGGTCAGACTACCCCCGATATCTATTGCTAGTACTACCTCTTTCCTCATATGTGTTGCCATTACGTATAGTTCTTGTTATAAACAAATTAAAATATTCTTGAAGTACATTAAACTGACCTACATCATTTTATAAGAGCCCAAAGTCCTTTATTTTTTACCTATGCTAAATGAAAACAAAAATGAAAGCACTTGCCACCCTTAAAAATTTAGATTCTGACGGCTGCAAGTCAATTATCGTCAGGAATCTAAGTCGCATACTAGACATTCGAATTATTGATATTGACGTAAAAAATGGCCTCATACACTTCCTTTATAATTCGGCCAATACCTTAAAGGCTGTCAAAAATGAATTAGCCCGACTTGGCTACCCGGTGCAAAAATGCACTTCTGAGGAACCCAATAATGTCACTTATGATACCAGAACTAGGTATGAGTCATTTATCTAAAGCTACTTTGATCATTCGATCAATGGCAAAATCAAAAATGGAACTTTAGTTGAGAATGTTACTTTTTGTACCACAGCTTCGTGGGTCAGTTTTTCAAAAAAACTATGCCAGTAATTTACCATAGAAATAAGCCCAATTTTTTCGTTTTCTTCCGCATACTGCCTAATGGCCATAGAGATTTTGGTAGATCCTTCTATTTCCTTGAAGTCCACAGGAACGCTACCAAATCTCTTTTTTAACAGGGTACGATGATTTAGTTGTGTTGTACTGAGCTCCTTCCCGGTATCCACATGAACTACACTGATGTCGGCATTCCATAGTTTTGCCATTTCTATCAATGGTACTAACTCCGCCTCGAGATAGGTATGTTCAAAATTGGTAGCAAAGGCGATCTCCTGAAACTGTTTAAAGCGGTAATTCTCAGGAACAGCTATAATGGGGCAGAAATCAATATGTTTGAGGACTTTAACAGTACTACTGCCCATAAATACTTCTTTGATGGCCGAGGAGCCTTTTGTCCCCATAATGATATAATAGATGTTCTTGTCAATGGTAGTTCTGCCAATTGCGTCGAGTAAAGGTTCGTATAGACTTAGCCCTTCAAATGAGTGCAAAGGATTCTTGTTGTTAGTTTCCAGTACTTTTACAATGGCCGTAATGTTTCGCTCAGATTCTTCTTTCACAATTTTATACAGCCGGGTGTCTTTTGCCATATTCATGGTATTACTTAGTCCTGAGGTGCTCACTTGAAAGGCATTTAAAACATAAAACCTACAATCGACCTTTTCAAAGAGTTTAATGGCATACTGAATGGCGTTTCTGGAGTTTTCAGAAAAATCTGTTGGCAGTAAAATATTCTTCGTTTTCGTCATTTGATCACTATTTGACGGGTTAGATTTCAGGAGCTGTTAACTTTCTTGCTGGTTCAATGCTATCAGACATGGGCATAACTTAGGATTCTGGTAAAATTAGTAGCGGCACCTTAGCATGAAAGCTAAGCTTTTTAACAACAGCTTCTCGAATTATTTTTTCCCAAAAACTATGTTGGTAGCGTATTAAAGCCATCAAATCTACCCGGTTTTCTGATAAATAGTTTTGCAGGGAATGCGCTACATTCGCCTCAAATTCAATGTTCTTAATAACCATACCAACTTCCTTCAACCTTTCTTTCAATTGCTCTTGATTTACTTTTTGTTGCTCATTTAAGGCAAATTCAACGGCAACGTGTAAGATCTGAATTTTGGTTTGCCAATGTTTAGCTAATTCTAGCATGGTCTTCAATTCAAACTTTGAGTAACTTTTGTTGAAGTCTGTTGAGAAGGCAAAGGTTTTAAGGCTTTTGAAATCATGCCCGGAAGGAACCACCAAAATGGGTACAGATTTGACAGACTTCAAGAGTTTCACCGTGTTACTTCCCATAAAAACTTCTTTGGCGCCCGTTGCACCTTGCGTTCCCATTACAATTAGATCAATATCTTTGGATGTCACAGTTTCCTCTACAGCTTCTTCCAGAGTTTCGGCCACAGAAATGGTCTCAAAGCTATGCCCGGTATTTTGGTGGTGCTCTTCAAGGTAGCCCAGGACTTTTTCTAATTCCAATTGCGAATGTTGGGCTAAGGAATCATAGATTATGCCCAATCGCTCCTGACTCTTTCTGCCTAAAAGATTTAATGTATTGGGCTCGTAGGCATTTAGGAGATAAAACTTACACGCAATATTTGAATATAATTTTAAAGCCGTGAAAATGGCATTCCAGGCATTTTCTGAAAAATCTGTAGGCAATAGTATGTTTTTCATCTCTGGTTTTTAGGGTTTATCTGGGCAAATTTTGCATCACTAAGAAGGGCAATTTGATCTGAAGCCCAATTTCATCCACCGTAGATCTGTACAACAAATCCTCTAAGAATGAGTGCCTGGCATTGACCATAACAAGTAAATTGATGTTGTACTTAGCTATATAATCTAAAATGGCCTCGGCCTTATTTTTAACAGGAGTGGTTTCAAAAGAGAGGTAAGACTCTGAGAGTTCTTCCTGTAAAAAGCGCTGATTGTCTGACTGCCGATGGCTCAATTCCTCGTAATCAGAAATATACAGGCAGTGTATTTCAGATTTAAACTCTGCCGCAATAAGATTCAATAACTTCAGCTCTCTGCGCTTATACGGCAACATATAATCTGTAGGGAATAGTATTTTTTTAGGTTGATGGTACTCATAGGTTTCAGGTACCGCCAAAACCGGACATTGTACATATTTGAACACTTGTACGGTGTGACTTCCGAAGGTTACATTTTTATCAGCAGTCTGGCCCTGTGTCCCCATGATTACGATATCTACATTAATTTGGTTCACAAAATCATTAACGGCATCTACCAGGGATTCAAAAG
>JBFOMC010000148.1:0-16572 GCA_040830565.1 Flavobacteriaceae bacterium
AAGGTAATTAGGACTAAGAGCCTCCTTGAAAATGGAATTCCAGGCATCTAGTGAAGGTTTTTAGGTTATCTCTTTAAAAGATGCAAAAATTCTGGGCCTGTTACAGTGGTAGTATGAGCTCTGCGGTAGTTGAATTCCGCAGAGGAAATTTAAGTCACGGACCGATAAGGTGGTAAACTAAATGCGAATTAACTAGAAGTACTCCCTAGCGCCCAGCACTAACTAGCTGTTCCTCTGCCTTCTTTTTACCTTTTTTGTAGTTTTCAACCAGCTTATCTTCTTTCCAAACGCCACTGATTACCTTTCCTTCCTTGCTGTAGAAAGTTCCTTCTCCATTGCGTCTATCGTCTTTCCAGTATCCTACAAACTTTTCGCCGTTGGGCCAATAATAGGTTCCATGCCCACTGCGTTTGTCATTTTCATATCCTCCTATATAGTATTCTCCGTCGGGCCAGAAGAAGGTGCCTTGGCCGTGGCGTAAATTGTCTTTCCACTGTCCGTCATAGCGACTTCCAGTACTAAGTAAGGCCAATCCACTTCCGTTGGCCATATTATGTTTTACACTCCCCACATAATGCACCTCACTTCCTTTGGTACTTTTAAAGGTCAGATACGTACCAGATACTTTCTCGCTGAGCTGCTTTTTTAAACGTGCCAATTGCGCTTTGGTTTTCTCCAGGGCAAACTGTAGAGAATCTACCTCTTGCAGTAGCCCAGGTCCGGGTGTTACTGCAACTTCGGCACTGTCTTTAAGGTTATTTAGCTGACTTGTAAGATAAGCCTGAGCAGATAATCCTTCGTTTAAGGCAACAAATTTATTAGCTACTGCTATCCTAAGTTCTACCCTACTGTCTTCAAACTCTCCTACTTCGTCTTTTTGCTCCTGATACGCATGAAGGGCTTCTCTGTAATTATCTTTCAAAAGCAAGGAATCTATTTGAAATAGTTCATCAGCCAAAGCAATTGTACTCTCCATTTGCTGTTGTTTGTGCTGGCTTTCATCCAAGGATTTTTGAAGCGAATTGGCTTTGAAACCATTATACATCGCAAATATTACAGCCAAAAGCAGGGCAGTATAGGTCAGGAAGGTTGTTTTAGGTGTTTTCATATATAAAACTATAGTCAACACACCATATACGTACTAATCGTCAAAATGGATCGCGGGAAGCTTATTTTTTACTCTTCTAATGTCTGGTGAGTAATACATATGAAAGCGCAAAGTGAAGTTTTGTTTAAAAACACCGGCATTTTTCAGGTCCTGTCCCATAGAATACATACCTCCGGCGGCTATGGTCAATCTTGGGGTCAGAATATAGCCTAAGGTAGTTGTAAGGCGTAAATCTTCCATTACACTTCCCACCACGGCTTTTCCACTTTGCATGATCAACTCAGATTCAGGGGAAATGTATAATGTATTGGGTTCCAGTTTATGGCTGTTCAACGGTATTTTGGCCCTAAACATATAGCGCCAGCGGTTTCTAAAGATATAAGCACTATTTTCTTCAAATCCTTGAGTCCACCTGTGTTCTATTCGAAGCCTATGGTAGATCATAGCGCTATATACCGGCTGGGCAAACTGGTATTGATGCCAAATACGCCACTCGGGCACCAGATTCCTGTCTGGAGAATCAGGATCTGTGTTAAAATTGAGTCGTAATACCCCCCCGAGACTGAAATTCACCTTTTTTGAATAGATATAACCTATGGCGTGGCGATTATAAAGTTGGCCTACCTGCCCGAAAAAGGGGGTATTTGCAGTTTCCTCAAATCTAAAATGGGTTTGAGCATCCCAATACAGACGTTTGGATATCCTGATTTTCCCGTAAGTATTGATCCATAATTTGGTCTTGGGATCTTTAAACTCTGACTCTTTAGGCAATACCTCACCCTCTTGCCCTAAGATATGGCCCGAAACACTAATAAATAGTATGAGAAGCAGGCAAATATGAATTTTACAATACTGTTTCATACCTAATTTGTGAGAGGCTGAGCGGATATGTTAAACAAGTTGATGATTATGTTAGGGTTCTGTTCCCGTCTGAGCTTCCTTTCTAATTTCCTGGTGTCTTCCTCCCTAAGCTCCAGCATGCGTGTATGGGTAGCTCCGAACAGCCCGGCGAGCTCTTCGGCATTTTCACATTTTAGCTCAGTGCTCACCCTTTCCAGATAGTAGGGCAACAAAACTTTGTTATAGGCCGCAGTAATGCGTTTTTTAACTTTTTCTGTCATTATATTAGCCATAAAAGGATTCCATATCTGATCCTCATAGGCCGCTTCTATCTCTTCTTGCCGGCTCTGAAGCCCAAGTATGGCATTTTCAAGTTGATCTAAATGCTCAAAACAGATCACCAATTGTTTTCCTAAATCGAGCTTTTTGTTTAAATCTGTTGTGTTAGAGTAGGTACTTAGTTGACCTTCTGCGACCAATTTGACCTGCTCTAGGGCCAGACGGTGTTCCTTTGGAATTTCATTCCCTACAGAATCAATTCTTCTAGTTAGATTCTTTATCTGGGCAATCAGTTGTTCTTCTACGGCTATGAAATCTTGTTGACGCTGCTGTTCAATTAGTTTAGGAGATAGTAAAGATGCAATGGCTTCCAGGTTACTGTTAGCGTAATTGGCAGCTTTTAATGCGGAAGCAATACTGTTTCCCAAAAATTCAGATTCTGAGTGCCTCTCTAATCCAAGCGTTTGAAGTCGCTCGTCTTTAGGTGGAAATCCATTGGGCCAAACTTGTCCCATCAGCGTGGTTTTAGGGATACATTCCCAAATTCCATTATCATGAAAGGCTACCATTCTCCCAAGGGGTTTCAGGAATTTTGCAGAAATTGAATCCATTATCCCATACAGTTCGAGCGCCTCTTCGTCTGACAATTTTAGAATATTTAGTTGGGTGTTCTCCAGGTAGGAGTTACTAATTCTTTGGGCCTGTTTATAAAGAGTGCTAATGGAGTCTAGCTGAGCTATTTCCAGTGAGTCTAATGGGTAGTGGGGTACTTTTACCCTGAATTCAGGTAAGAAAACCGAGTTTCCCAATTGAGCAAAAATGGTGTCAATTCTTTTGTAATACTTGGCGTTTTCTGCCAATAATTTGCCTATTTCACTTGAAACTATCCCAGAGCTGTCAACCAACTGTTGCCTCAGTTTCAGGATTTCCAGAAAACGTTCATCAAGGTTAATGACCTTATTATTTGCCAGCGCTTCCGGGAAAACAAATAATTCCCTACGCTCTCCATCAACTTCGTAAACAATACGCTCTAATCGGCCTTCCGAAAAATACCAGCTTTCTCCGCCACTCTTGTCATCTGCATAGAGTGCCCATTCATCGTGGGCGAGGCCGTCTCTAAGAAATCTTCCCACCAAAGTGGTATTAGAATTTTCAATTTGAAAGCTTTTTTGAGGAATCCCGTCATTAAACTCCATACTACTTCGGAACAGGCTTTTCTCCAGTTCCGAGTTTTTGATTTTATTAATCGTACAAATCCATTTACCTTGGGGCTTACCACCGTTGAGTGATCCGTAGGCTTCTTCCTGTAGGCCGCTGATCTTAAGCTCATATTGGTAGCCAACCACTTCTGTTAAGCTGTCTGAATTGAATCTACCAAACTGAAACCTCCAATCTCCTTCCGGAACCCCGTCCCGGAAATTCCCCTGAAACAAATAGCTGACATCTTCTCCTTTCAAAAGAGCCCCCAAATTGGAGTTTTGCATTCGAAAAGGACCGTCGTAAATAGTATCACTGTCCTGAAGCCGATACTGGAAAGTAGAAGTGCCTTTGTAGCCTTTGATCTCAAACGGACCTTCATAGGAAAGTGTTTCCTGCCCTTGTACCATAATAGCAGGCCATAGGGTCAGAAGACCTAGTGAAATGACTTGTATGATTTTCCCTATTCGAATCATCCGGCAAAAAAACTAAAATTAATTTACAACAACCGAGGATTTTACAAAAAATTGAGGCCTTAATAATTTCAGGCAATGGCAATTGCGGAATGCTTAATAAAGCAGGTTTAATTAGAAAATACCTTACTCCTGTCGAAGAACAGCGTAGACATTTATCTCCTCTCGCTTTCCTTGCAAAGCGACTTTTCCAATAATTTCATTTCTGAACCCCTTACCACTAAGTTTTTCCTTTAAACTTTCTGAAATTAAAAACTCGCTGTTTAGTTCGTTACACTTGCCCTGAATCCTTGCCGCTGTATTCACGGTATCTCCATGGAAAGCAATTTCCTTCTTAATTTGCCCCACTTCCGCGACTGTTACCTTCCCCAAGTTCATTCCGGCCTTAAAAAAGGGTACTAAGCCGTAGCGTTTTTGATAATGTTCTGATCGCTTTTCCAAAAGGTCTTTGAAAGCATAGAAGGCATGTATACAGTTGTTATTCCTAAGTCCTTCCGAAACCCTCCAGGATAAGACCGCTTCATCTCCAACATACTGATAAATTTCTGCATGTTGGTACTTCACTATGGCCAAATCGCTAAAGCAATCCTGAATTAGCTCACTGTATTTTATGTGTCCCAGCTTCTCTGCAATGGTAGTGGAAGACCTTAGATCCAGGAACATCAAAATACGTTCTTCTTCCTGTGGTCTGTGAAACTTCCCAATCAACATTTTCCAAAGATTCCCCGGGCCAAATTTCAGACTGACCTCCTTGACAAAATTGAGCAGCATACTGGCCACGGCCAAATAGGATATCGGGATCAATAAATTAGGGTCAAAAAAACTGCGTTGCCAGGAATCATAATCAAAATACCCCAGACTTAATTGCTGATTACGAATACTTAGAAAAGCCATTACGGCGACAAAAATGATCATATAAATAATACTCTTGCTGATTATGAGTCTGCCATAACTCATTTGCCGAAAGAATCTTTTTTCAAACAATATTTCAAGGAAACCAAAAGAAATTCCGATGAGTACGGCCCCTGCCAGCCCCATTCTCAGGAAAAGCGGTCTGTTTATTGGAATATTTGGGTCTATCGGATTAGTAATTTCGGAACTATGCCCCGCGAATCTCATAATTATCAGAAAATAAATAGCCGCTACCCAGAAAAGGATATACCAGAGAGTAATCTTTTTATGCTGTTTACCAAATACCTTCATTTGATCATTACGCTTAGATAAATGTAATCATCTTAAGCTTAATCCTCGCAAAAGGATGTTTCAGGTATGGCCAAGCAGCAGATAACTATTCTTTTTTGTGCAGTACCCAATAGCCGCGCAGATCTTTAAAGGCTACAATTCCTTGACCCTTTGCACAATACATTTCTAAATTGTCCGGACTTTCTTCTTTATACACCTCAGAAAACTCATAACCCAACAAGTTCAGGTTTGAGATGAACTCCGGCTCCTGACTTAGCCAAATATCCTCCAGAGTTACCTGATTTTCCCTTGTTGAAGATATTAGCTTATAGTCCATCAAATATCCGGTAGGTGCATGAGTGTAATCGTCCCAGAAAGTGATAGAAAGCAGATCAAAAACGGCAGAAGGGTCTTTTTTTGATTGTACTACGCTGATGTCGAAGAGCAGTTGTATATCATGACCATCGGGATGGTAACCGGTGAATCGAATGCGGCGAAATTCATTATAATAAATTTTTGAAGTGCCGTCGTAATTGTAGTTCCATACGGTATCTGTTTCGACACCTTTAGGAGCATTTAGTCTGATTTCCTCTCCAGTTTCATTTACAAACACCAAAGTAGTTGCCCCTGAATAGGGCATGTAGGACAAAGAAGCCATTTTAAGTGGGTAGTAAGGCGGTTCATCTGATGCTAATGATTGATCACGTTTAGAGCATCCAAGTAAAGTCAGACCAACGATTAATCCTAATAAGACTGTTTTCTTCATGACGTAACATTTATTCTTTGTTACACCAAGGTAGCTCGAGAAAAGACAAACCCAGTCCGAGATCATCCATTTTGGAAAATACCGGACAGGTTTGTCTTTTGAATTTGAGAGCTGGCTGAATGCCAGGCAATCTATCTTCCTCTGTACCTAGCTAAGGATATACTACCGAATGTTAGGATAGGTCGTCCTTCTTTTCAATAAGGTAATGATGACTTACTGAACCCGCAGTACGAGCATTGAGATGAGGAACATAATCCGGATCGCTCATGAAATTCAAAGCTGCTTGTTTTGAAGGCCATTCTAGTATAATTCTTAAGGCGGCGACTTGCTCATCTCCTTCTAATTGTTCATGAGAGGAAGTTCGGGCCAAATACCTTCCACCGTGTTTTTCTACCAGCTTTCCGGAGACGGCTACATAATCTGCAATCCATGCCTCTGAGCTTGGTGTTACGTCTAGTACTGAATAATATGCCATGTTGATCGTTTTAGTTAATTTATCTTATAAGCTTACCACTACTTTCCCCACTGTTCTACCGCTTTCAAGTTGTTCATGGGCTTTGGCCATATCTGTGAATTTGAAGCTTTGCGAAACGTATGGCTTTAAGGTTCCCTTTTCTATCATGCTTTTTAATGTGCGCATATCTTCACCACTAGATTGCACTAATATTTGGGAAACACTCACCCCTTTTTGTTTTGCCAAAGTCAAAATCTCTTCGGAAAAATCAGCCGAAGGTATTGAAATAATTGTGCCTCCTTCTTTGATCGCTTTTACCGAGTTTAACAGAATCTCTCCATTAAACATATCAAAGACAAAATCAATATCAGATACTACTTCTTCAAAAGCCTGGGCCCTGTAATCTATATGCTCGTCTGCACCTAAGGAAAGGACAAAATCTCTATTTCTCGCAGAACTTGTGGTTATGACATAGGCACCAAGAGCCTTAGCGATCTGGATAGCAAAATGACCTACTCCTCCAGATCCAGCGTGGATAAGCACCCTGTCCCCTTTCTTTACGTTGGGGACCAAAACCTGAAGTGCAGTCAGAGCAGCTAAAGTGGTTGCGGCAGCATCTTCAAAAGAGAGATCGGCCGGTATCTTAGTCAGGTGGTCTTGTGGAGCGGCTACAAACTCTGCGTAGGCATTTCCATTTCCGGGAAAATTGACCATTCCAAAGACTTTATCTCCAACTTCAAATTGGCTTACCTCCTCTCCTACAGATACCACTACTCCCGAAATGTCCCATCCCAGGATGGCGGGTCGTTGTGTTCCGTAGATCATATCAAGCGCCGGTTCAATAGCACGGACTTTATAATCCACCGGATTAATCCCTATGGCCTTTACCTGAATTAAAACTTCCTTTGATTTAGGTTCTGGTTGGTCAATTTCTCCTAAAAGGAGATTTTCCGTTCCCCCCGTTTTTTCTAGCAATATTGCTTTCATATCGTCTTTTTATAAGGTGGTAATTTATACTATCAAAAGTATAGTGGCAAAAGTAGTGAGAGTTTACGGAAGACGCAATAACGGTCAAAAATGATAGTAAATATATTTTGACATAAAATATTGTATATCAACATATTAAAAGTTTAAAAAATACTATAAAAAGTATAGTTGTATAAAATATTATAGTAGTATAACTTTGTATAAATTCTTATTAAAAGAACGATGGCCAAAAAACATGAGAAAAGACTAATTAAGTATAACGATAAACTCTTTTCCTGTACTACCAGTATCGCAATGGAATTAATCGGTGGAAAGTGGAAAAGCGTCATTCTGGTTTATTTGATCGATGGTAAAAAACGATACAGTGAATTACGAAAGTTAATTTCCACTATCACGGAACGCACCCTTAGTTTACAACTTAAACAACTAGAACAGGACGGATTGATTTCCAGGAAGGTGTATACCAAAAAACCTCCTTTAAAAGTAGAGTACGCCCTGACACCTTTTGGTGAAAGTCTGGCCCCGGTGCTTACCTCCATTGCAGAATGGGGAATGACGGTAGCCGAGGAAAGGGGAGAATTTCTAAGTCCTAAAGTTTAGTTGTCAGATGTGGTATTGAACTCTCGGACTGATTGAAATAGGTTAAAAACACCTGGGATTATTTACAATAGGGCTAAAATATGAATAGTCCGGTAAAACCTTCTCTTTACTGATTCCTTCAATTGCCATATCCCTCAAAGTTAGTGCCTAATTTCAACTATTTAACACTTCCAACACACGATCCCTGGAGAAGGGTAAATGCCGCAATCTTTTGCCTGTTAATCTAAAAAATGCATTAGCTATTGCACCAGCTACCATGGGTGTAGCTGTTTCGCCAACTCCTTCAGGGTGTTCCGCAGAGGGGATTATAGTTGTTTCAATACTATCAGGAACGTCCTGTATTCTCAATAAATTGTAATCATGATAATTGGACTGTTGCACCTTGCCATCCACTAGGGTAATTTGTTCCTTGAGTACACTACTCATACCCATAATTACGCCTCCTTCCATTTGGGCCTTTACATTATCCGGTTGTACCACTACGCCCGCATCCAGGGCAATCCAGAAGCGGTGCACCTTAATGTCACCGGTATTACCGTCTACCGAAATTTCACAGATCCCAGTGCCTAAAGAGCCATGCTCAACAAAGGCTACGCCCTTAGCCCGGCCTTCCGGTGAAGGGAGCTTCCACTCAGACATTTCGGCAGCTTTTTCCAAAGTGGCCAAGGCCCTGGGCGACTTGACCATTAGTGCTCTTCTCAAGTCAACGGGATCCACGCCCTGATCGTTTGCAATTTCGTCTAGCATGGATTCAATAGCAAATTTATTGGGGCCATGCCCAACCGAACGCCAATGTTTTAATCGAACACCATGCGATGCTTCTCGCCACTCTATCCATTGGTTGGGAATATCATAATGGTCATTTCTTGCCCCACTAGCCACCAAATTACCACCGTCGCCTATCACACAATGAGAGAACCCTGTTATTTTCCCATTTGCATCCGTACAAGCGCGTGACCGTTGCAGGGTCAATGGACGAAAAGTACCATAGGTCACGTCATCCTCCCTAGTCCATATCAACTTTACAGGAAGCGGCGCCATTTCTTTGGCTAGGCTACCGCATTCGAGTACAAAATCGTTCATACTTCTTCTCCCAAAACCACCACCTAAATATTGTAGGTATACCGTGACCGCTTCAGGAGGAATGCCTAATAGTTCAGGAATACCCAATTTGGTATCCGTCCCTTGCTGACTGCCTACCCATATTTCGGCACTTTTTAAATCTTTCGCCACCTGTATTACGGCGTTTAAAGGCTCCATTTGAGCATGGTAAACATAGTCGTTCTTAAAATCGACCTCATAGGTTTTGGCAGCAATTCCCATAGCACGGTCTACATCACCAATTTTGTTCACGGTTTTACCTTTTTTGGCTTCACCGGCAATTTTCGCATAGTGGGGATAAATTTCTTGTGAGTTGAATCCTTTGGCCTGCGCATCACTCCAATCAATTTCTAATGCCTTCTTTGCATTCAAAGCAGCCTCCAAGGTATTCGCTACAATACCAATGGCATAATCAAAAGGAACAACCTTTAAAACTCCATCCATTGCCAAAATCGCGGCCTCATTTTTTAAGCTAGGTTTGGCCCCGTTCAGCTTAGCCCGTTCCAAAACACCATACACCATATCTGGCAAACGAACGTCAATGGCAAATTGGGCACTACCATTCACTTTTTCAGGAATTTCTGTTCGGGGAATTTTTCGGCCGATCAAGCGAAAATCCTTGGGATCTTTAAGCAACGTTTCGCTAAAATCGGGCAGAGTTTCGGGCATGTTCAAATAAGGTACCAAATCCCCATAACTTATCTTTCTGTCGCTACTTTCATGAATCACATGACTATCTATCGTTGTCAGTTCACCAATAGGAATATTCCAATGGGTGGCAGCCGAGGGCAGCAGTACGTAACGGGCTTGTGCCCCCGCTTTACGCATTACGGGATAGTAGCTTTTGGTGGTACGGCTCCCTACCGTAAACATTAGTTTGCTGCCCGGCACCCAGCCTTCCGAACCATAGATCTCTGACTCTTGTGGTAAAAATTCCACATGAACTTTTGACCAATCAGCGTCCATTTCTTCAGCAAAGACGAGAGGTAAAGAGGTCATAGATCCTTGTCCCATTTCAGCAGCCGGATTATAAACAGTGATTTGGCCATCCTCAGCAATCTGCACCCAGGCAGTTAGTTCATGTTTTTTGAGCTGCTCTTGAACTTTTGTATTGTCTTTGCAGGAAATTAAGTAGGGCATTAGGCCAGATGCCCCAATAAAAAGTGCCACTCCACTCGAGGATTTTAGAAATTGCCTGCGACTTACGTTTTTTACGGAATCGGACGGAATAGTTTTCATGGGGACTTTAGGTTGTTTGGGATTTCATTTCACTTGCCAGTTCAATGGCTTTTATAACTCGTAAATAAGTTCCGCAACGGCAAAGGACCCCATTCATATGACTTTTAATTTCTTCCCTGGTGGGGGTTGAATTATTATCCAGTAAGGCAGCAGCCTGCATTATTTGACCTGGCTGGCAATAGCCACACTGCGGCACTTGGGCCTCTATCCAAGCTTTTTGTAAGGGATGGTCCTCCTTTTCAGATAGTCCTTCTATGGTTTTTATCTTTTGACCATTAACAAGATTATCTACTGTCAGCATACAAGCTCTCACAGGCTTGTCATCAAGATGTATAGTGCAGGTACCGCATTGAGCAATTCCACAGCCGTATTTGGTTCCGGTAAGCCCTAAATGTTCCCGAAGAACCCAGAGCAAAGATGTTTGTGTGGCAACTTCTACGTCATACCTGGTATTGTTGATGTCTAATGTATATTTTGGCATGATAAAAAAGATTTCTTTAAATTACACAAAAAGAAGAATGGTTTCAATTTGAATATCGAATTTTAACAGGATTTAAGTTTCATCTTGGTTTGTACAAAGTCCTCTTCCACCATACCTTTTAGGGTATTCATATCTCCTCCAATAGAAATATTTCAGCGGGAATGGATGAAACCCTAGACAACAGATCGCTATGATCTAACAATAGGCAACTTTCTAATTCTTTTTCCCGTAGCAGCAAAAATGGCATTTGTGAGAGCCGGAGCGGCGGGAGGTAAGGGAGGTTCACCCAGACCCCTGGGAGGAAGTTCATTCTTAATAAACTCTATATGGATAACGGGAACATCTCTCATTCGTATCCACGGATAATCATGAAAATTTGATTGTGCAGTAGCCCCGTCTTTGATGGTTACTTCACCATAAAGCGCAGCACAAAGTCCTTCCAAAATTCCCCCTTCTACCTGCGCCCTCGCTCCTGATGGATTAACCACTATTCCACAGTCCACTACCGCATCTACCCTCAGGATATTTACTTTTTCATCCTTGTCTACAGCCACGGTAACCACCTCGGCAACAAAAGAGCCGGCCTGTTTGCTCGCAGCAAAACCCCTACCCTGCCCTTTTGGTAAAGGGCTGTCCCAACTGCTGTTCTTGCGTACTCGTTTCACTACCTCAATCAAACGCGAGGCATCATATTCATATTCATCAACAATAGGAACCATTCTGGCGGGTCCAATGAAATTTAAGAAATAGTCTATGGGATCCGTTTGGTTCAATGCTGCCAATTCATCTAAAAAACTAAGCGCGGTAAAGATCGTAGCTGTGGGACCAACAGCTCGCCATTGCCCTAGAGGGACATCACTTAAAACATGACCGTACTCTAGCTGCAGATTTGGTACGAATCCTGCGGGGAAATCGTACGCATCAATCTCTGTTCCGGCAGGATTGCCCTCCCTCCCCAGAGAAGTTTTGCGTGAGGCGTTGGCCAAAATATGTTGCCAGCCAGTAACCCTTCCTTCTTTGTTCAGCGTAGCTGACAACTTATGTACACTTGCAGGTCTATACCAATCATGTTTTAGATCCTCCTCTCTGGACCAGGTGAGTTTCACCGGTTTTTGCATTCTCTTGGACAGTATGGCGGCGTCCATAGCGTAATCTACGTAGTATCGTCTGCCGAAGGCACCACCAATTCTAGGCAGGTGAATTTTAATTTGCTCCGCTTTAAGATCAAATAACTTCATTAAACCCTCTTCCAGAGCTTTCGGATTCTGTGTTGGAGCCCAAACTTCGCAGTAGTCATCTCTGAAATCTACGGTGCAATTCATGGGTTCCATGGTCATATGTGCAAGAAAAGGTACCTGATAAAGAGCTTCAAAAGAGTTTTCAGCTAATTGCCGGGCCTTGCTTATGTCACCATCCCTGCGCTCAATGGAAGTATTACCTAGCTGTTCATGAAATCGTTCAAATATCTCGGAAGAATTTTCCTTTCTTGTAGCGGTATTGTCCCAGCTTACTTTAAGTTGTTTTGCTCCTTTAAATGCGGACCAGGTATCTTTGGCGATAACGGCAATACCATTGACAAAATTTGGGCTATTCGGTCCAATTAGCCTTCCTCCATAGTTTTGGTTGTTGAGTTCCACAGTATCGATTACCCCGGCTACATTCCTTGTTTGTGAGTCATCCCAAGAGGCAATACTTCCCTCATGTACCGGGTTCTTTAAAACGGTGGCATAGAGCATGCCTGGTAATTTTATATCGATACCAAATTGGGCTTCTCCGTTCAACATTTCGTCCAAATCTACCTGGGGTTTCGTTTTACCGACAATTTCATAGGAGGACGGAGGTTTAAATTCAATGGTTTCAGGAAGGGGTAGTTTGGAAGCCTCTTCAAGAAGTGCTTCAAAAGGTAAATAGGTCCCGGATGGACGGTGTATTACTTGCCCGTTCGCTGTAAACAGTTCTCCAATGGGTTTTTGAAGTTTCTTTACCGCAACCTGCTTTAAAACTTCTCTCACTTTCGCCGCAGCCGTTCTCATGAGGTCCCAATTAAGTATGATCGCATAACTACCTCCAGCCCATTGTTCCTGATACTTTGGGTCGTAATCTGCCTGTTGCACTTTCACCTTTTTCCAATCTGCCCCCAGTTCTTCGGCAAGTATCATAGGTAATGAGGTTTTTATTCCCTGGCCTATTTCAGGATTCTTGGCTACCAAGGTAACCCAGCCCTCATTATCAATTTGGATTAAGGGTGAAAATTCATGGATCTCTGCGGGCCGGTTTTCGGCGAGGCAGGCCTTTACCGAAACTCCTACTAAGAGGGCTCCGCTGGCGGTACTACTTAATTTAAGAAAACTTCTTCTGTCGATAGTATTATTCATTTCCCTATTGCCGTTATTTCTTTTCCTTCTAAACATTGGTAAACCCTGTTTGGCTGTAAATTGTATGCGGCCTGCACCTGTCCATTGGGCCACAGGATCTCTATCTTCACGATCTCTTCTGCCTTTCCAAGGCCAAAATGGATTTCAGTAGAATTTTGGCTGCCGTAGCCTGTTTCTCTGATAAAAAATCGGGTTTGCACACCACCGTCTTTCAGATATAATCGCAACCAACTACCTATGCCATAGCTATTTGACACGGTACCCTTTAATTGAAACTTAACCCAATTATTTTTATCCGATCTATTAAAATAGCAGTCGTTTTCTTCGGCTTCACCACCCCAGTTGCTAACGTAGAGATCCAGATCTCCATCGTTATCTAAGTCTGCATTGGCGGTACCAGCAGAAATATGTCCGTCAATTGCAGGAAGGGTGTTGTATACCCGATCAAATGCTTCATTAGGTCTCCCCGCGAAAAAGAAATTCTGTATTTCGGGATACCCTTCTGTACCGTTAGCCACGTAAAGATCTAACCAGCCATCATTGTTAAAATCACCCCAGCTTTGGCCCTTAGATGGACGATGAACCTCATAAGTAACTGCGCTATTGACTTGCTTGACAAACCTACCTCCACCCAAATTTTTGTAGAGAGCATTGACATCGGATACTGAGACATTGGTGACATAAACGTCCAGATCATTGTCGTAGTCATAGTCTACCAGGGATACCCCATAAGAGGCATTTTCTTCTTCTACCAGAATGCCAGAATCAGCGGTCTCAAAACCTGTTTCTCCCCTATTCCAGTAGAGATAGTTCTTGTGTTTTCCAGAGAATTTGCCATCAGTCTTTACTACGAAATTTACAACGTAAAGATCCGGATAACCATTTCCGTCCAGATCGCCCCAACTGCAAGCCCTGCCATCACCTTTATTCCCTATCCAGGGTCCTGTGAGCATCCTTTTAAAAATTCCCTGACCGTTATTGAGATAGAGTTGGTCATCCATTCCATCTCTGTTGATTACAAAAACGTCTAAATCGCCATCCAGATCCACATCGCACCAGCAGGCCCCGGGAGAATTGGTATTGTCCCTTGTCAGATCTCCGGCATCTCCCCTGCTGAATTGGCCTTGTCCGTTATTTAAATATAAGAGGTTAGGGACTCCAAACTGGGTTGTAAAAAATAGGTCCAGATCATGATCGTCATCTATGTCGACCGTATGCACAGATTCGCTCCAGGCCTGGAGCATATTTGCTGCTATTGCCTCTTTTCTAAAACTACCAAGCTCATTAAAGTAAATGGTATTCCCAGACATCAAAGTAGAATCTACCTGATTGGCCACCACAATATCATTAAAGCCATTCCCATCCAGATCGGCTATTGCCACACCTCTAGACCCCTGAGGTACGTCTGGAATAAGCTTATGCTCAAATTCGAACTCCTGTGCCTTGAGCTCAGGTAAGATGATAAGAATAAGTATGATGGCATAAATACTTTTCATCCTAATTGCTTTGTCTCATTAACACTTGATAGGAATAGCCGTAAGTCTGGCTGGCTTTTAAATAGTGCTTCATTTTTCATCCTTGGATTGTAGTGGAGGAACAAAGAGATTTAAGTCCGGGTTTTGATTATCTCCATCCAGGGATATCATTTCATAGGTTACCGCACCTTCTCCGGTCACGGCCCAGTTAGGGACACTTAAATTTCCAAAGTCTTTCATTGGGCCAAATATGTATTTGTATTGTGTGGTAGCCCAGACTATCGGCTCTTTTAGGGCATTCAAAACGATATAACCGTGGAACTCTCCGTCCCTTCCAAAGAATTCGATCCGAGGCGTTCCCGGAAATTCTTCTTTCCCAAATTTGACTTCATAATTCTCATCATCATTTGCCACGGCCCTGGCTATGCGGTATATGTTATAAGGCGCCCTTTCCATAGCCGCATCAAAGGCCTCCTCACTGGCATACGCAAACTCCCCGTTTATAATGTTCCAATATTTATGCTCAGGGCTATAGGCTCTTATGCGATGATAGGTTTCACTTTTCATAGAGACCCAGGAACGCGAAGCCGTAAGGTCCAAAATTTCATTCTCTAAATAGGAATCCTTGTTCCAGAAGTACCACCTATGTACAAAATGCAAACTTTTTAACTGTGCCCAGATATGTTTGCCACCCATGGTCTCAACCATGGCCTGCATATCTTCAACAGCTTTCTCATCTCCGCGTATCTGCCCATCCGCCCGCAGTATGGCTAAGAGCAAGAACCCAATGAACATAGGAATAAGGAATAAGTTCTTTACCATAATGACAAGCTTCGTTTTTTGATTGATGAATAAAACAGCAAAAAGGAAATAACTGCCATTTCCTTTTTAAACTTAAGCATAATGGCGAGCTTAAAATGCTAGATGCAGTAAACAGCCCATAATTTGTTAGTGAACGGATCTAGGAAGTACGATCCTTGAAGAACAGCGTGATCTCTCTTACAAAATTTCGACTCACCCTGCGTCTTGTACCATCTTTCATAATGACCTCTAATTTGTGATCTTCACCGCGAACAAGTTCCGATACTTCATTCACGTTGATGATTGTGGAACGGTGAATTTTTTTGAAAATATCTTCTGGCAAGATCCCCTGAAAATATTTTAAGGGTTTTCGCATAACAAAAATGCCTTCTGTCGTAAATAACTTCGTATAATAGTTTTCTGAGGCCAACAAATGAATTTGAGCAGGTTCACAAAAATATTTGTTTTTCCCTCGGGTTAATTCCAATAGTATAGGAGTTGGTTCCCTCTTTATGGACGCCCATTTAAGTTTATCCGTAACAAACCAAACTAAGCCAACATCTATTAAAGTCCAAAAGACAAAAAAGTACCTGAAAACTCCAAATCGCGACCCTTCCTGCCCCAAATATGGACTCCAATTAGAGCTTAGCCAGAAAAACCAACCATAATGCAAGGCCACCAGTAGAAAACAAAAGCCAAAAAGTTTAAGTCCGAGATAGTTATTCTTCTTCAATTTGGCCATGAACCTTTCTAAAACTACAAAACCCAATATCCAAGGCAACCAAATACCTAATTGCCAGAGCAATACCTTATAAATAGGGATCAAATCTCTTAGCTCATGTTCTCTCCAATAAATGAGTATAGCAAGTACTATAGCTGTAATGAAAGGAAGCGTAAGTAGTTTTTTGCTTTTCATTCCGAATTAAGTGAGTCCTATAAATTTAAGGAATGAAGGGAATATCTGAAGTAAAAGAAATGCTAAAGACTGTAACTAGAAAGCTCTATGGTCCGGACAAAAAATCTTTAACGATTTGGTTAACAGCTTATTAAAGCAAATAAAGTTCTCAGGAAACGGAAAATAACATATCTATCCCGTTGAAATACGTAGGTCGTCAGGGGAATCTTTAAGGTATAAATGGGGCAATGAAAAGAACTAATCTTTTCGTAACATGGAACTCAACAAAAATCCAATGAACACGCCAACATTTATAAAG
>JBFOMC010000149.1:0-34238 GCA_040830565.1 Flavobacteriaceae bacterium
AAAAGCATCTGGTACGTGCGGCGCTGCTGCATATGGCAAAAGCTCAGTGATAGATGCAATTTCAAAATTAACCCAATCGGCAGCATATTGAATAGTGTTGTGCTCCGGACCATCTTTATACACCAAGGCAGCTACTCCTTCTTTAAAGGGAAATAGCGATGTTTCATGGCCAGAGGTAATTACGGGATTTAACTCGTGCTTGGTAAAAGGGCCTAAGGGGTTATCTGCAATTGCAAGGCCCTGCATCCTTACCAGGTCTGGCCTTTCTCCAAAATCGGATTTATAGTACAAATAAATTTTACCATTATGTACCAAAGGGTAAGGATCGTGAATGGAGAACTGGTCCCATTCCCCTTTAGCTCCATTGGGAATCACAATTTCATTGTAAGGCGTCCATGGTCCATCTGGTGAATCTGAATAGGATACGGCAACGGGGCAATCGTCTCCCCTTTTGCCACTTGCCTCCATAAATCCCTGATAGTAGAGGTAGTATTTACCTTCCCATTCTAAAATATCAGTGGTTGTAACTGACCGCCAACCCACCAAAGGTTTTTTCGGCCGCTTTATGGCCACGCCCTGCTCTTCCCAGGTAAACCCATCATTAGAAGTGGCATACCATATTTCGGAAAGGTCCCAATCAGAAGAGGGAATAGTATCATTACTTTTGGCTGCACCTTGAGGTGGTATAGGGGTATTTCTGTAGGTATACCAGACATAGTATTTGCCATTATGGTACAAGATCTTGGAGGGATCACGCCTCGATATGGTTCCGTCATGATCATTATAATCAAAACCCTTCAGCTCCGTATATTTAAACTGACTGAACAATTCATTCTCTTCCGGTCTTGCTGCCAGATAGTCTGTATAGATTCTTTCCATTGCAGCGCTCATAGGCCTTTCCGGTTTTTCTTTTGGTAGAATGAATGGAAAGCCCCCTTCTTCTTGGGACTCTTTTTTTGCGTCTGAACAAGCAAACACAAATAGTATTGTTATCAATGAAAATTTATTTGTAAGTCTCATGCTAAGCCGGTTTAATCATCCCAATGTTCTTCAATCACTTTCTGTATATGCGGAAAATTTGAGTCTGTCTCGTTAAGCTCTTCTCTCAAATCAGCCAATTGAAGTTTTAAGTCGGCAATGATATCGGAATAGGCAGGATCTTCATAGGCATTATTCATTTCTTTCGGATCCTTTTCAAGATCGTAAAACTCCCAGGCCGCAGGTGTATGATTGGCAAAATCATTTCCCCAGCTCTGCTTATTCCACTCGGCATTAGGATCATCCGTATCAACCCAGTATTTACCGTAGTAGAAAATCAATTTGTACTGCTTCGTTCTTATTCCGAAGTGGGCAGGGTTTTGATGCCGATGAGCCAAGTGCATCCAATAGCGATAGTAGGTAGCCTTTTGCCAGTCTTCTGGTTCTTCCCCGGATTCAAGGATTGTTTTAAAGCTTTTCCCCTGCATGTAGGTAGGTACACTCCCCCCGGCAAGTTCAATTAGTGTTGGGGCGAAATCTGTATTATTTATGATGGCATCTGTCCTACTTCCAGCTTTGATCTTTTCCGGATATCTAACAAAAAATGGCATTCTCATAGACTCCTCGTACATCCATCTTTTATCTATATAATCGTGTTCTCCCAGCAGAAAGCCCTGGTCACCAGTATATACAATAACAGTATTATCCAAAAGATCCTCTTCTTCAAGGTAGTTTAACAAACGTTTTATATTATCATCCACTCCTTTTACACACCGCAAGTACTTTTTTAAATAATCCTGATAGGTCTTGCTGGCATACGCCTTTTCCGCATCGTTAACTTCCCATTTTACATATTCTTCCGGAGCAATATCCCTGGCATTTCTATACTGCTTATAAATAGTGCTATCATTCCAATAGATATTCATGGCCTGATTTCTGATAACATTCCTGTGCGATACCGAGGAGCCAATAATCCGTGTTAATGAATCCCTTTTGCCCCTAGTCGCTTCTGAACCGTGATTTTTTATTTCATAAAGGCTCTCCGGTTCCGGTATAAAAGTATTTTCAAGGTATTCTTCATATCGGGGCGCATACTCAAAATCGTCATGAGGAGCTTTAAAATGATGCATTAGAAAGAAGGGTTTATCTGGGTCTCTTTTATTTTTGAGATATTCCAGGGTAATGTCCATGATCTTATCCGAGGAATGCCCCTGGGTGGTCACCATATTTTCCGGCCAGGGTTTTTCTCCTCTTACGCGAAAATCCGGATCAAAATATTTCCCCTGCCCGGGTAATACCTGGTAGAAATCGAATTGAGCTGGTTCTTCATGCAAATGCCACTTACCTACTATGGCCGTTTGATATCCCAGCTTTTTCATTTCTAAAGGCAAATACTGTTTCTCTGGTGCAATGCTCCCTTCTAAGTCTAGAACACCATTGGTCTGTGCTCGCTGGCCGGTAATTATAGCGGCTCTGCTGGGAACGCAAATTGAGTTATTTACAAAGCAGTTGTCAAAGATCATTCCCTCACCGGCCAAGCGGTCCAGGTTGGGCGTTGGGTTTAAACCCGCTAACCGACTCCCATAAATCCCAAAAGCCTGTGTGGTATGATCATCAGACATGATATAGATGATATTAGGAGGTTGCCCATCTTGAATAACTACCTGCTCCTGACAAGAAATTAGGACAGCCAGTATACATACGACCTTAAAAACCTTTGTGAATTGCTTAGTATTAAATCGCATAACGGCTAGTTTAAAATGGTAATTGCTATACTCGCTCCAATTTCACGGGTGGGGTGTGATGGGCATTCCATTGGCATACATAAAGATTCTTATCATCATCTACACATACATCATGGCCGTGATTAAATACCGGTTTGCTTGCTTGAAACATGGTTTGAAGTTCCCCATTCTTATATTCAGGGGCCTCTCCGCCGGGATTAGAAACTACTTTATTGTCTTTGTCCAGAATGGTGACAAAGCCAGTGTCTCTGACATAATCCTTGCCATCCCTTGTGCGGGACCAACATACTCCCGAATAAATATTGTCATCATCAAGCACAGGTCTGCAAACAAAGGCACCGGGTAAGCTAACCGTCTTAATATATTTTCCATCAAGGCTAAAGAACTTGAAGGAGTTTGTGGCTCTTGAGGTGATAATCAAAACGGGATTTTCCTTATCACGGTAGTCAACAGCTACGCCGTGGGCATTAGCCAAATTGTAGTTTTCATCAGCGTTATCATGACCGCCCCACTTGCGAATAAATTCCCCCTTATAATTAAATTGAATGATAAAATCTGAGCCGTAGCCATCGGCCACATAGATATCTCCATTTGGGCCAACAGCAGTTTCGGTAGGCAAATAGTCCTGCTCCTCTGTATAGACGCCTATAGTATGAGGGTCTGGTAACATAAACAATAATCGGCCGTCTATCGTAGTCTTGCTAACCGTTCCGGCCTGTTTGGTCCATTTCCCTCTTTTGTCCTGAAACCAACCGCAGTCTACAATGTACAGCATATCCTCTCCACCTTCATTATGTAGGGTTAAACCATGACCTCCAGGATAGCGGGTGCCCCAATAGTCTAAAAGTTTCCCCGACTTATCAAAAACAAGCACATTGTTGTCCGTATGATCGCCCAACATAATTAGCCGACCCTTGCTATCCATCTGCATTTCATGACAATTCAGAATGGGATTATGACCTACGGTCATTTTGGCCCAGTCTTTTTTTACCTTGTACTTAAAATCTCCATGACCTATAATCTCGTCTTCAAACGAGACTTTCTTTTTACTGTGTATTGCAAATGAAGGCGTTGTGGCCAGGGCGGCTCCTGCAAGTGCAGTTCTCATTATAAAGGTCCTCCGGTTTTCCATTTGTATGAACTTAATTAGTGGTTGGTCTTATTCTGGGTATGGCCTAAAACCATTAGGCCAATAGATCCTTTACTACATGTCCGTGAACATCAGTTAATCTAAATCGTCTTCCCTGATGCTTAAAAATCAATCGCTCATGATCAATTCCAAAAAGGTGAAGCAGCGTAGCATGAAAATCGTGTACATGAACCGGATCTTTAATCACATTATAACTAAAGTCATCGGTTTCTCCGTGGGTATAACCTGCCTTAACGCCTGCCCCTGCCATCCACATAGTAAAAGCCTTTGGATGATGATCCCTGCCGTAGTTTTCAGGAGTCAACTGCCCCTGGGAATACACGGTACGCCCGAACTCTCCTCCCCAAACCACCAGGGTATCTTCTAGCATCCCACGTTGCTTAAGGTCCTTAATCAAAGCCGCATTAGCCTGGTCTGTTCGCTTACATTGGGCCTTAACACCACCCGGACAATAGCTGTGCTGATCCCAGCCTTGATGGTATAATTGCACAAATTTTACATCTTTTTCCAATAGCTTTCGGGCCATCAGACAGTTTGCCGCATAGGTGCCTGGGTCTCTACTGTCCTCTCCGTACATCTCAAAAATGTAATCGGGTTCATCAGACATATCGGTCACCTCGGGAACGGAAGTCTGCATTCGGAATGCCATTTCATACTGTGCCATACGGGCCTTGATCTCGGGATCTCCATAGGCATCATGCTGTACTTCATTTAGTTTACCTAAATAATCCAGCATCTTTCTCCTATCATTTCCATCGTAATTTTGAGGATCGCTTAAATAGAGCACGGGGTCTTTCCCAGAACGAAACTGTACTCCCTGATGTTCGGTAGGTAAAAAACCATTACCCCACAACCTGGAATACAGAGGTTGCCCTCCCATGTTTTTGGTAATCAAGGTGATAAAAGTTGGAAGGTTTTCATTATCAGAACCTAATCCGTAGCTCAACCAGGCCCCTATAGAAGGTCGGCCCGGCAATTGATTTCCGGTTTGCATAAAAGTAATGGCAGGATCGTGGTTTATTTGATCTGTTTGCATCGATTTGATAAAGCACAAATCGTCTACCACCTCAGCCGTATATGGCAGTAATTCACTGACCCAGGTCCCGGTTTCCCCATGCTGTTGAAAATCGAAAATCGAGGGTGCCATCGGAAAGGTTGTTTGCTCGGCACTCATGGCTGTCAATCGCTGCCCCTGCCTCACAGAGTCTGGTAAATCCTGCCCGAACATATCTTTGAGCTTAGGTTTATAGTCCCACATTTCGAGTTGTGACGGACCGCCACTTTGGAATAAGTAGACTATTCTCTTGGCTTTCGGTAGATGATGCGGAAGCCCTAAACGATTTTTGTTATAGGAATTTAGCCGCGCCTCCGGACTGGAGGTATCCAGACCACCACTTTTAATACCTGCGAAAGCCTTATCTGCGTTTAACAAATTTCCTAGGGCGATTGCCCCAAGACCCATAGATGTTTTAGTCAAGAAGTTTCGACGATCCATAATCCGTTCAACTTCTCTCAGGTCCTTATTGTTTGATCTTAGATTCTCATGATTATGGCACATGGTATTCGAGTTTAATCTTTAACTATCTTTTTGTTATTGCTGCATCAGAATTGATAATGGTACTGGTCACTACTGCATTGGCGGCAACCAAAGCCTCATCGTCTACGTTGGCAATCCTGAACTCACCTGTATTCATCCAACCCGCAGTTTTCTGCTCATTTGTCCTGAATTTCTCATACTCTTCCAATCGGAGTTCGGCCAACAATTGTAGCTCCTCTTTCAGGATGGTTCTCCCGGTTAATTTTTTAAAAGTGTCTGCAATGCCCGCCTTTGGATCGGAATACTGCAACATGTTATAACCCAATACTCTGGAGGCTTCCACATAGATAGGATCATTCATTAAAACCAGCGCCTGCAAAGGCGTATTGGTCTCCTGTCTGCGCACAGCACAGAACGATCTTTCAGGGGCGTCAAAGGTGGCAATAGTCGGGTGAGGCACAGAGCGTTTCCAAATCGTATACATACTCTTTCGATATAGTTTTTCTCCCTGATCCTCTTCATAAGCTGCGCCATTGATCTTCCAAAGCCCAGCAGGCTGATAAGGCTTAACACTTTTCCCGCCAATTTTACGATTTAACAACCCGGATGCTGCCAACACATTGTTCCTTAGCATCTCACCTGTCAACCGCTTTGAAGGACCTCTTGCGAGCAGTCGATTTGCCTTGTCTCTATTCATTAACGCTTCATTTGCCAAAGAAGATTGTTGATAGGTATTAGACATCACCATAAGCTTATGTAAGGCCTTAACATCATATCCCGAGGCTTTGAACTCATTGGCTAACCAGTCTAAAAGAGCAGGGTGACTGGGTAATTCTCCCTGGTTTCCAAAGTCCTCAACCGTACGAACTATTCCCGATCCGAAAATATTTTTCCAATAACGGTTAACAGTCACCCGCGAAAAAAGGGGGTTGTCATCACTAGTAACCCACTTGGCGAGTCCCAGGCGGTTTTTTTCCAGATTATCCGAAAAGGCAAATATCTTCTCCGGGGCATTGGGATAAACTTGCTCGCCATATTGATCGTATAATCCCCTTTCCAGCACAAAAGTTTCTCTTGGCTTCTCCATTTCCTTCATCACCATGATCTCCTGAACCCTTTCTGCGCTATCAATTTGAATTTCCCTGGTTTTTTTGAGATTGGCCAAAGACTTTTGATAAATGCCAGATCTGTTGTTTAGAAAGTAGTCCTCAAGAACTTGTTTCTCATCCGCACTTAATTGGCCGGACGTTTTAGCCAATAATGACTTTAGCCCATCGGGATTTCCAAGCTGAGCAACTTCTAAGGGGGTTAATTCCTTGGTAAAAACCAAAATATCATCCACTACTGCACCGCCAATGCCCTTACCCCTCCATCGGGCACCAATCTGTAGGCCCGGTTCTATAGGCTGTTTATAAATGAAGTCTTCATAGGCATTGAAGATAATGTCCTTGTAAAGGTTATCAACTTCGACTTCGGTTTGCAGCTCTGATCCATTCATATACACTTTTAATCCCTCAGCCGAGCTGGAGCCGTCATAGGTCATGGTTAATTGGATCCACTCATCTTTTGGAACTTCCTGAGTACTAAATTCTACGATGGCATTGTCTGGCCATACATGAGCCATGATCAATTCTAACTTATTTTCTTTTAGGGATAATTGATACCCCCTATAACTGTGCAATCTTGTTCCATAGTTTTTGTGAAAAATTACGCCGTTCTCCAACTCCTTTGGAAGTTTTACCCGAATCCCTACGCTAAAAGGCTCATTGCGTCTAAAGATCCCAATAGGGTTCAGATCTAACCAGGCGTCACCATCCAATTCTAATCCCTTACCGGTATATCCGTCCACAATTTTGGCGATCTGTTTAGGGGCGAACTGGCGATCCATTTTCCCTTTCTGATAGGGGGGCAGGGCATTATTCAAATTTCCATTTTTGAAATCTACCCTTGCCACTAAATTACTAGGGTAGCCATTTTGTCTGATTTTTTTATAATCCTCGCTAGCAATCCATTCCGCGGCCTTTCCACTTTCTTCCAGCGCCACATTGCTAAGCTCCTCCTCTTGTTCTCCTATTAGATTGTCTACATAAGCAAAAAACTCTTCCTGCTCATCTGTTGGGAGTTGCATATTGGGTACGGGCATAGACCAATCCCAGGGTATTTGCCCAGATTCATTTACATTATTGAAGAAACTATACATTTCGTAATAGTCTTTCTGTGTAATTGGGTCATACTTATGATCATGACATTTGGCACAGGCCATGGTGAGTCCCAGAAAAGCTTCTCCAACAACGTTGGTGCGGTCTGCAACATATTCTGAACGAAATTCCTCATCAACAATTCCGCCTTCTAGGTTCTGTGGATGCAAACGGCCGAAAGTGGTAGCCAAAATTTGCTCCTTGGAGGCATTTGGCATCATATCCCCTGCTATTTGCCAACGTACAAATTCATCATAAGGCATGTTGTTTTGAAAAGCTTTTATGACCCAATCGCGCCAGGGAGAAACATCTCGGTATCTATCAACCGTATATCCATGTGTGTCTGCATAACGAGAAAGATCCATCCAATCCAAGGTCATTTGCTCTCCGTAATGCGGGGAGGCCAATAGGCGGTCTACTTGTTTTTCATAAGCATTTGGAGAATCGTCTTTCAGGAAAGCATCTATTTCCTCCAAGCTTGGCGGGAGGCCTGTTAAATCGAAAGAAAGACGCCTTAACAAGGTTTCCTTGTCTGCTTTTGGGCTGGGATCTAACTGCTCCAATTCCAACCTGGCAAGTATAAAGTTATCAATAGGGTTCTTTACCTTATCGCTATGAGCGACCTTTGGAGGTGATTTCTCCTTTGTGGGAATAAATGCCCAATGATCCTTATATTCTGCCCCATCCTCTATCCATTTTATCAGCATTGCCTTTTCATAAGCCGTTAAAACCAAATGAGTTTCCGGCTCTGGCATAACAAGATCAGGGTCTTCAGAAAGAATCCTGTTCACCAATTCACTTTTCCCTAAAGAACCAGGTTTTATGGCGTAACTTCCCGGAGCGTTCTCCAATTCTGCATAGGCCAGCTCAGGGAGATGTAGTTGTAGCCCTGCTTTTACTTTGGCTTTATCAGGACCGTGGCAAATAAAGCACTTGTCTGATAAAATAGGTTTAACATGCTGATTAAAGTCGATATTTTCGGGCAATTTTTCATAGGCCACTGCAACGGCCTCAGGAAGGTCAGGACCACCACATGAAGTGATCAAGACAACTATGAGGCCCAAAAGTATTTTTTCTAAACGCATACTATTATCGTATCTCCTACTACTCATAAATTCTATTTGTTCTACTTCTAAGGGCATTGGCCACCGCATCTCCTTTAAAGTGCTCTTCCTTTGGATCCCATTCCAGGACATGACCTAACTCATAGGCAATATTCGCGATGTTTGGGATTGATGCGGATCTATGGCCGGTTTCCACATCACACAAGGGGTTGGTACCGTTTTTAATGGCATCTAACCAATCTTGTAAATGGTTGCCACGTGAATTATATAAGCGGATGTCGCTATCCTTTAACTCGGCGGTCAAAAGGTTTGCAGGGTTGGTTTCCAGATATCCACGACTCACATCTAGAGTACCCTCACTACCCATAAAACGAACACCCCATCCTCTGTCAAAATCCTCATGGACCATCTCTATTCCATTTTCGTAAAACATGCGTAAACCTCTCACCGCGGTACGGTCTTCAGGAGGAAGGTATCTTACCGGTCCTGAATGATCCATCCCCAGAGCCCATTGGACTATATCGAACATATGTGCTCCCCAATCTGACAGAATACCTCCTCCGGTTTCTTTGAACTTTCTCCAATCAGGCCAAAAGTCAATATTGTTACTAGAAGGAGCTAACCTATGATTATAGGCCAAGAGAGGCGCAGGACCGCACCATTTGTTCCAGTCTACTTCTTTTGGTAACTCCTCTGCCTCAAGATTATAATCAATTGCCGGGTCTCCAACATTTACCAAAATTTTAGTGATTTCACCTAAATAGCCATTTCTAATCAACTCACAGGCTCTTCTGAAATTTTCCCAGGATCTTTGCATGCTTCCAGTCTGCAAAATTTGTCCTGTTTCCTTTACAGCCTTTACCAAAGCAATGCCCTCAGAAATCCTATGTGTTAAAGGTTTTTCGCAGTACACATCTTTTTTGGCCCTTAAGGCATCTATTGCCTGTGTAGCATGCCAATGATCCGGGGTCGCAATAACCACCGCATCTACTGCCCCATCTAGAAGCAGTTCTTTATAGGCGTCATAAACTTTTATTCCACTAAAATTGCCCTGCCTTCGTTGTTTGGCATATAGTTTATTTGTGTGCTTTTGAAAGTCCGCATTTTTGGTAGACCAAACATCACAACCGGCCACGATTTGAGCCTTGGTTTCTGTGGCAAAGCGCGAGGCGAGGCCTTGGCCCTGTCTTCCCAATCCTATAAATCCCAGATTTATTTTGTCACTGGGAGCAACAAATCCCTGCCCAAGAACATGTCTTGGCACTATGGTGATGGCACTGGCTGCAAGGGCAGATCGTTTAATAAATCGTCTTCTGCTATGGCTTTGAGGTTTTACTTTCCTTTTCATTTTCTTCATTAAAAAAATTATGACGCTCTTGGTTACCTTAAAGATAAGCCATTGATAAAGTTTTTCTGAGTTAAATTTCTAGACAAGATATAGACAATGCCCATATTTGAGCGTAACCTATGTTTCTAAGAGCAAAACAAATGGTTAGGGAATTCGCTCTGCGGAGGTCTGTGAATCAGTTTATCAACGCCTTTTGGTATGCGGTTGAAAGGTCGAGGGTATCCCTAAGGTCTTGTTGCAATTTTTGCAGGTCTTTGAACAAGCTCGAAACCTTAGCTCGGTATTCCGGTAAATCAGCGAGGTTTGTCATTTCTTCAGGATCTTTATCCATATTGAAGAGCAACAGTTTGTTGATTTTAGGATACACCATCAATTTAAACCCCTCTTTCCTGATCATCCGTTGCGAATTAACATACCCGCCGTAAATGGCCTCATAGGAACTCTCTTTTTGGTCTCCTTTTACCAAATCCATAATGCTGTTGAAGAAAATATAGTTTGGCTTCTCTACTCCGGCCAATTCCAGACTTGTGGCCATTGCATCCTGTAAGTAAATATCTTCAGATATCTTCTTCCCTTCAGGAACCTGAGGTCCGGCAATAACAAAAGGAGGACGTATGCTATGGTCAAATTGGGTTTGTTTGCCCAGTAGTCCATGCCTTCCTATAGCCAGTCCGTGATCTGCCGTAAAAATAATGTAAGTATTCTCCATTTTCCCAGTAGCTTCCAAGCCTTCCAGTATTTTTCCTATTTGTTCATCTAAGTGAGTGATTATAGCATAATATTCCTGGATGTGCTTCTTTACGGCATAAGGAGTTCTTGGGAAAGGCCCAAGCGCCTCGTCTCGCAAGTCTGGTCCGTTGTCAATTCCGTCTTTAAAAGGATATTCTGGAAGAAAGCTTTCTGGTAAACTTATATTTTCCAAGGGATACATATCGAGAAATTCCTGAGGAGCTTGTCTGGGATCATGAGGCGCATTAAACGCGAGATACATAAAGAAAGGATTATCTTTAGATTTGGCCTGTTCAAGGAAACCTAAAGCATCATCCTTTAATACTTCACTCCAATGTTTTCCACCGAGCCAAAAGCCACCAAATTTCTTGTCTGTAGGAGACCAGGAGGTATCTTTTTCACTTTGGGGACGATTGTACCCAATGGCTTTGATCTCTTCCTCTGACACCCCTTTTTCCAATAAATCGTTGATCATCTTAATACGACCGGAATGATTCCAAGAATCTGAAGGCATTCCCGGTCTGATATGTACAACATTCTGAAAAACGCTGTCTGCGGGGGCATCAACATGCCACTTCCCGGTCATATAGGTGTCATAACCAGCTCCTTCCATAAGCTTGCCCCAGGTTTTATCCAAACCCTTACCCTGTATCCAATTCTGACGATAAGCATTGGCCTCCCAGACGCTTCGGCCCGAAATAATCATGGCCCTTGAAGCCACACATACAGCACCATTCCAGGCACCCATATTATAGGCATGGGTAAAAGCGGTTCCCTTATTGAACAGGCGGTCTAAATTTGGGGTATAGATTTCTTTATTGCCCAAAGCATTAACGGCCGTGTAAGTCATATCATCTGCAAAAATGAAGACGATGTTAGGTTTGGTTGCAGTTTCTTTTGGTTGTGGTTTACATCCTAAAGAAAGAATGACTAATACAATTGCCACTAGTTGTTTCATGTTTATAATTTTTCAATAACGGTATAAAAAGCCGGTACTACCTTATTATTTGAGCTTAGAAAATTGCTCTTTAATTTATAACTTCCTTTCTTTAGATCTCCCTCGATCTCAACATATTTTCCCTCATCTTTAACAGCTTGTCTTTCCATAACAATTTCGTCAAAAACAAGTTCTGCCTCTACCAAGTTTAGTGCCTTAGCGGCAGGGAGTGCATCTCTAAAATCTGTTCCCTGGACCTCAGAGGCAACGGCATTAATAGCTAAGCCAGACTCCGGCGGATATCTGTAGAGTTTAAAACTATAGCTACCTTCTTCCAGGACTTTGACACTGTAATATCCATCTGGAGCGGAAGCAGCTTTCCTGATTTGATTTTGATTCCAGGGTAAATTTTCCTGGGTGTGCATATCGTGCACGGTGATCCTAACGGGCTCTTTGTTCTCGGACCCCAAGGGTATTTCTGCATATCTGATATCGTGTTCAAGACTTTTCCACCAGTCCTCATAGAACTTCTCCATTTTAAGTACTCTTTCAGGATGTAGTTGTGCAATATCCTCCTTTTGTCCAGGATCATTTTCGATATCGTACAACTCTTTGCCATCTATCAATCGCCATTGATTCCACATTACACAACTATTGCGTCCTTTTTCCGGTAATTGATTGCGCTGGGTATCTATCACAAGCAACCGATCTAAAGAAGTTTCTTCTCCTACTATTAATTTAGAGATATCCGCACCATCCAGTTTCTTTTTTGTTTGATATGGGAGTTTTGCCAATTGAGTAAGGGTTGGGAGTAGATCTACATGAGCTGCGAGCGAGGCATTCCTGGTATTCCCTTGAACTCCACCTTCAGGCCAGCTAATAAAGAATGGGACTTTATGGCCGCCATCATAATGGCTCCCTTTTATTCCTCTCAGTCCTGCATTATAACCTAAATGTTTCTCCTCATCCTTCAAATAAGTGATTCCCCTGGCAGTGCCATTATCCGTAGTAAATATTAAGATTGTATTGTCGAATTGTTTCTGTTGCTTTAAAAGAGCAATAAGTTCCCCAAAGTTATCGTCGATATTGGAGACCATCCCATAAAACCTTTTCTGTTCTGCAGTCAGTGGTGCATTATCGTATATTCTGGCATAAGACTCCGGAACATTAAAGGG
The DNA here is from genome assembly GCA_040830565.1 of Flavobacteriaceae bacterium. GTDB lineage: Bacteria > Bacteroidota > Bacteroidia > Flavobacteriales > Flavobacteriaceae > JAFMPW01. The sequence continues at coordinate 12,862 of JBFOMC010000149.1, forward strand.
ACCATGTGCGGCATTTGGTGCTAGATAAAGGAAGAATGGTTGTTCTCTTTTTTTACTTAGAAAATCTTTTGCTTCCTTAAACCAAACGTCGGTGCAATAACCTTTGAATTTCTCAGGCTCCCCATTTCTGAAGTAGGTATCGTCAAAATAATCGTTGTTCCAATAATCCGGAGTTTGACCTACACCGCCGCCGCCATGGTACACAGCGGTTTTAAAACCTCTATCCTGAGGTCTGAAAGGATAATTATCCCCTAAATGCCATTTCCCGAACATCGCCGTATCATAGCCATTTCTTTCAAAAACCTCGGGCATAGTCTCTTCATCGGCTAACAGAATGGAACAGCCTGCAATGGTATGCCAGGCGTTATTTCTATTGGCATTACGGCCGGTCATTATTCCTGCCCTGGTTGGAGTACAGGTTGTTCCCACATGAAAATTGGTCAGCTCAAGGGACTCTGAAGCGAATTTATCTAAATGAGGGGTTTTTACAATAGGGTTTCCATGATATCCGAGATCACCATAGCCTTGATCATCGGTCATAATAATGATAACATTAGGTTTTTTTATTTCGCCATTAATGGGCTGCTCTTTCTTTGAATTTCCGCAGCTGTTAATTATCCAAAAAGCGCTTAAAGAAATTAGGATCTTTAAGGTAGTTCTCAGAAGTCTCATAGATCGGATTAGAATTTGGTCAGTTTTTCAGTGTTTCGAATGTGCTTCACGTATTCACTTGGAATAACCCCAAACTGTTTCTTAAAACACTTTGAAAAGTAGGAAGCGGTATTAAATCCGGTCATATACATGATCTCCTTTACAGACCGATTGCTCTGTTCCAGAAGTTGCATGGCCCTTTTTAAGCGAATATTTCTGATAAACTCGCTAGAGGAAAGTCCGGTTAATTCTTTAAACTTAAGATAGAGATTACTTCTACTATGGCCCATTTCTTTTACCATCATTTCTACATTGAAATCTGTATCCATCATATGTAGCTCCACAATTTCTATAGCTTTTTTCAGGAATAACTCATCCGTAGATGTTACTGTTACTTCTTTAGGTTGAAGGGTTACATCTCGGTTAAACCTTTTTCTGAGTTCTTCACGATGCTTAATAGTATTTAATAGTTTTAACTGCAAGACTTCCATGTCGAAAGGCTTCTTGATATAGTCATCAGCACCATTCTTCAGACCCTCCATTTCGCTTTCCTGTGAAGCTTTTGCCGTAAGCATGATCACGGGGATGTGACTGGTCTCCTGTCTGGTTTTAAGTTTTTCACAGAATTCCACCCCATCCATGACGGGCATAATAATGTCTGTAAGGATAATATTTGGAAGTATTTTGAGAGCGAGACGCAACCCTTCTTTCCCATTTTCAGCCTCTACAACAGCATAATCTTTCTTTAGCGCATGTTTAATAAAGGTGCGAATATCTCTGTTATCGTCCACCACCAGCAGTACAGGTAATTTTGATCTCGACTTTGAAAGATTTTCATCGGCCAGTTCGTCATTTATGCTAACTGCCAGGGACTCTGCTTCAGATGACCGCATAAAATAATCATTATCAGTTACTTCTTTAATGCTGATCTCACCTACACCTTCATAAACCTCTCGAGACTGAGGAAGTCTTACAATGAAGGTCGTTCCCTTGTTAGGTTTACTTTTCACATCAATAGAGCCTTTGTGCAGTTCGGTAAGTTTTTTAGTAAAGGATAGTCCGATCCCCGCGCCATCAAGGTTCTTTTTATTTTTATCCTTTTCTACGTAAAAACGGTCGAAGATCTTACCAACACTTTCTAACGGTATTCCTGGGCCGGAATCCTTTATTTTAATAACAACCTGCCCTTTCCCGGGATCACCCTCTAAATCCAGGGAGACGGTAACCTTGCCATTTTCCGGGGTAAACTTAAAGGCATTAGACAGCAAATTGTTCATGATCTTTTCAAGGGCATCATGATCAAACCACGTATTAACGGACTTATACGGTGTCTTCATTTTAAAGTTTATGCGATGCCTATGTGCCAAGAACTGAAAAGGTTCTCCAATTTCTTTGATAAAAGCGACAATGTCACTATTTCGAAGCACGAGCTTCATTTTACCCTTACTAATTTTCCGAAAATCGAGAAGTTGATTTACCAAGCGCATGAGATAATTGGTGTTTTTATGCATAATCTCATACTGCTCCTCGACTTCTTTTTTATTTAGTGAAAGACCCGTTTTTTGCAAGTATTCCAGAGGCCCTTTAATCAAGGTTAGCGGGGTTCTGAACTCATGCGAAATATTTGTAAAGAACTCCAGTTTTAATCGTTGGAGTTCTTCGGAATTTTCCTTTTCGATATGCTCTAATTCTAGTTGATGCTTTTCTGTGGTCCTTATAATGGTATATTTTCTGAATGCCCATAATAACAAAAGGGCAATCAAGCCATAAGCCAAATACGCCCATATAGTTTTCCAGAATGGAGGCACCACGGTCACCGCCAATTGTGATGGAGTGCTGTCCCATATTCCATCGTTGTTCGATGCCTTAACCTTAAAAATATAGTCTCCCGGTTCCAGGTTGGTATACGTTGCAAATCGTTTATCTGCAGTAGTAAAGACCCAATCTTCATCAAAGCCTTCCAAAATATAAGCGTACTTATTCTTCCTCGGAGCGGCAAAATGAAGGGCGGAAAACTCAAAAGAAAAATTGTTCTCCCAATGTTTAAGTCTGAGCTTCTCTGTCTTATCCAAGGTGGATTTGAGTAGAATGCGTCCGTTAACTTCCTCTCCGCTGTGTACGTCTTCATTAAATACCGAAAAATTGGTGATCACCGTCTCGGCATCAAAAGTATTGTCCGTGATATACTCGGGGTAAAATGCATTAAATCCGTTTATCCCGCCGAAAAGCATTTCACCATCCTTTCGCTTCAGACAGGCCAGTTCCTGAAACTCATTATTCTGTAAACCGTCATTGCGGTCATAATTCTTGAAAATCTCACTTTCCGGGTCGAATTTGGAAAGCCCCTTATTTGTAGATATCCAAAGACTCCCTGCTTCATCTTCCAGGATACCTTTGATAACATTGTTCGGAAGACCGTGTCCTTCTGAATAGTTGATAAATCTATCCTCTTCACCTTCCGCACCAGGCACAAACTTGTCTAGTCCGCCACCAAAAGTACCAATCCAGAGATCACCAAGTTTGCTTTCGTAAATAGAAAGAATATAATCATGACTTAAACTATTGGCATCTCCCTCAATGTTCTGGTAAATATCAAAATTGGGGTTGCTCTTTAGGGCCTCTTTTGGACTGAGTTTACATAATCCGTCTCCTGTTGCAAACCATATATTTCCCTGCTCATCTTCTTTAATATTTCTGATAATATTGCTAGAAATACCCTTTTGATTTGTTTCTTCATAAGCCAGGACATCTTTCTGGTAAGTACCAGTGGCCTTGTTATATAGCCATCTATGCACACCTCCGGCATAGGTGCCGATCCAAATGTTCTTATTGCTGTCTTCTAACAACGCAAAAACGCTTCTGTTAATTTCTGGAATGACCTTGAAACTTTCTTCCGAAATGTTGGTATTTGGGCTAATATCAACTTCGTATAAGCCGGGTGAGTCCTCCGCCCCAATCAGCAGTTTTTTCTTCCCTCCAAGCTGCACTTCGGTTATAGCAAACGCCCTGGGAATTTTTTGAAAATTTCTAAAATTGGTGTAGTTCCGGTCATCGGATGCATGAAGCATATTGAGTCCGCCCCCTTCGGTTCCTATCCACAAAGTACCATTGCTATCTTCATACATGGAACGAATTTTATCGTAACTGAGGCTGTTGGCCCGATCTGTCTTTCTGATATGCCTGAATTGTTTTCGTTCCGGGTCAAATTTGTTTAGCCCGCCACCATTGGTGCCGGCCCAGATAATACCTGTTCTGTCTACATATAATGACTTAACAATGTCCTTACTAAGACTGGTACTATTTCTGGGATCATAAGTAAACCTCTCAACAAATTTTGGCGGGGTCAAATTGTCCGCGTTCCTAAAGTATAAGAGTCCGTTTGAAGAAGCGGCCCAAATATGGTTATCGGCACTAATGGCCAGATCATTAAAAGAACCTTCATAGAGGGTCAAAATCTTATTGGAGCCGGGTGTACCCCCAAGGAGATACAAACCTGCGGTGGTCCCTAAGATGAGTCGCCCAAATTTGTCTTCCGCAATACACCTTACGTTGATATTTGGCAAACCAATAGATTCGTTTACCAGTTGAAAGTACAGATCTCCTTTCCTGTCTCTGGACATACGGTAAAGCCCGTTATGACCTCCAACCCATATGCGGTTCTTACTGTCTTCAAAAATTGCAAAGATCGCATTCCCGTCCCAGCCTGTCACAAAAGGGTCCTCTTCCGGGTTAAAGCGCTCAAACACAAGACTATCTCTATTCTGGGTCAGATCTAGCATGTTGAGCCCTTCATGAGTGCCAATCCAAAGCCGGTCTTTCTTATCCTTATATAAGGCGGTAATATGATCATTGCTTATACTATGAGGTCGCTCATCTTCATGCTTGAAAACCCTAAATTTTCCGGTCGACCTATCAAAGAAATTCAATCCGCTTCCGGTTGTCCCTATCCATAGATTGCCATTGTTGTCTCCTTCGATCTTAAAGATCAGATTACTGCTAACACTCCCGGGATTATTCTTATCAGGATTAAACACACTAAAGTCATAACCGTCATATTTATTTAATCCGTCATGAGTTCCAAACCACATAAAGCCCTGATGATCCTGATATATGCAATTAATATCGCTTTGGGAAAGCCCGTCATCCGTGGATATCCTCTCAAAAGTTAAGGTATTCTGGCTCCAAACAGAAGCATTGAAAAAGAGCACTACAATCCATGCCAGCTTTATTGCAATATGCCCTATACTTTTACTCCTCATAAACCTAAGATACAATTAATTCAAAAGTATTTGTGACGTCTTCGGTAAATACACCATTACCTCCGGGACTTCCCAATTAATCTAATATTAGGATTTAGGGCAAGAAAATGGGAAACCGATGAACTAAAGAATAGAACATATGATTAGTACTTCCTGATTTGATGTGATTTTGATTTAAATTTCTAAGCAAAAGCTGGTGTCTATATTGATATAGATGCTTTTTGTACCTTGGGATCATCTTGTTAATACTTTAGCATATTGAAAATTTCTTCTGTAAAATTTAAAAAGAGGGCAATCCTGCATTTTCCATTAAGGGCTTTTATTCTGGTATTGACGGTAAGTTTGGGAATTTCGGCTTGTAAGGACCAAAATGAACCGGAGTTTCTTTTACATGCCAGTCATCTCGTAAGTGAGAATCATACCTGGTATAAGGCTTTCGAATACTTTGCAGAAATCCTGGAAGAACGGTCCAATGGCAGGATTGTGGTAAAGAACTATCATTCTGAACAACTGGCCAAGGAAATTGAGGCTATTAGACTTATACAGGCTGGGGTCATTGATATGACTACCACCGGCTCCATGCTTAACAACTGGATAGAGATTGTTGCTTTCTGTGAATTACCCTTCCTCCTTCGCGATTCCACGGACATGAAAAATTTAATAGAAGGACCCATTGGGCAGCGGATGGAACGCGAAATGCGAGAAAAAACCGGAATCAGGCCTTTGGGGTATTTTCAAAGAGGGCCCAGGCATTTAACTTCGAACAGACCCTTAAAGCATCCCGACGAACTACAGGGACTGATCATCAGGGTGCCAAATGTTCCTTCTTTTGTTACTACATGGGAAGCCTTGGGAGCCAAGCCTACCCCAATGGCATTTTCCGAAGTTTTTACCTCCCTTCAACAGGGCACAATAGAAGCCCAGGAAAACCCTTTTGCAATGATCAAGGCTTCTGGCTTCTCTGAGGTCCAGGAATATATCAATTTAACCGCCCATGTGGTAAGCTGGACCTACCCCGTCATCGGGGAAAAACAATTTCAGGCATTTCCGGATGATCTGAAAGCGATCTTTCTCCAGGCTGCCGAAGATATGCAGGCCTATGAACACCAGCTTTTTATAGACAATGAGAAAAAGGTTCAGGATGAACTTAAGGCTGCCGGAATGAAATTTATAGAAGTAGACCAGGAAGCGTATGCTCTAAAGTGCCGTAAGGCAATCTATGAAAGTCTGTCTCCGGAAATGCAAGATGTATACAATCAAATCATCGCCTCGAGGAAATGAGAAAACTGAAAAAGGTAATTGCCAAATTTCTTAAGTACGGTACGCTGGTGAGCTCCCTTGGGTTCATTATAGCTATTTGCATTCAAATATATGCTCGCTTTTTTCTTGAAAGCGCCCCTTCGTGGACAGAAGAGGCCGCTCGGTTTTTCTTTATTTATGCTGTTAGTTTTGGTGCCGGACTTGCAATGAAAGACGATTATTATGTACAGTTCGATGTACTTTTTAATAGGATAAGTAAAGAAAAGCAGCTCATTATAAAACTGATCGTGAACTGTTTTACCATAGTGCTCTTTATCATCCTGGCCGTTTTTGCGGTCCAATTTGTTATAGTGGGCATCCCGGAGCATTCTCCGAGTCTTGCAGTACCTATGGCATTTGCCTTTATCAGTATGGTGATCATGGGGGTTTCAGTGGCCCTTTTTTCCTTTTTCGAACTTTTAAAGAACCTTAAAAACTTAAGACACTAGTATGATCTGGATTCTGGTTATTGTCTTCGTGCTATGCTTATTAATGCGATTTCCCATTGCTTTTGCATTGGGCCTGGCTTGCTTAACTTATGTGATTTTCAAGGGCATTCCCTTAATAATCATTCCCATGAAGATGTATTCGGGGATCGATGTATTTGTGCTATTGAGTATCCCTGGATTCATCCTGGCCGGAAATCTCATGAATCACGGAGGGCTTACAGAAAAGATCATCTCTTTCTGCAATCATCTTACTGGTCATATCAGGGGGGGTCTTGCTTTGGCAAATATTGGAGCATCTATGCTCTTTGCAGGTATTTCCGGAACTGCAATAGCAGATACAGCCAGCATTGGAGCGGTAATGATCCCTGCCATGAAAAAGGAAGGTTATGATGCAGATTTCTCCTGTGCCGTTACGGCGGCCTCGTCCACTGTGGGTCCGATAATCCCTCCGAGTGTTCCAATGATCATTGCCGCTACCCTAAGCGGATTGTCTGTTGGGCGTTTATTCCTTGCAGGGGCAATTCCCGGATTTTTACTTGGTTTTGGTCTAATGGGGGTGGCTTATTTTATATCGAGAAAGAAGCAATATCCCAAACTACCAAAAAGTAATATCAAACAAATTTTTAAAGGTTTCCTGGATACCTTCTGGTCCTTGTTGATGACCTTTATAATCTTGTTTGGAATTATTGGCGGAGTCTTTACCCCTACGGAAGCCTCTATCATAGCCGTTATTTATGCCATTTTGGTGGGAGCATTCATCTACAAAAAACTGAATCTGAGAAACATTCAGATCATTGTCCTGGACGCCATGAAGACCTCTGCTTCTTTGATGGTGCTTATTGGATTTGCCAATCTTTTTGGGTGGATTCTAATTACGGAGCAACTGCCACAAATTGTCTCGGGAGAGATCCTTAACTTTTCAGAAAACAAATATGTAGTACTTCTTCTTATTAATATTCTATTGATATTGGTAGGGACCTTTATGGAAACCATTGCCGCCCTACTCATATTGTTTCCCATACTCCTAAAAGTGGCCCTGGCAGTAGATGTAGATCCTATCCACTTTGCCGTAATAGCGCTTTTAAATTTGATGATCGGCCTGACCACCCCTCCCCTTGGAGTATGTCTTTTTGTCTCATCGAGTATTGGTAAGGTATCTATAGGAGCAGTGAGTAAGGCCGGACTTCCTTTTCTATTGGTAAGCCTGATTGTACTTACCATTGTTACTTTGTTTCCAGATCTTTCGCTTTTCCTTCCTAAATTATTTATGGATTAAAGTAGGCACCCAAATGAGAGTATCGACAAACTATTACTCCTTAGAGCACTCAAGTTCTCGTTATAAAAACACAAGTAGAACTTAAAGGTGTTAAAATGCTCCTTTTTAGTAAACTCCGTCAAAATATTTTTGGATATTTAAGGTAAATGCCGCGGCAATGAAACAAATTAACTTTTACCACAGAAAGCACCTTCTAACAGGAATGATGCTTCTTTTTTTCACCCTGGGCAGCCTATTAGCTCAGGAGTCTGCTACGGCCACTGAAATAGACAAAAAGGTAGAGGCATTTTTAAATGAGAACAGGCGTCAATGGCGAGATATGAATGTCCCTAGCTCTGACGGAAAACTACTTTACGACCTTATTTTAAAAAACAAGTATACCAAAGGCCTGGAGATTGGCACCTCTACAGGCCATTCTACTATATGGATTGCGTGGGCCTTTAGCAAAACAGGTGGGAAACTTATTACCATAGAAATTGACGAACGGCGCCACAAGGAAGCTTTGTCTAATCTTGAAAAGGCCGGTTTGTCCGACTTTGTCGAGGCTAGACTAGCGGATGCGCATCAGTTAGTCAAAGAACTCAAAGGGCCCTTTGATTTTGTGTTCAGTGATGCAGACAAAGGATGGTATACAAATTATTTCAAGGATGTTGATCCAAAATTGCTCTCAGGAGGTTGTTTTACTGCCCATAATATTCGGGCTGATGGTCGAAGGGCAATGGCAGGCACCAAAGAGTTTCTCGAATATGTACAGGCGTTGGACAATTATAAAACCACAGTAGATAGTTCAGGAGGCGGATTGTCTATCAGCTATAAGAACTAAATACAACGATTTAGAAATAATTAAAAAGTACCTGGTCAGGCGGTAAATGAGGTTATCTTACCCATTGGAGAAACGGTCACAGAGCTTAAGCGATCGATTATAAACATTTTACCTTGATGCTTACTGTGGCTACTTAATGGTAAAACTGTCAGGTTTAGGGAGTGGATGACACAACAGCGCAGTTAAGGTATTTATCAATCTAACAACACATTATGAAAACCAAAATAAGCAGAAGAAAGGCCATAGAAAAAGGGGTTATGGGTGGCTTAGCCACTTTAGGAAGCTACGCATTTGCAGCTGAGTCATTGGCCCAGGATGCGAGCAAAAAGAAGGTTCCGGAAGATATGCTTCCATTTAGGATTAGCATGAATACTTCTACCCTTATGGCGTACAAACTTCCGGTGGACCAGCAAATAGATATGGTGGCTGAGGCCGGGTTTGGAGGTATTGAACTTTGGATGCGAGATATCATGGCTTTTCTTGAAGCAGGTGGAGATATCACTATGTTAAAGGATAAATTGGATAGTGGAAATCTGGTACTGGAAAACATCATTGGCTTTTCCGAATGGTGTAGTGACGATGCCCAAAAAAGGACAAAGGCGATTAACCAGCTTAGAGAAGAAATGCTGATCATTGCTCAATTGGGTGGTAAATACGTTGCAGCACCTGTTATGGGCCTCGAAAGCTTTGAACGGTCTCAGTTAGATGTCTATGCTCAAAGATACAGGGAGATCTTGGAGTTGGAGAAAGAAACCGGTGTAATCCCCGTGATCGAAATTTGGGGTTCGGGTAAGTTGAATAAGGTAGCCGATTGCACCCATATTGTGCTTTCATCGGGCCATCCAAGCGCCACAATGCTTCTAGATTTCTATCATGTATACAGAGGAGGTAATGATTGGGATACGCTTCACTGTTTAAACGGAAAACGCCTTCCGGTAATCCATATGAATGATTATCCGGCAAGTCCACCTCAGCAGGAGCTAACAGACGCGCATCGCCTATTCCCTGGAGAAGGGATATGCCCTTTTAATACTGTACTTCCGCAGTTGTATAAAGCAGGATTTAGAGGAGGACTTTCTGTTGAACTCTTCAACAAAGAATACTGGGCCAGTATGGATGCGCAGACCATCTTGAAAACCAGCTACGATAAAACCAGACAGGTTATTGTTGAGGCTTTGAAAGGTCAGATTTAAAATTAGACAGTTTTCAAAACCTTCAAATTTTAGTCTCACCACTTTTTCTTTTCCTAAAGAAAAAGCCTCTCCTATCGGAGAGGCCTTACTCTGTACAGGCGGAGACGGTTCCCATCGCTCTGCTCGGCACAGGCCCCGCCAGTGGTCGGGCAGGTTCTCGTCTCTCCACTTTTTCTTTTTCCAAAGAAAAAGCCTCTCCTATCGGAGAGGCCTTACTTTGTACAGGCGGAGAGACTCGAACTCTCACACCTTTCGGCACTAGATCCTAAGTCTAGCGTGTCTACCAATTCCACCACGCCTGCATCAAATGATAATTTAAAATTATCGGGATGCAAATATAATCCAAAATTTCAATTTAAAAATACAACTGCTTTAAAAAATCACCCTTCTTTTTGTACATTTAATACCATTACAAATAACAATCAATGCAAAATATTAGCTCCTATGTCCAGGCCAATAAGGACCGATTTATAAATGAACTGATTGAACTTCTTAAAATACCTTCGGTAAGTGCAGACTCTGCCTTCTCTCAGGATATGTTGAATACCGCAGAAGCCGTTGCTGCCTCGCTAAGCGAAGCCGGGTGTGATACGGTCGAAATTTGTGAAACCAAGGGCTATCCCATAGTTTTTGGCGAAAAAGTTGTTGGCAGCCATCTCCCGACAGTTCTGGTATACGGTCATTATGACGTACAGCCACCTGATCCCTTGGATCTGTGGGATTCCCCTCCTTTTGAACCCGTGGTCAAGACAACGACACTTCATCCTGATGGCGCCCTTTTTGCAAGAGGCTCCTGTGACGATAAGGGGCAATTTTATATGCATGTGAAGGCGTTGGAATACATGGTAAAGAATGATGAATTGCCCTGCAATGTAAAATTTATGATTGAGGGGGAAGAAGAAGTAGGAAGTGAAAGCCTGGCCGATTTTGTCAAGGAAAATCAGGAAAAGCTGTCCAATGATATCATTCTTATTTCAGATACGGGGATGATTGCAAACGATGTACCTTCCATTACTACCGGACTTAGAGGCTTAAGTTATGTAGAGGTGGAAGTGACAGGGCCAAACCGCGACCTACATTCCGGACTATACGGCGGAGCAGTAGCCAATCCTATTAACATCCTAAGTAAGATGATCGCTTCTCTACACGATGAAAATAATCATATTACCATTCCAGGCTTTTATGATAAAGTAGAAGAACTTTCGCAGGAAGAGCGAAACGAAATGGCTAAAGCCCCTTTTGATCTGGAGGCCTACAAAGAAGCGCTTGATATGGACGCGGTGTATGGAGAAACCGGTTATACCACCAATGAAAGGAATTCCATAAGACCCACTCTGGATGTTAATGGCATTTGGGGAGGTTATATTGGAGAAGGAGCCAAAACCGTTATAGCTAGCAAGGCTTTTGCCAAAATTTCGATGCGACTCGTCCCTCATCAAGACTGGCAAGAGATCACACAGCTTTTTACATCCCATTTTGAGCGTATTGCGCCCGCAGGAGTAAAGGTAAAAGTAACCCCGCATCATGGTGGACAGGGTTACGTGACTCCCATAGACCATATTGGTTATAAAGCAGCCAGCAAGGCCTATGAAACTACCTTTGGAAAGGTCCCCATTCCGCAACGCAGCGGGGGAAGCATCCCCATAGTCTCTTTATTTGAAGAAGAGCTCAAAAGCAAAACCATCCTCATGGGCTTTGGACTGGATAGTGATGCCATCCATTCTCCCAATGAGCACTTTGGTCTTTGGAATTATCTTAAGGGCATTGAGACCATTCCGTGGTTTTATAAGTATTTTACGGAAATGTCTGTTTAGGCAATTGTCTATCCTTCCTCTCTCCTAACAGGCTTTTTATCAGGAATGCCAATTTTCACCTTCCGGCTGTCTTTCAAAGACCTTGGTTGTTATGGAGCCTTCGGTCAATGATGTCACAATAAGGTAGTTACAATTTATATATGCCGGAGAGCCATTCTCGTTCGGTCCAATCCGCGGAAAAACTCCTGAATCCCGGTCGAATACATCCATGGTATGAATGGTAAACTCATAGAAGGTCTCAAAACCATTTGCAGGCGTAAAAGAGGAAGTACCCGTAGCTTGTAAACCAACCTCCGCAAAAGAATAGGCTGCCCTTCCCTCGCAAAAATCAGAAGCATCGTAATCAAAATTGTTGATTGACCTATCTAGTGCGTATATGAAATCTGTTCCAAACAGTTTAATAAACTCCTCATCTGTTAAGCTGTACTGATTATTAACCACAATTTTATCCGTTGGGGGTTTTCCTAAGCAGGGCACACTATTATGCGGATCACGGGTCCTGTCACAACATCCCTCGGTCTCATAACTGCTGCCATGAGGATACCCAGGAGCATCGGAAAACTTCCCGTCAACGGTGGTATAGATCCAAAAATATGGTATTGCCATCTTAGGCGGGCAATTTCCCATCTCTGTGCCATCGGGCCCTGCGCCTACCGCTTCATCAAAAGGAGGATCTATGTGCAGCGGGTGATCAAATTCGTCGATCACCTCTCCGCTGGGATCAATGGGAGAGATCACGATATCGCCATCGTGGGGCAGGTTCAGATCGGTAGGGTCAATGTCAATATAAAATACAGAAACAGAATCGATGCTTTCCTCAGCCTCTATAGGTACCTCGTGGTGGCCGTCTGCTCCGGAAATATGTACTAAAATTGCACTAATCTCAATCTGGTCCCGATTTAGTATCCTAATGCGCCCTCTTACCCCCGGCCACAACTTAATGGTGTCTTTGTCTATAAACAACTCAGACAGGTTACTACTCGCTGGAGGACTACCGGTTTTTAATTGAGCACTGTTGAATTTCAGGGCCTCGCTGATCTCATTGGAACTGTTGCTTGGTTGAGGTTCGTCTGGTTCGTCCGGATCATCCTCTGGCATTTCGTCTTCCGGGCTGTCATCCTCTATTTGCTGTTCTGAATCAGGATCTGTATCAGGAATCATCGAGTCGCTCGCTTCGCAGGCCGCGAATACCAGGGCAAATATGCACCCAATAAACAAGTAAAGTCCGGAATTCAGGATATTCTTCATAGCGGCCTATTTTTGAATGTGAATGAAAATTAGCCAGGAATCGGAAAAGGAAACAGCTAATTCGCCCCGGCGGTTCGAATATTTTCATATGTGGTATGGTTGCGGCCATAAGTGGTCTGTGACAAAAACTGGTGGATTCTTTTAGGTAGGTATGTTTGCATGGACTGTCAGTTAAGAGGTGATAGTCCCAGGGTAGCAGTCACTCCTTCTATTCAAATCTTGTTCAACAGGCTAAGAAAAGCCTCTTTTCTACGTCTGGAAATATCAACATGGTGGCCCTCGGTGAGTATCACATAACCCCCTTCTCCTTTGACATATTGCTGCACGTGTTTAATATTTATCAGGGAGGCATGGTGTACCCTACAAAAGCCTGATTCAGTCAGCATGTTTTCAAACTCTTTTAATTTCTTTGAAACTAATTGTGTTTTATGGTCCGTCAAATAGATCTTACTATAACTTCCTTCAGCAGCACAATAAATAATGTTGGCCGTATCCAGGACAAGGATCCCATCCATGTTGGACACAGCCAGCCTTTCAATATTTCCTGGTAAGCTTCTCACATTTTTCAACATAGATCCGTAGCTGTAGCTCCGTTGTTTCTGGTTCTGCCGCCCCTTCACCTTATTTACCGCTTCTACCAGTTCCATAGGGTCTACCGGCTTAAGTAAATAATCCAGTGCACTGAATTTAATTGCTTTGATAGCATATTGATTGTAGGCCGTCACGAAGATAATTTCGAAGTCAATGGTTTTGAGTTCTTCCAATAGATCGAAGCCCGACATGTTGGGCATTTGAATATCCAGAAAAACCAAATGAGGATTATGATCGCGGATAGCGGCTATCCCCTGCTCGGCATTTTCGCATTCCTCCATGACTACCACTTCAGGGCAATATTTTTCCAATAGCAACCGCAAGGCTTGTCTGCTATCGAATTGATCATCAATGATTACCGTTCGTATCATATTATGAGATTGGGATTAAAACGTCTACCCGGGTGCCAGAAGGTTGACCTGAATCATCTTTCAAGTCGGTAAAACAGATCATCTCGGTAAAGTTGTTCTTACCTAATAGCTCCAAGCGTTTTTGAATGATTTTAAGCCCCATTGATTTGGTTTTGATTGCCGCTTTGTTCTTCAATTGCAAGGCTTTTTCACGACCAATTCCATTGTCCTCAATAGTACACTTTAACGAGTTACCCTCTTCCACAATGGAGATTCTTATATTTCCTTTCTTACCACCTTTGTTCATAATTCCATGCCAAATGGCATTTTCAATAAAGGGTTGAAGCACCATTGAAGGTATTTGAATACTATCAGCATCAATATTCGGATCCACCGAGACTTCGTAGCTAATTTTATTTTGGTTGGTAAGCGCTTCTAGCTGAATATAAGACCTCAACATATCTAATTCGTTTTGCAGGGAAACCGAATCACTCTCGGAGTTTTCGAGCATTAAACGGATCAATTTGGCAAACTTAGTAAGAAGCAGCGAAGCGTCCTCGCCTTCGTTATTGAGAATTCTCCGATTGATGGAGTTCATACAATTAAATATAAAATGAGGATTCATTTGAGAACGTAGGGCTTTATTTTCCAATTCGCCCAATTGCTGTTGAAACTTTGTGTTCTTAATTTCTTCATTTTTAGTGGCGATGGTTTTCTGGGCTTTTAGTTTTTGTCGCATCCCATAGAATATGAGACCGGCTATAGCCGCTATTAGCAATATCCCTACAATGAGCGTATTCCTTAGTGTCTTTTGTCGGGTAGCCCGGGTTTGCTGAATTTCTGCTTCTTTGGTGAGCAAGATTATTTCTTTTTCTTTTTCCGAAGCCTGGTATTGCAGTTCCAAGGCCTTGACTTTTTCAAGATGCTCCTCTTTAGCAAGGCTGTCCTTCAATATTTCGTATTCCTTCCAATACTTTAAGGCTCGAGAGGGATTGCCGGTAGCCTCGTAGAGCTCCGCAAAGCTTGAATAGATGTTTTTCGTCTCTTCTTTCATCCCTTTTTCGACAGCCTGATCTAATGCCTCCTGTAATTTGTTGGTTGCATTTTTATAGTCGCCCAGCTTACTCTTCATTTTACCTATTCCATGATTAGTATATAGCACACCTATGGTATTGTCAATACTTTTGGATAGTTGGTTAGATTCCTCATAGTATGCCAAAGCCTTTTTGTAGTTTTTAAGCTCAGCATACAAAGCCCCTATGTTTTGTAAGTTGATAGCTGCGTCTAGTTTTTGGTTGTTTCTGCGATTGATATCCAAAGATTCCTGATAGTTCTCCAATGCCCTTTTGAAATCTTTTTTGGCTTTATAAATGAGTCCCATATTGCCGAGGACACGGGACTTGAACAAATAATCAGCACTGTCCTTATTTATTTCGAGTGATCTTTGGTAATAATCCAAGGCTTCATCATAGGCTTCTAATTTCCAGTAGGTCATTCCTATGTTACTATAACATTTGGCATACCCAGCCATATCTCCTATAGCCTCATATCTAGACATAGCTTGTATAAAATGGTCGACAGCAGATTCATACGATTCGCTTAAGTAGTCTACTATACCATGCTCCATATAAAAAGTGGCTTCAGTTTTTGAATCGCTAAGGTTAGATAACAATGCCTCTGTTTCTAACAGCACATTTTTGGCTTTTTTGAACTGCCCTTTCTTCCAACGGAAGTTGCACAACCTCAGGTAGGCTCGTGCTAATCTTGGGTTATCATGAATTTGTTGACTAAGTGCGATTGCCTTATCCAGGTATTTCAGGGCCTCGGTGGTATCCCTGGAAACGAAACTTTTATGTAAATCCAAGTAGAGGTCAACCTTGGTAGTATCCGCTTTAGCAAACTTTAGTTCATTTAAGAGGCTATCGACACGCGATTCGGTTTGCGTATATAGGGGGGAATCATGAAACAGTAAGCAAAAAATCAGAAAAAAGGCAGCAGTGTACGGTTTCATAATTAAAAACTTGCGGCATCAATATGACGGATTTTGATCATTAAAACTAAAGAAAAAAAATCAAGGGAGTTTTGAGCCCTAGCAATATCTAGTCAGGCAATGACGCCTCGGGGTTTTTACCAAACGTCCATTTTCTGGGTCGGGCTATCCGTTCCAAGGCCCTAAATCTAAAAGGTTCCGGGTTTTCCACCATTGTCTCTAGTACATTTTTTATCTCTACATTTGTAGAATTAAAATATTTATTCTATGTTTGTAGAACAAATGCTAAAATGAGAGCCCATGCAGTTGTCAAAATCTGAAGAAGAATTAATGAACATTTTATGGAAGCAGAAAGCCGCTTTTATGAAAGACTTACTGGAGGCCTATCCTGAGCCCAAGCCGGCCACTACAACCGTGGCTACCTTGTTAAAAAGAATGACAGATAAAGGCTTTATAAGTTATGAGAGCTTGGGCAGATCCAGGAGGTACTTTCCTCTGGTAAAAAAGAAAGACTATTTCTCTAAGCATGTGAACGGCTTGATAAAAAATTTCTTTAACGACAGTGCCTCTCAATTTGCATCTTTCTTCACTCAGGAAACCAATCTGAGTAAGGAAGAGTTAGAAGAATTAAAGAAAATTATCGACTCCCAAATCAAAAAAAAGTAAGTTATGTTGCTCTATCTTCTAAAATTTTCGGTTTGTCTTGCGGCTTTATTAGTTTTCTACAAACTATTTCTTGAACGGGAAAGTATTCATGTCTTCAAGCGGTTTTATTTGTTAGCCAGCCTTGTTTTCTCTTTGGTAGTTCCCTTATTGGTTTTTACGGAATATGTGGTAGTCGAGACGGGTCCGGTACCCCTATCACAACCCCTGACTTTTTCCAATGAGGTTGTCAATGTTCCCGCTGCTCTTGAAGCAGATGCGGCCGATATTTCACCTTTGTTATGGGCTCTGTATTTTTTAGGTGTCTTATTCTTTAGTGTGAAATTCTTAAAGAATCTATTCCAAATCTTTAATAGGATCCGTAAAAATCCCAAACTAAAAAAATTGCCCTTTGTGCGTGTTTTGTTGCTTCAAGAACTACCTCCGCATACTTTTTTTAAGTATATCTTTTTAAATAAGGAGAAGCTTGAGGCTAATCAAATTCCTAAAGAAGTATTGCTGCACGAAGAAACACATGCCAGACAAAAGCACAGTTTAGACGTCCTTTTTATAGAGCTTCTGCAGATTGTGATGTGGTTTAACCCGCTAATATACTTTATAAGGAAATCAATCAAACTCAATCACGAATTCCTGGCAGATCAGGCAGTACTAAATAAAGGAGTTACCCCATCAACCTATCAGAATACCTTACTCTCGTTTATGTCACCTATTCATCATCAATCATTGGCTAATGCCATAAATTATTCATCAATCAAAAAACGATTTACAGTCATGAAATCAAAAACATCCAAAAAATCCGTCTTTTTTAGAAGTCTTTTGCTTCTCCCCTTGCTCACTATTCTCCTTTATAGTTTTTCCAAGACGAAAACGGCCTATATAAAAGAAAGCAGTCCGGTCGAAATGGATGAAGTTAGAGACTCCGAGCTAAATTTAGATTTGGAAAATACATCGACCCGCATTGTCGAAATCGCCGGACTAGTATTGGATTCCGAATCCCTAGAGCCATTGACAGATGCTAATATTTCGGACTCTGAGGGTAATATACTTGCCACAACAGATTCCAAAGGATACTTCAAAGCACAATTCGATGTTTTGGCCGAGGGAGAGCTATTTTTTAATCTTACTGTAGAAAAGCCTGAATACAAAACCCTTATTCAAAAGGAACATTGGGGTAATCTGCCAGGTAAGATTGAATCCCTCTTTTACTTTGGCCTTAAAAAGAAGCAATCAGACATTCCGGAGCTATCACAACTTGTTGCCGCCACGCCAGACCTTACTCCTAAGACGGTTTTGAGCAAATTCTCTTCTGTTAAAACATATTTTCAGTTCGAAAAAAAGTTGGCGGAAATGAGAAAGAAGAATCAAAATGTTCTTCTCGAGATCGGGAATGATCTCTATTTGGTAAACGATTTCGGCCACATAAAAATCAACTCAAAAGATGATTTGGTTTCCATCAATAACTCTGAGATAGTTAGGGCTTCCAAAATAAACGGTCTCCTCAGAAGAAGTCAAGTTACCGGCATGAGTCCTTTAGCTAATGACAAAGCAAGTTTTGTCCTCTATACGACTTCCCTAGATCGTTCCGTCAGAGAACAAAAAGGCGCCTCGAGGGATGAAGTGAAACGCTATAACATACTGGCAAAAAAGTACCTTCAACAACCCATTGAAACCAGAACCATTCCGTTAGCAGATCTGAGAATCCTGGAAACCGTTTACAATAGAATGACTCCAAAACAGCAACAGGCGGCACAGCCTTTTCCAGAGTGCCTTCCACCAAAGGCCAAAGTCCAAGATGGTGCCACCAGGGAACAAATGAAGGAGTACAACAAGTTGGCAAAAAAATACAACAATATGGCTCAAGAAAGGATGAGAATCCTGTTGGATGAAGTTGAGAGACTGAGGTATATTTATAGCATAATGTCAGATAAGCAAAGGGCAGATGCGGAGCCTTTTCCAGACTTCCCTCCTATGCCAGAACCTCCTGAACCCCCCAGTCCGGAGATGGCTGCAAGTGCTGAGACCAGTATTGTGGCGAGAGTCGCCCCGAGTCCTGCAGTATCCCCAAGGATAGCGCAAAGTAATGTTGGGGTCAAGCCGGCGATCGCTACGCGTACAGCTCAGGGTATAGCCAGTCCTAAACCTCCTTCTCCGCCTTCTCCTGAGACCGCAGTTTTGGCAGATGTGGCAAATGTCCCACCCCCTCCTCCCCCTAAAACTCCGGAGGAGCTAGTTGAGGAAATGGCTCAGAAAAATGCTGAATTCTATTTTAACGGCGAGAAAATTACTGCTTCCCGGGCCCTCGAAATTCTTGAAGAATCTGACCGTACCAGTCTCGTGGTAAGGCATACCAACCGCAAAAGACCAAGGGTTGATCTTTCAGACAAACCTATAAAGGTTCATGAAGACGAATAGCGCTGTGCTTACCAAAACGGTAAAGATCATTTTGGTTAAGATTGCTATTGGACTCTTGCTTATAAGTTCAGGACTTTATTCCTGCAAAAAGGAATTGCCAGGGACTAAAAAGAGTGTTAATTCTTTAGCGGCAGATTCCCTGGCTTTACTTAAAATGATCCAAATACGGGAGAAGGCCATGATCAGCAAAGACATCGCTATGGACATGCAGCAGTTCTCGGATCATGCCACCTGGATCAATTCTCAAGGTTATTATTTTGAGGGGAAGGAAAACGTTCGAAAATTCCATGGGATGTTGGCAGGTAATGACAGCCTTGATTATTATTATGAAGCCGGAAAGCCCAGAATTCGAATGATAGATTCAGAAAATGCCCTGGCTTACTATGGGTGGAAAATGTTTTGGTATAAAAAAGCCATTCCTACAGACACCACTTTTAAGGAAATTGGCCTTATGACCTTGAACGCCCATAAGGATAAAGACCAATGGCAATGGACAGCAGTAACCAATCAGCACACTCCCTGGTTCTACGAAAACATTGAACCGGTAACTACAGATTAAAGTATTTTTATTCAACTGATTTTATTTTATGCAAAAGATTCGATTCCTAACCCTAATATTGCTCGCCATGTGGGGAGCTTATGTTTTGCTCTCCGGTACAGCTCCAAAAAACACAGGTACTACCTTAGTAGAAGAGTCTAAAGCTCTGGTAAATCCACTTTGTGAGAAAGATGCCTTTTCAGGAACAGTATTGATCGCCAAAGGCAAAGAAATTCTTTATGAGAAGGCATGTGGAGAAGCTTCTAAAAGATTTCATGTAAAGAATAAGCTGGACACCAAATTTAATCTGGGCTCCATGAACAAAATGTTTACCGCAGTAGCTATCATGCAATTATCAGAACAAGAGCTTCTTGCCGTATCAGATCCTATTAGTAAATATGTTGATGAGAGTTGGTTACCTAAAACAATTACCAGCCAGGTAACCATCCATCATTTGCTGTCCCATACCAGTGGACTAGGTAGCTATTTCAACAGAAAATACTGGAATTCTTCGAGACAGTTATATAGAAAAGTTGAGGATTTTAAACCCTTGGTTCAAGGAGATCAACTTGCATTTACCCCAGGAGATAGATTTCAATATAGCAATACAGGAATGTTGTTATTAGGAGTAATTATAGAAAAGGTAAGCGGAAAAGATTACTTTGCTTATGTTAGGGAAAACATATTTGAAAAGGCACAAATGCCAAACACAGATGCCTATGAAATGGACCATCCCGTAGAAAATCTTGCCATTGGCTACAGTCCTTCAAAGAGCAACCCTTACGGCTGGGAAAACAACCTGTATAAACATGTTATCAAAGGCGGGCCGGCAGGAGGGGGATTTTCAACCGTACGAGATCTTCATAGCTTCGCTAATGCGCTCCTTAATGAGAAATTAGTTTCCAAAGCCTCTTTAGAACTCCTGTGGACAGATCATTCAAAATCGGGCTATGGCTACGGATTTGGCACACGCGCCGATTCGAAAGTGATGGTAGTAGGCCATAGTGGGGGCTTTCCCGGACTTAATGCTAACCTGGACATTTTCCCTGAAAGCGGATATATTATTGCGGTTATGTCTAACTATGATGAAGCGGCCAGTCCGCTTGCTCGCAAACTCAATAAACTGGTTAAAAAAGAACTCAAATAATCGACCCTATAATTATTCCATTTTGAGGTTTAATAGAAGATTCACCTGCAGCTTACCCCTATCCAAAAGCAATAAAATATTTATACTAATTCCATTCTCTCTGGTACTCAACGAAAGACCAAAAGGTATGTTAAAGTGTCTGATTTGGCCGATACAATTGTAACAAAACACTGCAAACCACGTTCTAATAGTCTGTTACAGACTATCAACTCAAAAACGAAAGCCACATGATACGACGCTTCTTTATGCTCTGTTCCGGAGCAGACACCAACATTCTTGAAAGCTGTTCTTCAGGAGAACAAAATAAATATGCCGGTATTGGTGCAACGGTATTTTTTACTGCAGTTATGGCCTTTATTGCCAGCAGTTATGCACTATATACTGTCTTTGACAATGTTTACATATCCATCTTCTTTGGACTTATTTGGGGGCTCTTGATCTTTAATCTGGATCGCTTTATAGTCTCTACCATAAAAAAGAGAAACAGTTTTAGCAGTGAATTTGTACAGGCTATTCCGAGGCTGGTACTTGCGGTGATCATTGCCGTGGTGATCTCAAAACCCTTAGAGATGAAGATCTTTGAAAAAGAAATCAACCAGGTCTTATTAGAACAAAAGAACGAAATGACCCTGGCTAACAAACAACAGCTGGCCCTTCAATATACCCCGGCAGTT
>JBFOMC010000150.1:0-4238 GCA_040830565.1 Flavobacteriaceae bacterium
ATGTAATGCTGCCATGATCTATTTTTTTGGTTTGTAGTTGCTTTTCTTGAATATTTCTTCTGCCGATAGGTTGAATAATTGCTGCAAGCTAATGGTATTATTCTCCATAAAGGCTCGTACAATTTGCCATCCAATATATCGTCCTAATCTATCGGGCGATTCGTTGTCTATCAGTTCTAATCGGAATTTAGAAAATGGGGCCGGCAGCAAAAACCTGGCATCAAGTTCGCTATCCGTACTGTACAGTAGTTCCCGCTCCACAAAATACCTCCATATTTGTTCTTCATTTGCCAGAGCCCAATCCCACTCCTCCTTGGTATATCCAATTCTTAAGGCTTCCTGCTCAAAGGGGATGAGCCTGTCCTTAATATAAAGCGCCTTCCCATAGTATATCATTTTCGCAAGAAAAGTCCGGTCATTCGGGTAGCGCAACATGCTATTGGCAAAAGCCCCAGCCACATCACTAGGCAAGTACTTTTTATCCAAGCCTGCTGCGATATAGCGTTCAATACCCTGATAAAATTTGTGGTTTTCTCCCAAATAATTGTCTAGCCCTACAAATAGTAAACTATCCGCCAGAATGACCCTATTCCGATAATCCACATTAGAGGGAACAGTAATTATGGTAGGAATCTGGGTACTTGGGAAGTAGTATTTAATATGTTTGAACAACAATTTAAGTTTATCGGCCTCCTCATTAAAATCGGGAAAGGCTTTATAGATCTCACCTCTTAATTCAATTTGTAAAGTATCCTTTAGCTTTTCAACCCAGACACTGTCAGTATTTTGTTCGGGAAACAGGTAGGGGTACCTTCCTTTGAGTTCAGGGATATCATCTTGCGAGGCTTGATCAAACTCACGATCAAAGCGTCTTATTTCCAGATCAATATCAATTTGAGCAATTTCCTTCTCTACTCCGAAATCGCCTTTACATGAGAGAAAAAGCAAGATGCCTAACAAAAAAATCGAACCAGACCTATACATATAAAGTAATTTGTATTCTATTTTAATATTCCGCTCCTAGGGATTATTTTTATCGCGCAAAGTTAATCGATTTCAAAATAACAGCAGTTTCTATGCAAACAGAAAAGGTAGTAGACCATATCGTAAATTGGCTACGAGATTATGTGACCAATGCCGGAATGAAGGGTTTTGTCATTGGAGTTTCAGGAGGAATTGACTCGGCTGTCACTTCTACCCTCTGCGCCAGGACTGGTCTTCCACTATTGTGTTTGGAAATGCCTATACATCAATCCGTGAATCAGGTAAGTCGTGCTTCAAACCATATAAGTTGGTTGATGGACCAATATAAAAATGTGAATAGGCAGGAAGTACAACTGACTCCGGTTTTTGATAGTTTGGTAGCTTCTTTTCCCCAAGTGCCTACGGAAGAAGAGCGTTTCATGGCTCTGGCCAATACCAGGGCAAGGTTGCGAATGACTTCCTTATACTATTTTGCCGCTCTAAAAAAATACCTGGTTGCCGGAACCGGTAACAAGGTTGAAGATTTTGGTGTTGGATTTTTTACCAAATATGGGGATGGCGGTGTTGATCTGAGCCCTATTGCCGATTTGCTGAAATCGGAGGTTTATGAAATTGGAAAGTTTCTTGGAGTTAGTGAGGAAATCATACAAGCGCCACCTACGGATGGCCTCTGGGGAGACGATAGAACTGACGAAGAACAAATAGGGGCATCTTACCCGGAATTGGAATGGGCCATGGCCATGCAGGACCAGGGAAAAACGGCTGATGATTTCGAAGGAAGAGAGCGCGAAGTTCTTCTTATCTATGATAAGTTCCATTCGTCGAACACCCATAAGATGATTCCTATACCGGTTTGTGAGATCCCTGAAGGGCTAAAATAACCTCTCAGCTAAGAATCAGGTATTTAAGTCGAATAATCTCTCGGAAATTGGTGTTAATTTGCAAAAAAAGTACACTTTTGTTTAAGAAATTAGATATTTTAACCTTACATTGCATGTCAGTATTTTTAGACGCATATGACGTTAAAATCTAGAAAACAAACTAAAATGATCAAAGTTTTAATTGCGGACAACCATCCTATTGTAAGAATGGGGATTAAGCAAGTACTTGCTTCCGCCTCTGAGTTTGAGGTTATAGCTGATGTTGCAACTACTTCTGAACTATTCGGAATATTGGAAAAGGAAACTCCGGATGTTGTAATGCTAGAAATGGATATTCCTGAAATTAACGGAATTGCCACCTTAAGAAAAATTAAACAAGAATATCCAGATATTAAGGTACTAATCTACAGCGGACAATCCGAAGATGTTTATGCATTGAGCACTATCAGAGCTGGAGCCTTTGGTTATTTATCCAAGACTGCAGACATTGATTATATCATTTCAGCGGTTAAAAAGGTAAGTGAAGGTAGTATGTTCATTACAAATGAATTGGCTCAACGTCTTGCTTTTGATGAAGGCACTCAAAAACCACGTAGATTTTTCAGAAAATTATCCACTCGCGAAGTAGAAGTACTTAAACTTCTGGCAAGCGGTAAACGTAACAAGGATGTTGCATTAGGTCTTAATCTTAACGAGAAGACAGTAAGTACGTACAAGGCACGTTTAATGAAAAAGTTAAATGTGGACAATCTTGTAGACCTACTACAACAAGCCAAAGCACTAGAACTATACTAGAGTTTCAGTAAATTGTTTTACGAAAATCCCGGCTTAAGTCGGGATTTTTTGTTTGCATATTTGCTGGGAAGAATTGGCCTCTAATTAAGAGAGTACCCTGTTAAATTTCTTGTTCAGCAGTGTATTCAATTGGAGATAGTTCATGATCTCCTCAAGCACCTCCTTATGATCATCAGTAGATTCCTCGGTGACTTTCTGCAAAGACGATATTCTTTTCTTGATCAAATAACACCTTAGGGTAAGAATAGTTTCGCTCACTAATTGAGATATGCTGGCCTCTTTAACTTTGGGATATATGTCTTTTCTTTCCCAACTGTGTAGATTATACTTCTCATCTTCCATTAGAATGGAGGATATTTCAGAGACCATATCCTGATCCAGATCTGTTAAAAAGGTGTTTATGGTAAAATCTTCATTTTCGTTTAAACTCTCAATAAGAAGGTAATAAATTTTCCGAAACTGCTCATGCGTGAGTTCAATCTCATCTTCCTGAAGGTCCAAATACACTTTTTCATAAACTTTAGCTTCGGTGTTTTCCGGTTCCAGCACCAGTTCGCCCTCATCATTCTCTTTTAGGATCAGATCTTCAAACTCTTGTTGTTCCTTACCATATAATAAGAGCATTTCGATAATCCTTCGTTCCAATTCGTATTGCACATCTACCCGTTGATGACTCTGCTCACTTTTTACAACTTCAAAGGCCTTTTGTTCCTGTCTGGTTTTTTTGGAAGCTTCCGAGACCTGCTTTTTTCCAATTTGAGCCAAAGTATTAAACAACACCTCTTCAGAAATATTCATGGCCTGAGAACACTCCTGAATATAGACCTCTCTTTTGATCCTGTCGGGTATTTTGGCAATACTATTTACTATTTCCCTGATGGTCTCCGCCCTTTTTATAGGATCATTTGCGGCAGCCTCAACCAATAGCGAAGTTTTGAACTGTATAAAGTCTTTGGCATTGTCATTGAGATATTGATGCACTTCTTCCAGCTCATTTTTCTTTGCAAAACTATCTGGGTCTTCCCCTTCAGGAAAGGTGCAGACTTTTACATTCATACCCTGTTCCAAAATGAGATCTATCCCTCTTAGAGAAGCTCTTAAACCGGCGGCATCTCCATCAAAAAGCACGGTGATATTCTTTGTAAGTCGACTGATCAACCTAATCTGCTCCGGAGTTAAGGCCGTTCCGCTTGAGGCCACCACATTTTGGATACCTCTCTGATATAATTGTATCACATCAGTATAGCCCTCAACCAAATAACAATTGTTTTCCTTGGCTATGGCCTGTTTTGCAAAATAAATCCCGTAGAGTACTTTGCTCTTGTGATAGATGTCACTTTCAGGGGAGTTAAGGTACTTAGCTGCTTTCTTATCATTGGTAAGTATTCTTCCACCAAAGCCAAGTACTCTTCCGCTCATGGAATGTATTGGAAACATCACTCTTCCTTTAAAGCGGTCAAATTTTTTTGGATCTCCAGGGGCTTCGAGATTTTCCTTTACTATGGTAAGGCCAGTCTTTTCAAGGAATTCCAGTTGATATCCCTTTTCAAGAGCCTGGTTTGTAAAGGCATCCCAGTG
>JBFOMC010000151.1:0-11444 GCA_040830565.1 Flavobacteriaceae bacterium
AGATTAAAGAACTCCTCACTCAAAAACCGCCAAACAAGACCGGATTTTACGAATACAGGAATGTAGATTATGCTTTATTCCGATTTATTTTACCTCGATTGACTGGTTATAATGAGTTGGCCATTGCCTCTATGGGGGATTCAATCTACGGACAAAAATTCAGAGATATCGTGCAAGAGTTAGTCTTTAAACCAATTGGGATTAAAAATACACATGTAAAAATGCCAAATGTCTATAAAAAAACAGAAATGCTTTGCTATAGTTCCTGGAATACAAAGACAAAGGGCGAGGGTAGCAAAGACCAGCATAAATCAGTGGGAAGTACCGGATGGTTTATCACATGTCGGGACCTCGCCAAATTTTATAACAGGCTTTGGCATACGGAGAAATTACTTCCCAAGTGGTTAAGGGATAAAATGTTTGACGAAGTTTTGGGATACGATCATACAAAGAAGTCTGGGGGAGTAGGTTATGCGACAAAAGGAGGACAATCTAAAAGCGGTAGAGCATATTTCTCCAGATTCATTGGGTTCAAAAATGGGGTTAGTATGGTAGTTTATACAAACAACAATGCACGCCCTGGAATGGAAAGAGCAGAAAGTATCATTACAGATGAATTTCAGAAATGGTATAAAACCAAAGAAAAAAGATTTACACTAAAAGGTGCTAAATCTAAGAAAAAAGTTAAGCACCCTAATTCTTAGACACTTTTTGACCTTAAATAATTCACTCCCCCAGTCTATGTATCATTTAAAATTTAAGCTTATGAAAACACTTGGAAAATTTGAGAGCAATTCAGTTTATATTCTGGAGAAAGTGGGTAAGATCATTCGTTTACTAATTTTTGCTTCAATTCTGGCATTAATTTTAATGACTCTTATGGCGTGTAGTTCTGATCCGGCAGGTGAAGAAGTTCCCGATCCCAATCGGACAGGTTCTGTACAGGGAACTGTTAAGGACGAGGACGGAAACGCATATCCCAATACACAGATAAAGGTCTCGAAGGGAGCTGAAGAACGAATTCAGCGCACGGACAAAGAGGGCAAATACAGCATCAAAACCAGTGATGTTGGGCCATATTCCCTGGAAATAACCCCTCCTTTATCCACCGAAATTATCACGGCCAACCCTAGTTCAGCTAATCTTGAAGCTGATAAAACTATTACAGCCAATTTCGTGATTAGCCCTAAACCGGTAAAAGCTCATCTCAATTTTGGTGAGGTGCAGTTGCTTGAAGAAATTGTAGATAAGGATGGAAATACTCCTATTGACCCCAATGAACCGCTCTATGCGGCCAATATTTTTGATGAGCCACTTGGGATGTTAACTGCCATTAAGGCTCCTGATGATCACCATGTTACTTTGGCCGAATTTAAACAAGCCAAAGGAAACCTAAGGGTGCGTTGCGATGGTGATTCTGCAGCGATTGAAGTCGAGCTCGAAGGGTTAATTCCCAATGGCACATATACATTTTGGCTGGCATACCTTAACAAAACCAGGAAAGTTAGTGAGCCCATTGACTTTGCTAACGACTTTGTGAATTTTACAAATCCACCAATTGGAGCAGCTGATGGCACAGAAAATATAGCTGTTGCAGATGCTAATGGGAGTATTTACGTAACGCTCTCCCATGACTCCTGCATTTTAACAGACGAAGTTGCCCTGGTTATCCCTGTTCTTTACCATATTAATGGAAAGACTTTTGGAGGTGGCCATGTGCCAGACCCTGAAGAAGTCGTACAAATGCTGGCTTACTTCCAATAGGCCTTCTAATGAGTTTCCCCCATAAATAATTTAAATCTAAAAAAATGAAAAGATATATAACAACCCTATTAGCCATAAGCCTATTGATGTCCTGTTCTAGTGATTCAGGAGAAGGCGATGAACCAGAAGTTACCGGGAGTTTTAAATACACGGTGTCTGGGGCAGCATCCAAAACTGTAGAAGGAGAAAGTGCCAAATTTGGACCAACAGGATCCTTTGACCAAACTTTTATAAGTCTTGTTGTAGGCCCTGACGAACTGGATATAAGACTTGTCATAGATCCGGTGGCCACAGGCGGTTTTGAAGTTAACCCCATGGTAGTACAGGAAAATGGAGGTCAGATTGTGAACATTCCTATTGAAGCTGGAGATTCCTGGGCAGATATGGGAATAGGAAGCGCCATTAGCGGCGACAGACGGAACTTTAGTACCAATAGCGCCAACGGAGGATTGGTTACCATAACAAAGGCCGAGGCAGATTTGTTAGAAGGGACTTTTAACGTTTCAATGATGGAACTTCTGAGCGGGGGAACTATTTTTGATAATCCGAAAGTTACCGTCCAGGGATCCTTTACTGCAATAAGACAGTAGTTAGCTTATGGCTTAGAAAAAGTCATGTTGAATGATACCAAAAAGCCCCGACAATTTTGCCGGGGCTTTATTAGTTAAGCAGGTTTGTAAAATTTGGTTTGGTCTAGCCTTGTTGGTTAATCGCTGATTTGGGGTCAGCAAACTAAATTAAGTTTGGTATCAGATTTGGGGTCAATACTTGGACTTAATTACACTGTAAATCTAGAACGCTTATAGCATTCTTCTAAATTTATGTTGTGAAGTGCATTCATCTTGTTGTGAAAGAAATGATATGCAGATTTAATCGATGAACGAACAAGCTGCAAGCAGAATGTGTTATTTATCTTCTACGATCTGACACTAAATTACTAGCTATTTGAAGCAATCCTGATTAGTATTGTTTGCAAAACTGATATCTAAAAATTCGGTATCTTGTATAGCTAATGTTTTGGAGATGAAACAATTACTCCTCTTCTTATTTTTGTGTTCAAATCTGCTACTTTCGCAAACGAAAGTAGATAGTCTGCAACAAGCATACGAAAAGACATCCGTAGATACACTCAGAGTTAAGATACTGAATCAATTAGGTATACAACAAGCCAAAGAATCTCCTGAAGATGCTAGAAGGTCATTTCTAAAAGCCATTGAGCTAGCCACCCGCGCAAATAACGAAGCGCTCCAGATAAAAAGCTATCACCACTATGCCTCCTTCTTAAACACACAGTCTATGGAGGATTCGGCTATTGCTGTTTATCACAAGAGCCGGGACCTAGCGAAGAGAATCAATTTCCCGAAAGGAGAATCAGACGCCTTGGTGGGACTGGCTGCCAGCTATTGGAGGAAGGCGAATTTTGAGAAAGCCAATGAATATGCCCGGGAAAATATTGCATTGGCCACCAGAATGGAAGATAAAGTAAGCGTCGCCAACTCTTATATGATCCAGGGTAACATTTACACCCAGCAAAATGACTATACCAAAGCCATGGAGCATTATACCCTGGGTGCAGGGGTATATAAGGAAGTAGGAGAATTGGAACGGTACATTACCGCTTTGGGTAATATAGGCTTTGTTCACCGGAATCTTGAGAACTATGAGAAAGCCATTGACTATCTACAAGAATCGGATAGCATCGCCAGGATCCTAAACCTTCCCAGGGCCAGAGCTTTTTCAGCCTATAATTTGTCTATCATATATAGAAAGACCGGGGAACTTGATCGGGCGATCGCCTCAAACACCCAGGCCATTGAGATGTATGAAAAGCTGGGTGATAGAAAGCGCATTGCCTTCGGTAAACTTACCATGGGTAAGATCTATTGGGAAAAGGGAGCATATCAAAAAACTCTGGACTATTATAAAGAGGCACTTGAGATATCCAAACAGGTTGATGACTCCGTAAACATCGGCCATACCTATAATGATATAGCAAAGTGCTACCAACATCTGGGAGATAATGACAAAGCCAAGGAATACCTGTTGTTGGCAGGGGCGGTGGCCAACGGAATAGAATTAGATATCCTTGCCATGAACGTGCATCAAAACCTTTCCCAAATATATGCCGAGGAAAGAAACTTTGAGAAGGCCCATGAGAATTTGGCCAAGTATGCCATCTTAAGAGATACCCTCTATACAAAGGAAAAAAGGGATCTGGGAACCGAGATTGAGGCCAAATATCAAAATGAACAAAAAACGCAGGAGATAGCGCTTTTAGAGTCTGAAAAGGAATTGCAGGATTTGCAATTGACTAAAAGAGTTAATGAACGCAATGGTATTATCGCATTTTCTGTAATAATGCTGCTATTAGCAAGCCTTCTGTACAATCAATTCAGAATAAAGAAAAAAGCAAATCAAAAACTCCAGGAATTAGATAGAATGAAATCTAATTTTTTTGCCAACATTTCGCATGAGTTTAGGACACCTCTGACCCTGATCAAAGGGCCTATTGATCGTTTGGAACAGAATCCGGAGGAGAGACTGAGCATAGAAAACATAAAAATGATCAGAAGAAACTCTGGCAGGGTTTTGAAGTTGGTCAATCAATTGTTAGACCTTTCTAAAATTGATGAAGGCAATTTGAAATTGGTACTTACCGAGGGAGACGTTTACAAATGCCTTAGAGCTGCTACTTCCTCTTTCAATTCTCATGCTGCACAACGCCAATTCGATTATCGGGTACAAATCCCTCAGGCAGTCCTATGGGCCTCCTTTGATCGCGACAAACTGGAAAAAGTTGTGTACAATTTACTTGGGAATGCCTTTAAATTTAGTGACGATAGTTCAAAAGTCTTATTTGAGGCAGACTACAATGGCCAAGATCTTAAAATTCTGGTGGCTGATTCAGGAAAAGGGATCCCTAAAGAGGAACTCCCATTTATTTTTGATCGTTTTTATCAGGCAGATAGCGGGCCTACCAGAGATAGGGAAGGTTCCGGGATTGGCCTATCACTTTCAAAAGACCTGGTTGAGCTCATGGATGGGACCATTACTGTTAGTAGTGAAGAGGGGCAAGGTTCCTTTTTTACTGTACAGCTTCCCATACAGGAAATTAAGACTGGTGTAGCCCATGATCAGGAACAGAAAAGATCTAGAGATAATTTCTACCCGAAAACCACCCCCTTTACCCTGGAGAAGGAAGACATGAGGATGCTCCCAAGCATTTTATTAATAGAAGATAATGCAGATATGCGTCATTTTATCAAGGAAAGCCTTATAGAGAGGTATAGAGTTGCAGAGGCTACTGACGGGAGTGCCGGATTCTTAAAGGCAAAGGGAGATCATCCCGATCTGATCATTACCGATCTTATGATGCCTAAAATGGACGGTTTAGAACTGTGTAAAAAATTGAAGAGCGATGTAGACACCAGTCATATTCCCGTAATTATGCTTACTGCTAAGGCTGGCATGGAAAATAAATTAGAAGGTTTGGAGACAGGAGCAGATGATTATCTCACCAAACCCTTTGATGCCAATGAACTTCTGGTAAGAACAAAAAACCTCATAGAACAGCGTAAAAAGCTCCGTGAATTATTCTCCAACAAAGAAGTGCAGATAGATCCCAAAAAGATTACCGTATCCTCTGTTGATCAAAGATTTGTTGAAGACCTGCTTAAGGTATTAGAACAGCACTATTCCAATGGAGAGTTTGGGGTACCACAGTTGCAAGAGGCTCTGGCGATGAGCAAATCACAATTGCATCGAAAATTAAAAGCACTTACCAACCAGGGCCCAGGAGAACTACTGCGCAATTTTAGACTAAAGCGAGCTGCGCAACTGCTGATGCAGAAGGCCGATACTGTAACTCAAATAGCCTACAAAGTGGGCTTTAATGATCTCTCCTATTTTACAAAATGCTTTAAAGAGCTATACGGCGTGGTTCCCTCAGCATATCCTGAGACCAGGCTTCAGGATTTATAGTGAACGCCTCCCTTTTTACAATTTAATCTCGCTTTCGATGGCCGTTTTTACCATCCACACAGCTATTCCTACCATTGGTAAGTCATACACTTCAAATTATAATAAAAGAGATCGAATAGCCTTGTAGGAAGCTACTTATGGCAGGTGCACTATCCTCATACGATCTGACACTAAACTCCTAGTTATTGGTCTGCGCTGCAAATAGTTTTGGAGTAACAATTAAGAACAATTCTCCCACGCAGCCCCGATGTGTATTGCAATAAAAAAGTTCCCTGCAATAAACGGTAATAATTAAAACTTAGAATGATGAAAAATTTGTTTGTTACGACTGTCATCGCAGTCATGAGTTTAGCGGCGATCAGCGCCCAGGAAGTAAAATTTGGTGCTAAGGCCGGGATTAACCTGGCCACCTTGCAACCAGAGTTGACAGATACCCGAACCTCTTTTCATTTGGGAGGCATGGCAGAGATTGCGCTTACAGAGGAGTTTTCTGTACAGCCAGAACTATTGTATTCCGGATATGGAGCCAAGGATCAAAATGACTCGGATAACAACGAGATCTTTAAGGTAGATTATCTCACCCTTCCGGTCCTAGCCAAGTATTATGTAGTAGATGCCCTTAGTCTTGAAGCCGGGCCACAGTTGGGATTCCTACTATCATCAAAGCAAGAAGATAATGGAGAGACAGATGATTTAAAAGACGTTACAAAGTCCTTGGATTTTGGTTTTGCCTTTGGAGCGGGTTACAAATTTGATAATGGTATAAACCTGGGTGTGCGGTACTATTTGGGTTCAGATGTCAATGATATAGACGAAGACACGGAGGAATTTAAGAATAGGGTATTTCAGATCTCAGTAGGGTACTTCTTTGATTAAATCTGTAAAAAAGCTTAAGGATAAATCTAAAAGCTAGAAGATGAGAACAAATAATAAAACTTTAAAAGGCAAGCGCAAAAGTATATTTGCATTTAGAACTCTAACCATTACTCTTCTTATGGTTATTTGTACCAACTGTACCAAGGAGGGAGGATTAGAAGACCCAGATTTGATAGATCCTCTGGTGCCGAGCGATAACCTACAGGAACCATTAGAACCCAGTGGAAATTTACAAGGTACATTAGAGGAAGTTAAAGACTATTATACCGTTGAATTTGTGGATGCCATGGAGGATATCGGTTTTGAGATTAATCTTGGCAATAACCCTCCTAACCTGGAAGGCAGCTATCTTATAAGCCCATTTATTTTGGAAGTCTCAACGATAGAGGCAGATTCGACCGCTATTGGGGGTCAATTTCAGGATTATTTGGCCACCTTTTCCAATCAGGACAACGACAATCTTACGATTGACCTGAGTGGTGTTCAGGCAGATCAGACAGACGATGGTGAAGGATCATTTATCACGGGAGCGAACGGAAAATTTACCGTTTATACAAAGACGACTTCTTCAGCCGGAAATTCCGAAGCCCAAACAGCTGTAAGCATTTCCGGGACCCTCTCTCCAAATGGCATTCTTAATCTTCAGTTTTTTGGAGCGATGTTAGATGACCACGGAGATCCTGAAAACATTTTTATCGAGAATAATACAGGAAGGTTGTTGGTTGACGGAGACGATTTTTCGCCTAAACAAGAACAAAGCTCTAAAACATCAAAACGGAATCTAGATAGCTGGGTTTGGAAATTGGAATGAAAAAAACAGAAACACTTCTAAAATTGATCTAGATTTTCAGGATATAAGAAGTTGTTATACGGAAATCTGCTTACATGAATATCTCTAACCTCGGTGTAGACTCGTCTTCTAAATTCATCGAGGTTTTCTTTATTCAGGGCAGAAATAAACAAGGCAGCATTACTGGTCCTATTCATCCAGGTCTTTTTCCATTCTTTTAGGGTAAAATGACGACTGGTCTTCTCAGTAACCAGATCGTCCTCCTCTATAACTTCCGGATGGTATTGATCTATTTTATTGAAAACCATCAAAGTAGGCTTATCTCCGGCATTTATTTCGTCTAATATTAAATTCACAGAGGCTATATGCTCTTCAAAATTAGGATGAGAAATATCTACCACATGCAGCAGTAGATCTGCTTCCCTCACCTCGTCGAGGGTGCTCTTAAAGCTTTCTACCAGCTGCGTAGGGAGCTTTCTGATGAAGCCTACAGTGTCGCTTAAGAGAAAGGGGAGATTGCCGATAACAACCTTCCGTACCGTAGTATCTAGTGTGGCAAAGAGCTTATTTTCTGCGAAGACATCACTTTTACTTATAACATTCATTAAAGTAGATTTCCCAACGTTCGTATATCCAATTAGTGCCACGCGCACCAGAGCTCCTCGGTTACCTCTTTGGGTTTCCATCTGCCGATCTATTTTGGTCAGCTTCTTTTTGAGCAAGGAAATCCTATCCCTAACGATCCTTCGGTCTGTTTCTATCTCTGTTTCCCCGGGTCCCCTCATACCAATTCCACCTCTTTGCCTTTCAAGGTGTGTCCATAGTCCTGTCAGTCTTGGCAGCAGGTATTCATATTGCGCCAGCTCTACCTGAGTTCTGGCATAACTTGTTTTGGCCCTTTGGGCAAAAATATCGAGAATAAGTCCGGTTCTGTCCAATATTTTGCAGCGCAATTGTTTTTCAATATTTCGCTGTTGCACCGGAGTAAGTTCGTCGTCGAATATTACTGAGCCAATTTCATTTTCAGTAACATATTCCTCTACCTCCTGCATTTTACCACTTCCAATGAGGGTCCTGGGGTTTGGGACCTCTACCCGTTGTACAAACCTTTTTTCCACCTCACCTCCGGCAGTAAATGTTAGGAATTCCAGTTCGTCCAAATATTCTCCAACCTTCTCTTCATTCTGATTGCGATTAATAATCCCAATCAAAACTGCCTTTTCGTAATCAATGGTCTTCTTCTCTAGCATAGATCCAATTAAAATGCAAATCTAAACAATCGAAACCAAGTGATTTTCGTATTTTTAACACCCCAACTATTAAAACCATGCTTTTTTCTTTTCTTAAACGAAATAAGGGTAAAAACCTACATACCATAGCCTTCTATAACCTTGAGAATCTATTTGACACTATAGACGATCCTGATACGTTAGATGATGACTTTACTCCAACCGGCTTTAAAAAATGGTCTAAAAAACGTTACAAGAAAAAACTTTACAAATTGGCGAAAACCATATCGGAACTCGGGGTTAAAAGTACCAACGAAGTGCCCGTACTTGTGGGGGTGGCGGAGATAGAGAATGAACAGGTTGTAAATGATCTTATCTCGGCCGAACCATTAAGGTCAACAGACTATGGCTATGTGCATTATGATTCTCCGGATGAAAGAGGAATAGATACCGCATTACTATACCATAGAGACCATTTTGAAGTCCTTTATTCAGAACCTATAACACTTTTGGTGTATAACCTAGACGGAGAAAGAGATACTACCAGAGATATTTTATATGTTCATGGCAAATTGCATGGAGAAGAGGTGCATGTATTTGTGAATCACTGGCCTTCCAGGAGAGACGGCAATACAGAAACGAGTTATAAGCGGATCAAAGCTGTGGAAACCATCAAAGAATACATGGAAAAGATTGAAGCGCAGCAGCCAGAACCGAACTATATCGTAATGGGCGATTTTAATGATGGCCCTCAATCTGAAAGCATTCAGTTGCTAGTCAATTCCAAATCGCTTTACAATCCCATGGAAAAACTACTTAGCCCGGAACGAGGGAGTGCCAACTATAACAGAACATGGGCTTTGTTTGACCAAATAATGGTCTCCTACAGTTTTTTAAATTATGAAAAGGGCACCCATAGTTTTGCACATGCAAATATTTATGACGAACATTTTTTAACAGAATATAAAGGCAAATACGCCGGAACGCCTTTTAGAACCTTTGGCGGAAGGAAGTACCTCGGGGGTTACAGCGATCATTTTCCCGTATATATACAGTTGAAATACAACAGATAAGCCTGCTCTTATACCCTTTTGATCTCCTCCTTTTCCAATAGCGCCTGATTCCTAAGGCGCAAAAAGACCTGAGCCATGGTTATTACATCCAACTCACAATAAGCTATGATCCGCTCAAGGTCCTGATCTTCATAATATACCTGACGCACCATACTACCATCTAAATCGACCTTTGGAGAAGGAATGCCCAAAACGTTGGCCATGAGCTTAAGAGAGGTATAATGTTTATAATCCCCGAATTTCCATAACTCCATAGTATCTAAATGAGGAACTTCCCATGGCTTTTTCCCGAAAAGATCAAGTTTGCCTGGAAGTTCCAGCCCGTGAATAATCATTCTTCTGACGATATATGGAAAATCGAACTCTTTTCCGTTGTGTGCACATAAAAGATGCCTGGGACTATTAAAGTGGACTTCTAAAAGGTTTTTGAATTCCTTAAGCAGCTGTAGTTCATCACCGTGAAAAGAAGTAACCCTAAAACTCCGGACACCCTTGTCTGTAAAGTACCCTACTGAGATACATATGATCTTGCCAAATTCTGCCCAAATCCCGGCACGTTCATAGAATTCTTCGGGTGTAAATTCTTCCTTTCTTTGGTATTTGGACTTTTGTTCCCACAGTTCTTTTTTGATCTCGTCCAATTCCGAATAGCTCGGTGACTCCGGAACGGTTTCTATATCAAGGAAAAGAATATTTTTAAGAAGGACCTTTTTTAGCATGCTGGTGTTCTGCTAAAGCGTTTAACGTATAAATAAATATAGCGATTATTTTCTATACTTATTAAAACCATTTTGGCATTTTTCTTAAACTTTAGCTGTTTTGGTCAGAAGCGATAGGGCTTCCTATAAATCGATAGAATATATAGATGCACGGATAAAATGGTGTATCTTTAAGCAAAAAGTTGTATGAATTTCCGGAAGCGGTTATGGTATGCTTTCCTGGGCTTCTTGGTTATAAGTTGCTCAGGTAATGACGATTTTTCACCTCAGGGCGAAACTTCACAAACTCCGAATTTTACTGTAATCGGAGAGGATAGTCAAAATATCTACCAATTCGACTATGTAGCAGACCAGGCTGATGGAGAGCTCATAAACCTTACTCAAGAAAACAACGTCCGTTTAGGATACATTGAACTCCGACAGGTGAATGAGCTGCTCACCTTTTATCGTTTTTCTTCGGGGAGTTTCTCAGTCGTTCAAAGGAATGTGGTAACAGGAGACAATAAGGGAATAGACAATTTTTATACCGTTTCCGGAGAAAGAACCATTCTTTGGGGTACTAATTCGGAAACCAAGATATTCCTCGGTTATTTTAGCCCACAGGGCTCAACAAATTATGGGGTACGGATCATAGATCTTAACACCGATACTGAAATAGATATCAATATCGACTTTGGGGTAAACATCATCTTCCAACCGCTGTATAACAACGGAAAGTTGTTTATGACCTACAGAGATAACCAGGATCTCAGCAAGGTGGCCGTAATTAACACCGAGACAAATTCACTCCTGAGCACCTTGGACTTTGGTAGCTCAAGCCCAAGTATATTTATAGACGCCATGGGCGATATTGCTGTGGTACTGGCAGAAAACAGTGCCGATCAGGAGTATCTTGTATACGATTTTGAAACACTTAACCTCATTGAGGAAAGAACTTTTTCCCTAGACCGCCTATTTTCCCCTGGTCCATTGGAGGCCAAGTTCTTTGAAGAAAAGCTTTTTTATATCAATA
>JBFOMC010000152.1:0-34425 GCA_040830565.1 Flavobacteriaceae bacterium
GGAACAGGCATATACCTTCTATTTGAGGACTTCGAGATGGGATTTGGACGACTATAACAAGGAGGTAGAGGAAGGAATACATATTACCTCAATGGCCGGCACCTGGATGAGTATCGTAGAGGGATTTGGAGGAATGCGGGTTTTAAACGATAAACTGTCATTTACTCCAAGGATCCCGAGCCAATGGAAAGGATATTCTTTTAAGATCAATTTCAGAAACCGGATCCTTAAGGTGAGTGTCACACATGATGATACAAGTTTCGAGCTCGAAGGACAAGAAGAAATGTCTATTAGACTAAATGGTGAACGCCTTGTTATACACCCAAAGGAACCTATGTCCACTTAAAATGAAAAAGTATCTCTACCAACTCGCAATAGGTCTTATACTGTTGGTTTTGGGATGTAAATCAGACAAAGAAGTGGAGCAAGCAACAAACATTTCTACCCGCAAGGGGAAAATCGTGATCTATCAGGTATTTACCCGCCTTTTCGGAAATACCAATACAACCAATAAGCCCTGGGGAACAGCAGAAGAAAACGGGGTAGGGAAGTTTACAGACTTTACTCAAGAGGCCTTGACCGAAATACGAGACCTGGGTGTTACCCATATTTGGTATACCGGGGTGCCACATCATGCTTTGGCTACAGATTATTCAGCCTACGGAATTAGTAAGGATGATCCTGATGTGATCAAAGGAAGAGCCGGGTCCCCTTATGCTGTTAAGGATTATTACAATGTAAACCCGGACCTTGCTGAGAATCCTGAAAAAAGGCTCGAAGAATTCAAGGCGCTGGTAGAAAGAACTCATGAGGCCGGCCTCAAACTACTCATTGATATTGTTCCAAACCATGTGGCCAGAAATTATGAAGGCAAATCTACTCCACAAGGGTTGAAGCCTTTTGGGGCTAATGATGACCCCACTTCCGAATACAAAAGAGATAACAATTTTTATTATATCCCTAATACATCGTTTCGGGTACCTGAATGGAAAAAAGGATACCAGCCTCTTGGAGGCGAGGATCACGAACTTGTAGATGGTGAGTTTGACGAATATCCTGCAAAATGGACTGGGAATGGATCGAGACTGGCGAAGCCTAATGCGGATGATTGGTACGAAACAGTAAAAATTAATTATGGTGTTCGGCCAGATGGTTCCTACGATTTTGAAATCTTACCCGCTGGTTACGAAAAAAAGAACTTTGCAGCACATTTTAAGTTTTGGGAGCATAAAACTGTGCCTGATTCCTGGATAAAGTTCAAAGATATTGCGCATTATTGGTTGGCTATAGGAGTTGATGGTTTTAGATTTGATATGGCAGAAATGGTGCCAGTGGAATTCTGGAGCTATTTGAATTCTCATATAAAAATGAAGAACCCAGATGCACTATTGCTTGCAGAGGTTTACCAACCCGCTTTATACAGGGATTATATTAAAAAAGGAAAAATGGACTACCTCTATGACAAGGTAGAACTCTATGACAGCCTTAAACATGTAATGCAAGGACATGGCTGGACAGACCATATTCCTAAAGTTCAGGGTGGCCTGATGGATATTGAGCATCATATGTTACATTTCCTTGAGAATCATGATGAACAGCGGATTGCCAGTCCAGATTTTGCAGGAAATGCCGAGAAGGGCAAGCCGGCGATGGTGGTTTCAGCTACTATCAGTACTTCCCCAACTATGATCTATTTTGGACAGGAAGTAGGGGAAGCAGGTAAGGAAAATGCCGGTTTTGGAACGCCTACTAGAACTTCCATATTTGATTATATAGGAGTTCCAAACCATCAGCGTTGGATGAACGATAAAAAATTTGATGGAGGACAATTATCTCAGAAAGAACGAGATTTGCGCGACTTTTATAAACGGCTTCTGAATTTTACTTTAGAGAGTGAAGCCTTAATGGGAGCTTATGAGGATATTCATATGTACAACAGGGCACATACCTCAGATTATAATCATCGGGTTCTTTCTTTTGCCAGATGGAGCGAGAACGAAAAACTAATAGTAGTCGCTAACTTTGACGCTAACCATGCCTATACTTTTGAATTAAAACTTCCCAAGGAGCTTATTAGGAAATGGAAAATTCAA
The DNA here is from genome assembly GCA_040830565.1 of Flavobacteriaceae bacterium. Classification (GTDB taxonomy): domain Bacteria; phylum Bacteroidota; class Bacteroidia; order Flavobacteriales; family Flavobacteriaceae; genus JAFMPW01. The sequence continues at coordinate 2,094 of JBFOMC010000152.1, forward strand.
GATGGAGATTACAGCATGCAAGATGCCTTGTATGGGACAGTTACAAATTCGCTGAAAGTAGAAGATGGGATAGCTAAGATAAATATGAGCTTAGACCCACTGGAGTCCTTTATTTTTGTGCTCCAAAAAGAAGATTAATAAAATAAGTGCCTAAAAGAACGTGTAATCCACGGGGTAAAATTTTGCAAGAATGAAAAGAATTACAACAATTTGTCTGATATTCATTGTATTAAGCTGCGGCCAGATGGGAAAATCAAATAAAACATTAGTTATCGGACATCGGGGAGCTATGGGGCATGAGACAGAAAATACTCTGGCTTCTGTCCAGAAGGCATTGGATCTTGGGGTGGATATGATTGAGATTGATGTTTTTAAGATTGAGAGCGGAGAAATTGTTGTTTTTCATGATGAAAGAGTTGATGATTTAACCAATGGGGCGGGGAACATTGAAGAGTACAATATTTTTGACCTAAAACAACTTAGGTTAGACGGGAATCATCAGATTCCTATGGTCCAAGACGTGCTAAAACTTATTGATAACAGAGTGCCAATCAATATTGAGCTTAAAGGAGCAAATACTGCAGACAGAATTAACTTCATTATCGATTATTACATTAAGCAAAAGGGATGGGCACCCGAAAATTTTTTGATCTCAAGTTTTAATTGGGATGAGCTTAGGGAGATGAGGCGCATTAACCCGGACATTGCCATCGCTGTTCTGACGGAGGCCGACCCAATGGAGGCCATATACTTTGCTAGAGAACTCGGCGCAGTGGCCATAAATCCAAATTTCAAACAATTGAATGCCGACAATGTCACCAAAATTCATGATGAGGGACTTAAGATATATACTTGGACGGTTAATGAACCGGCTGATATCCAGAAGATGAAGTCTTTGGGTGTTGACGGAATATTTACAAATTTTCCGGAGAGGCTTCACTGATGTACGACTTTGACGTAATTGTGGTTGGAGGAGGGGCTGCCGGCTTTTACGGAGCCATTCAGATTGGGGAGGCTAATAAAAATCTTAGGGTGGCTATTTTAGAAAGGGGAAAACAAGTGCTTTCTAAAGTCAAGGTTTCTGGAGGAGGAAGATGCAACGTCACCCATGCTGTGTACGATCCTCAGGAATTAATTGAGAATTATCCCAGGGGAGCAAAAGAACTTTTAGGGCCATTCCATACCCATTGTACGGGTGATACCGTGGCTTTTTTCGAAAATAGAAATGTTCCCTTGAAGACGGAAGCTGATGGCCGAATTTTCCCTATTTCAGATTCCTCGGATTCCATAATAGATTGTTTTTTGGCGGAGACCAAAAGACTAAACATAACGCTATTAAGAAACACTCCGGTAATCAAGCTGCTTGCTCTTGATGAGAGAGATTACGAAAACGGAGGATGGAAGATAATCACTAATAAAAAGGACTATACGGCCAAAAAGGTGCTTTTGACCACCGGGAGCAACCAGAAAATCTGGGATAAGTTAGAAGGCCTTGGACACAAGATAATTGATCCTGTACCCTCCTTGTTTACCTTCAACATAAAGGATCCAAGAATTAAAGGTATTCCAGGTTTAAGCACTCATGTAAGGGTAGAGGTCATTCCAAAAAAAACTGTTGGCAAGGAGATTTCTATAGATCTTAAAAGTAGGGTACCTAATACCGGCTCCCTTTCCTCAGAAGGCCCTTTATTAATCACCCACTGGGGGGTAAGCGGTCCGGCAATTCTAAAGCTATCCGCTTGGGGCGCCAGAGAACTTCATAGATACCACTACAAATTCCGTATAAAAATAAATTGGCTGCCAGAGTATCATCCCGAAGGAGTGTTGTCACATTTAATGCAAATTAAAGAGGTAGAGGCAAAAAAAACTGTGCTTCGGACACAGGCTGTGGACCTGCCCAGGCGACTTTGGATCAATTTGGTTTTGGCATCTGGGATCACCAGAGAAACAAAATGGGCTTCGACCTCAAAAAAATCTCTTGAAGCATTGGCAAAACAGCTCACAGATTCGGAGTTTCTGGTGGAGGGAAAAAGCACCTTTAAAGAGGAATTTGTGACGGCAGGAGGGGTAGATTTAAAAGAGGTCAACTTTAAAAAGTTTGAAAGCAAAATTCACCCCAACCTCTACTTTGCCGGAGAAATACTTAATGTGGATGCCATAACCGGAGGATTTAATTTTCAGAATGCATGGACCGGAGCCTATGTAGCGGCCCGGGCCATTGCGAATACCACTGCTTAAGATAGTGCCATTGCCGCTAAGGCTGCCAGAACACCACCTATTATGGGGCCGATAATAGGAATCCAGCTATATCCCCAATCGTTACCTCCCTTGTTTTTTATGGGTAAAATGGCATGCATTATTCTCGGGCCAAGATCCCTTGCCGGGTTAATTGCATAGCCCGTAGTTCCACCCAAAGAAAGACCAATGGCCCATACCGTAAAGGCCACAGGGAGTGCGCCCAAAGATCCTAAACCTATAATAGCTTTAGAGTCCGATATCGTAGCATCCGTAAAATAGAGCACAGCAAATAACAATACAAAGGTTCCCACTATTTCACTCAGCATATTGGTAAAGGTGTTTCTAATTGCCGGAGCTGTGCAAAACACAGCTCTTTGAGTGTCCGAATCCTTAGTGACGTCAAAATGGTCCTTATATACCAACCATACTACCAGGGCCCCTATCATTGCACCAATTAGTTGTGCTAGCAGATAGCCCGGAACTGCGTCCCATGAAAATGAGCCTTCTACGGCCAACCCAATAGTCACGGCAGGATTGATATGAGCACCACTGTAAGGAGCTGCGACTACAACCGCTACATAAACCGCAAGCGCCCAACCGGTGGTTATCACTATCCAGCCACTACTATTTCCCTTGGTATTGTTAAGAATTACATTGGCTACTACCCCACACCCCAGGGTTAGGAGTATGGCAGTGCCTATTATTTCGGCGATAAATGGTGTCATTGGTTGGTTATTTTGTTGTTAGTATTATTAAATTACTGATTACTGATTACTGATTACTGATTACTGCCCACTTTTTCCCGTCCAGTACTCCAGAGCTTCAATAGCTCTGTACCATCCTTTTATGCCTTGGTCAATTTCCTCTCTCTCCGCAGTAGGTTCAAATCGCACATCGGTTTGCCATATTTCCTGAATCTCTTCTAGACTTCCCCAATACCCAACTGCCAAACCTGCAAGAAAGGCGGCTCCCATAACCGTGGTCTCTACAATTTTAGGTCGCACTGTTTCTGTGTTTAGCACGTCCGACTGAAATTGCATAAGCATATTGTTTACGGTGGCACCTCCATCAACCCGGAGTTCCTGAATCGAAATTCCTGAATCCGCTTCCATAGCTTTTAGGATGTCCATGGTTTGGTAAGCGATAGATTCAAGTGCCGCCCTTGCTATATGTGCATCTGTACTTCCTCTGGTCAGGCCAAAAATAGTCCCTTGAGCATGCTGATTCCAATGCGGTGCCCCAAGACCCGCAAAGGCTGGCACGAAATAAACTCCTTCTGAACTGGCCACTGAGGAAGCCAGCGTTTCCACTTCGGAAGACGACTTAATTATTTTTAGACTATCTCTTAACCATTGAACTACAGCCCCGGCAATAAAAATACTTCCTTCAAGCATATAAGTTGCCTTTCCGTTTATTTGCCAGGCTACTGAGGTTAGCAAATTGTTTTGGGATACTATGGGTTTGTCTCCAATGTTCATGAGCATAAAGCAACCTGTGCCATAGGTATTTTTAACCATTCCCTCTTTGGTACACATTTGACCAAATAAGGCCGCCTGCTGATCTCCGGCAATGCCGGCAATTGGAATCTCCGCTGCGAAGAAGTTAGGGCTTGTATGGCCGTAGATCTCACTGGATTGCCGCACTTCGGGTAGAATGCTCTTAGGGATATCAAACAGCTCAAGAAGTTCGTCGTCCCAAGAGAGTGTATTGATATTAAAAAATAAGGTTCTACAGGCATTGGTCACATCGGTAATATGCAGCTCTCCTTTGGTCATATTCCAAATAAGCCAGGTGTCAATGGTACCCATAAGTAGATCTCCCTTTTCTGCACGTTCCCGCGCCCCTTCCACATTATCGAGAATCCACTTTACTTTAGTTCCGGAAAAGTAGGCGTCAATAACCAATCCTGTCTTTTCCCGGATAAGTTGGGCCTTTCCCTCTGCTTTCAAAGTATCACAGTATTCGGCCGTGCGTTTGTCTTGCCAAACAATGGCATTATACACCGGATCCCCGGTGTTTTTATCCCAGACCACCACAGTTTCGCGCTGATTGGTAATGCCAATTGCCGCTATATTGGATCCATCAATCCCTTTTTTGGTAACCGCCTCCGCCGCCATACCGGCCTGAGTAGACCATATTTCAAGAGCATCGTGTTCTACCCATCCGGGTTTTGGAAAATGCTGAGTAAACTCTTTTTGCGCAGTTGAAACTATACTGCCTTTTTTATCAAAAATTATTGCTCTACAACTTGTGGTACCCTGATCCAGGGCTAGTATAAATTCACTCATTCGATTCTTTATTAGTGGTTCATGGAAAGCAGTTACGGCTGGGAATAAATGTAATTGAAAAATTCTTTACTTCATAATGAAGGCAGTTTTGCCCAAGCTTTTTGTGCTTTTACAGACAAGAATTTGCGCTTCTCGGTATTATTGTTGAACAAAAAGATCATGAAAAATCTGTAAGACCTATCTTTGTCAAAATGAATTTTATGACCGACAATGACTTTGTAGCCAAAGCCGGGACCGTAGATGTTGTGGAAGGTGAGGTTAGTTGGAAAGCCCCTAGCAATATTGCACTTGTTAAATACTGGGGAAAGAAACCGGAGCAAATTCCAGCAAATCCATCCATTAGTTTTACACTAAATAATTGTGCTACCACCACGACGGTAAAATTCAGTAAACTAGAAAACAAAAAAGAAGACTTCTCTTTTGATTTCTTTTTCGAAGGAGAGCCCAAACCGGATTTTATTGCTAAAATCCACACTTTTTTTGAACGTATAGTAGGCTATTGCCCATTTTTAAAAGCATATCACTTTGAAATACGAACGGCCAATACCTTTCCTCACAGCAGTGGTATTGCTTCTTCGGCCAGTGGGATGGCAGCCCTGGCCTCCTGCCTTATGGATATAGAGTCTAAATTAAACCCGGGAATTGAGGAAGATCACTTTTACAAAAAAGCTTCTTTTTTGGCCAGATTAGGCTCTGGCAGCGCCTGTAGGAGTATTAAAGGAAATCTCGTTCAATGGGGTTCTCATGAAAATATAAGCGGGAGTACAGATCTTTTTGGTATTTCATACCCTTATAAGGTTCACCCCGTTTTTGAAGATTATCAAGATACTATTCTTTTAGTACATCAGGGTCAAAAAAAGGTGAGCAGTACCGTTGGTCATGGTCTTATGAAGGATCACCTTTACGCCTCGCAAAGATTCAATCAGGCTAAGGAGAACCTCAATAAGCTAAAAGAGGTATTTGAAGAAGGAGATTTGAAGGGTTTTATTGAAATCGTTGAAAGTGAAGCCCTTAGTCTTCATGCCATGATGATGACAAGTTTACCCTACTTTATGTTGATGAAACCCAATACCTTGGAGATCATTGAAGCCCTCTGGGCATTTAGAGAAAAATCTGGCTTGCACTTATGCTTTACTTTGGATGCTGGTGCTAATGTTCATGTCCTTTATCCCAGCAGGGAAAAGGAAGAGGTATATCAATTTATCAAGGAGACCTTACTCGCATATTGCGAGAACGGCAAACATATTTGCGATCAGTTGGGGAATGGGGCAGTAAGGATTAATAAGACAGAGCACTAATATGCTGAAATTGAACTTTTTGTCTCTTTAACTCGTATATGAAAATGAAAGAGCGTAGTTAGGCAGAATTTAATGGCATTCTACCCTTTCTTCTTGTTATGGCTAGAAATTGTACTAAATTTGTATTAAGTTTATCGAAATAAAACTATGAAAGGACCACTGTTTTATTCAAAAATCCTACTCTTTGGAGAATATGGTATCATCAAGGACTCCAAAGGCCTTTCTATTCCCTATAATTTTTTTAAAGGCGGACTAAAAACGGACGACCATCTTGCTGATGAAGCGAAGGAGTCCAATGAAAGTCTGCAGAAGTTTGTTGAATACCTGGAGGAGGTAGAACGTGAAGACCCGAATTTGGTGTCTTTTGATATGGAAAGTTTAAAGCGAGATGTCAAAGCCGGGATGTATTTTGATAGTTCAATCCCTCAAGGTTATGGCATTGGAAGTAGTGGTGCGTTGGTTGCAGCCATCTATGATAAATATGCCAAAAATAAGATCACGGTTTTAGAGAATCTTACCCGAGATAAGCTGCTAAAACTCAAAACCATATTTGGGAGAATGGAATCATTCTTTCACGGTAAATCTTCAGGTCTGGATCCGCTTAACAGTTATTTGAGCCTGCCCATCCTTATCAACTCTCAAAACAATATTGAATCTACAAGTCTGCCGACACAACATCAGCAGGGAAAAGGGGGAGTGTTCCTGCTAGATAGTGGTACAACAGGAGAAACAGCACCCATGGTTCAAATTTTTATGGACAAGATGAAACAGGAAGGCTTTAGAAAAGTTCTCAAGGATCAGTTCATAAAGCATACCGATGCCTGCGTAGAAGATTTCATTAATGGCAATGTAAAGTCCCTCTTTGGGAACTTAAAACAACTTTCTCATGTAGTCCTGGACCATTTTAAACCCATGATCCCGAAGGAATTCCACCAACTTTGGAAGCAAGGAATAGAAAGCAATGATTATTATCTAAAGCTTTGTGGTTCTGGCGGAGGAGGTTATATTTTAGGCTTTGCTCCAGACATGGAAAGGGCAAAAAAGGCATTGAAAGACTATAATTTGGAAGTGGTCTACAACTTCTAACAAAATTCACATGTTAAGCAGAAAAAACAAACTCCTGCTTCTTAAATTTTTGAGTTTGTTTTCCATAGTTAGGGGCTATAATATTTTAATGATTGCCCTGGCCCAATACCTGGCTTCTATTTACATATTGGCACCAAACTTACCGTTGAGGAAGGTAGTTTTTGATCTCAACCTCTTTATTTTAGTGTTGGCTTCGGCCCTGGTAATTGCCGCAGGATATATTATCAACAGCTTTTACGATTCAGAAAAGGACCTGATTAACAAACCTCGCAAGAGCATGTTAGATAGGTTGGTAAGTCAGCGCACAAAATTAAGTGCCTATTTTGTTCTCAATTTTTTATCAGTTCTTCTGGCCAGCTATGTGTCCTTCAGAGCGGTATTGTTTTTTTCGGCCTATATCTTTGGAATCTGGCTTTATTCGCATAAGCTTAAGAGAATTCCGTTTATAGGCAATATCGTCTCGGCAGTACTGGCTATTGCGCCCTTCTTTGCGGTGTTCGTGTACTACAAGAATTTTGAAACGGTCATTTTTGTGCATGCCATTTTTCTTTTTCTTTTAATCCTGGCCAGGGAACTGATCAAGGATATGGAGAATATGGCTGGAGATATGGCCCAGAATTATAAGACGGTTCCTATACTTTACGGGGTGAGGTTCTCTAAGCAATGTACTACGGTATTGATACTGATCAACCTGTTGGCGGGGATATTACTGGTGAATAATTTTGATGTGGGATATATGTACATCTACTTTATTGGAAGCATTGTCCTACTTTTACTCTTTCTGATCTTGTTGTGGAAATCTAAATCAAAGAGAGACTATGTCTGGCTCCATAACATTCTTAAATTCATTATCATTGTTGGTGTTTTCAGTATTTTGTTGATAGATATTGACCTGGTATTAAATAGAATTTTATAATGCAACATAATTTAAAAGTGGCACTAGCCCAAATAGCTCCTGTTTGGTTGAATAAAAAGGAGACCATTGAAAAGGTAGAAGCTACTTTGGCTGAAACGGCCCGGGAAGGCACGGAACTTACTGTTTTTGGGGAGGCTTTATTACCAGGATATCCTTTTTGGCTCGCGTATACAGAAGGAGCAGCCTGGGATCTAAAAGTAAATAAAGAGATCCATGCCCATTATCTGCGCAATGCGGTGCAGATGGAGAAAGGAGATCTGGAAGGCATTTGCCTTTTGGCAAGAGAAAACAAAATGGCAATATATCTAGGTGCCATGGAGCGTGCAAAAGACAGAGGTGGACATAGTTTATACTGCTCGTTGGTATACATAAACGAAAAAGGAAAGATTGGATCGGTCCACCGAAAATTACAACCTACCTATGACGAAAGGCTAACCTGGGCTCCCGGGGATGGCAATGGTCTTCAGGTACATCCCTTAAAACAATTTACCCTCGGTGGACTCAATTGTTGGGAGAATTGGATGCCACTTCCAAGAGCTGCACTCTATGGCCAGGGCGAAAATTTACATATTGCCGTTTGGCCTGGGAATGAAAACAATACCAAAGATATTACAAGATTTATAGCCCGAGAATCTAGAAGCTACACTATTTCTGTATCGTCCTTAATGAGGCGTGCAGACTTCCCCCAGGACACTCCACACCTTGAGCAAATTCTGGCAAAAGCCCCAGATGTTTTGGCTAATGGAGGCTCTTGTATAGCGGGGCCAGATGGAGAGTGGATAATTCCGCCTGTATTGGAAACCGAAGGGCCGATATACTGTGAACTCGACTTTAATCGGGTTTTAGAAGAAAGACAGAATTTTGACCCGGTCGGACACTACTCCCGTCCTGATGTCACACGACTGGTGGTAGATCGGACACGGCAGTCTACAATAGCATTAAAAGACGAATAAAATCTAGTATTTTTACAACATGCGAGGCGTTAGAAGTCTTAGGGGGTTGATGCTCAGGATTACTTGGGTCCTTGCCCTTGTTTCCTTTCTTGGAGTCGGGCCGACAGAGGCACATGGTCAACCTGCCAATCAGGAATGGGTGCAGTTACAATTCCCGGTTCACCTAAGCCAAAACTGCAATTTCAGAGCTTACATAAATAAGGTGGAACTCAGTCTTTTTTGGGAAACCACAACCAAACATTTTGGTGAGATGCTGTTAGCTTTTAAAAACAAGGAACTAACTACTTTTAAATCTCAAAACGACCTCAACCTTTTTAGGGATATTGCTTTAGAAACCAAATTCATAAATGGCATTCGCCTTTGCCAGACCGATGATTTTTACCATTCCCGGAGGGGGTAATTAACCCCGTGGTCTTATTTGACCAACATTCTATCAAGTAATTTAATAACCAGAATCTGCAAACAGATTCTAAAAGGATGTACCCAATGGTAAAACTCAAAAGGGTGCTGAGACAAATGGCTCTGATACTCATTATTTGTCTGGCCTGCGCCGCACCATTTCCTATAATATTTAGAAGAAAAGAAAATAAAACTCCTATTCGGATAGAACAACTAGACGAAGAAGAGGAGGTAATAGAAGATCTGAAAAAACTATTCTGACGAAATGCATGCAGGTTATGTATCTTTGCAGAAATTTTGACAATGAGCAGATCTGACGCTAATAGAGGGGGGAAAAGAACAGGGAAGAGGTCTACAGAATTCAGAAATAAAGGCTTCAAGAAGGATAAGGCTCCTTTTAGAAAAAATAAGGGTTCAAAAGCAGCTTCCGATGCAGGTTTGATTCGGCTTAATAAATACATTGCAAATGCCGGAGTATGCTCCAGAAGGGACGCTGATGTATACATTTCTGCCGGAAATGTTTCTGTAAATGGCAAAGTTATCACAGAGATGGGCTTTAAGGTAAAGCGGGGAGATGTGGTAAGATTTGATGGACGGATATTGAATCCGGAAAAAAAGGAATATATACTGCTCAATAAACCCAAAAACTTTATTACTACCACCAGTGATGAAAAAGGTAGGCGCACTGTAATGGAGCTTGTTTCCAACGCTTCTAAAGCCCGACTCCTTCCCGTGGGCCGATTAGACAGGAACACTACCGGACTTTTGATGTTTACCAACGATGGGGATCTGGCCAAAAAGCTTACACATCCCAAACATGGAGTTCGGAAAATTTACCATGTGGAATTGAATAAAAGCCTTAGTCAGGCCGATTTGAATAAGATAAGAAATGGCCTCACCTTAGAAGATGGTCCGGTTGAGGTAGACGAAGTCAGCTATATAGCCAACGCCCCGAAACGTGAGGTGGGCATTGAGATTCACAGTGGAAGAAATAGAATAGTTCGGAGGATTTTTGAACATTTGAATTACGATGTGATCAAGTTAGATCGGGTAATCTTCGCAGGACTTACAAAAAAGGACCTTCCCCGCGGACATTGGCGCCATTTAACCCAGCAGGAAGTCATTAATTTGGGAATGATACAATGAAAGCGCTTATGAAGGCGATGGCAAAAAATCCCCATTTACCTTTATGGCTCTTCTCTGGCTTTTTTCTCCTTGCCTTTTTCTTGTCGTTCGTTGTTTTTTTTGATCCTGTTGCCTTAAATATTCACAAAACATATTATGTAATAGCCACGAGTCCTCTATATCAGTTTTTGAGTTTGTGGTTTGCAGGTTGTGCGGTGGGTTATATGGTGTTGAAACAACGTAAGATTACCCCTATTTTTTGGCTTGGTATACTACATTTATTGCTTAGCGTTCTAGCCCTTACAGGTCTTTTGATTCCGGATCTATTTACCGTGGTCGACAGCGATTACAGAGGATTAAATGTGCCAATTACCATGTATGATGTTGATGCAAATCAGGTTGTCCTATATGCGATAGTATTGTTCTTAGTCGCTCAGTGTCTGTATATTATTAATATCGCCATGGCTTTGGGCCGCAGTATTTTATCAGGAAAGCGCTAGGACCATCTTTTCATGGATTTCTTCTAAGCATAAATTTCCCAGACTTCCTTCATGAGTGTGTGCTATTTCCTTTTTTGGTTTAAAGGTTCCAGCAGCAATCTCCTGCCCCATTTTTTTATAGGCGTCTCTAAAGGGCATGCCGTTTTGCACCAGTTCATTTAAAGTATCTACACTAAAGAGGTAATCGTATTTAGGGTCCTGCAAAATCTCGGTGTTTACCTCAATCTCTTTTAAACTAAAATGCATCATCTCTAAACAGGCCTTTATGTCCTGAATGCCTGGTAACATCACCTCTTTTACCAATTGTAGATCCCTGTGATATCCACTGGGGAGATTTGTAGTCATCAAGCTTAGCTGATTAGGAATGGCTTGTATTCCATTGCATTTCCCTCTGATCAATTCAAAGACATCCGGATTTTTTTTGTGAGGCATGATACTGCTTCCTGTTGTAAGTTCATCCGGAAAACTTATAAAGTCAAAATTCTGACTCATATACAAGCAGATATCCATACCCATTTTAGAGAGGGTAGTAGCCAGACTGGCCATTCCAAAGGCAGTGTTTTTCTCAACTTTACCTCTACCCATTTGGGCTGCAACTACGTTGTATTTTAAGGTCTGGAAGCCCAATTCACTAGTAGTAAAACTGCGGTCTATAGGGAAGGAACTGCCATAACCCGCAGCACTGCCTAAAGGGTTTTGATCGGCAGTTTTGAAGGCAGCATTAAGAAGATATATATCATCAATCAGACTTTCCGCATAGGCCGAAAACCACAGGCCAAAAGAAGATGGCATGGCAATTTGAAGATGTGTATACCCTGGTAGCAGCACATCTCTATGCTCTTCTGCCAGCTGCATTAGGAGATCAAATAGTTGTTTTACCTGCTTTTTTATTTCTAGGATCTCTTCCTTAAGATATAATTGCATAGCGACCAAAACCTGGTCGTTTCTGGAGCGGGCAGTATGGATTTTTTTACCGGTATCTCCCAGTTTCTCGGTCAGTAAAAACTCTATTTGAGAATGCATGTCCTCAAAAGCCTCACCAATAACAAAGTTCCCAGCCTCAATTTCTTTTGAAATACCTTCTAGAGCAATCACCAGATCATCAACTTCTTCCGCACTCAGCAGCTTTATTTTGCCCAGCATTTTTGCATGTGCTATGGAGGCTATTACATCGTACTTGGCCAGGATGAGATCTAATTCCCTGTCATTTCCAACCGTAAATTGATCTATCTTTTTATCCGTGCTAAAACCTTTGTCCCAGAGTTTCATATTTAAAATGATTTGATCTTGTAATGGATGTTTGAACTTACACTCGATTCAGTGCTATTTTAAAAACCCCTGCAGGAGTTTAATATATATACTTATACCTTCTTCAATTTCATTGACATAAATGAACTCATCTGCAGAATGGGATCGGGTACTATCTCCCGGCCCTAATTTTAATGATTGGCAACTCAGTGCGGCCTGATCTGATAATGTGGGAGAACCATAGGTTTTTCGGCCTAAGTCCATACCAGATACCACCAGCGGATGCGCCTTATCTATCGCAGACGAATTTAACCGTAGTGAACGGGCCTCTAGTTTGCATGGAGCCTCCTTCGTAAGGATATCTGCGATTTCTTTATTGCTATAACGGTCGTTCACCCTAACGTCTATCACCAAATCTACCTTGGCAGGAACAACATTGTGTTGGCTTCCCGCATTTATTTGGGTGACCGTTAATTTCACGGGCCCTAATACCTCAGATTGTTTTTCAAAGTTGAAATTTTTAAACCATTCTAAAACTTCAATAGTGTTATAGATGGCATTATTATCATTGGGATGAGCAGCATGCGAGGGTGTACCTGCTACTTCTCCATCGAATATGACCAGACCCTTCTCTGCAATGGCCAGATCCATTAAAGTAGGTTCTCCCACAATGGCCACATCAATTCTGGGCAGTATAGCCAACATGCTATTCAGGCCGTTTGGGCCGGAGGTCTCTTCCTCGGCAGAAGCTACCAATATGATATTATGATTTAGATCTTCTTGCTCGTAGAAATAGGTAAAAGTAGCGATGAGAGAGACCAAAGCTCCCCCGGCATCATTACTTCCCAACCCAAACAACTTCCCATCCTCAATATGCGGATTAAAGGGATCCTTGGTATAAGCAGAATTTGGTTTAACCGTATCGTGATGAGAGTTGAGCAATAAGGTAGGTTTAGCTTCATCATAGTATTTATTGAAGGCATAAACGTTATTCTTACTTCTTTGAAAAGGAATTTTATACTCCCCAAACCAATTTTCTATGGCCGCCGCAGTACCTTCCTCTTCTGAGGAAAAAGAGCGTATTGAAATGAGCTCTTTTAAGAGCGCAATAGCCTTTTGTTTTAATATGTCGATGTCCTTATTCATAGCGAAATTGTTGTAAAATGGGAGGCCTTTGGCTGCAACATATTCATGTCTCCTATACAAACCTTGTGTACATCCCTTTGCAATGCATCAAAACAGTTTTTTAACTTGGGCAACATGCCATCTGCAATGATTTTTTTGTCTAATAGTTCTTGATATGACCTAGAATTGATCTGTAAAATCACGGAATCTTCATCTTCGATGTCTTCCAACACCCCTTTTTTCTCAAAGCAGTAGTATAAGGTAGTTTTGTATTCCTTACTCATACCCACGGCAATCTCGGCCGCTATGGTATCTGCATTTGTATTCAGAAGTTGTCCTCCTCTATCATGTGTTAGAGCACAAAATACGGGAACAAGTTGTGCTTCAAGTAAAGCCGAAATGGTTGCAGTATTCACCCCATCCACATCTCCTGCAAATCCATAGTCTATGGCTGTTACCGGCCTTTTATGCGCAAAGATGGCATCACCGTCTGCACCGCTCAGGCCAATGGCATTGCACTTTCTAGCCTGTAGAGAAGCCACAATACGTTTGTTTATTTTTCCCGCATACACCATAATTACAAGTTCAAGGCTCTTGCTGTCGGTAATACGTCTTCCTCCAATCATAGGCATTGGAATACCTAGCTTTTCGCCTAGTTCCGTGGCGCTTTTTCCGCCTCCATGAACCAATATTTTAGGGCCGGAACGTTGCGCAAAGAGCTCCAGGAATTCCTTGAGTTTTTCTTCGTTTTCTATAACGTTGCCCCCAATCTTTATTATAGACAGTTCTTTTTGCCTTGACTGCTCTTTCATGGTGTAAGTAATTTTTTAAGCACCAGTTGTGCTGCAAAAGTCCTGTTGTTAGATTGTTCAATGACAAGAGAATCCGGGCCATCTAAAACGGCGTCTGAGACTACAACATTTCTTCTTACAGGCAGGCAATGCATAAATTTAGCATTGCCCATCTTTTCCGGGGTCAACATCCAGTCTTTATCATGCACAAGTACTTTTCCGTAATTCGTATAACTGCTCCAGTTTTTAACATATACAAAATCAGCATCTTGTAAGGCTCTTTCCTGATCGTACTCAATTTTTACATTCCCGGTATATTCAGGGTTGAGTTCATATCCTTCGGGATGGGTAATGATAAACTCAGCCTGTTGAAATGCCATCATCTTGACAAAGGAGTTGGGCACAGCATGTGGAAGCGCCTTGGGATGGGGAGCCCAGGAAAGCACCACCTTGGGTTTAGCCTTAGAACTATGCTCAGCTATGGTGATGGCATCGGCAAGAGCCTGAAGAGGATGACTCAAGGAGCTTTCAAGGTTTACTATGGGTATCAGGGCAAATTGCCTGAACCCGTTTAGCACCAATTCAGCTTCATCCTTTTCCCGATCATTTAACTTGGCAAAGGCACGTATTCCGATGATATCAGCATATTGTGAAACTACCCTTGCAGCCTCTCTGATATGTTCTGCTGAGCCCTGATCCATGATCGTACCATCCTGATACTCCAAATTCCAACCTTCACTTCCAAAATTCATGACCATAACATCCATCCCCAGGTTTTGAGCTGCTTTCTGGCTGCTTAATCGGGTTCTAAGGCTGTTGTTGAAAAAAAGTAAAACCAAGGTTTTTCCTTTGCCTATGTCCCTATATTTTAAGGGATCATTTTTCAACGCTCTGGCTTCAGAGATCCAGTCGGGGAGCGAATCTATATCATTAACAGAAAGATAGTGTTTCATCCTAATTCTTTTTTTAATGCCTCAAAAAACAGGTCGATATGTGCTTTAGAAATGTTGAGAGCAGGCAGTATTCGCAATACGTACTTGTCTTTTGCTCCACCGGTAAAAACGCGCTGATTAAAGATGAGTTTTTTTCTCAAGTCGGCCACTTCAAAATCAAACTCCAACCCCATCATTAAACCTCTACCCTTGACCCCTTTTATTTGCGGTACCTCCTCGGCTTTTTCTTCGAAATACTCGCCAATTTCCTTAGCGTTTTCAATAAGATTTTCCTTCTCCAGGACATCCAGAACAGCTAAGGTAGCGGCACAAGCTAAATGATTTCCACCAAAGGTAGTCCCCAGCATGCCATGGGTGGCTTTGATGTTTCCCTGGATTAATATACCGCCCACGGGAAATCCGTTACCCATTCCCTTGGCAATACTGATGATATCTGGCTTAATATCATGATGTTGAAAGGCAAAGAATTTTCCAGATCTGCCAAAGCCAGATTGCACCTCGTCTGCTATTAATAATACCCCATGGTTTTGGCACGCCTCTGCAATGCATTGGTAAAAGGCCGTGTTTGGTTCATCTAATCCTCCAACGCCCTGTATTGATTCGATGATAACGGCACATACATCATCCTTTTTTAATTCGTTTTGAAAAGCTTCGATGTCGTTAAATGGTAGGAAGCTAACCTCTTGTTGTTGGTTGATAGGAGCACATATTTTTGCGTTATCTGTGGCAGCCACAGCGGCTGAGGTTCTACCGTGAAAACTGTTCTTGAAAGCTATTACCCTGGATTTCCCAGTATGAAAAGAAGCCAATTTTAAGGCATTCTCGTTAGCCTCGGCCCCTGAATTACATAAAAACAGATTATAATCTGTGCAACCGGAGATCTTTCCTAGTCTTGAAGCAAGTTCTCTTTGCAAAGGGTTTTGAACAGAATTACTATAGAAACCGATACGGTCTAGCTGCTCTTTTATGCATTTCAAATAATGTGGATGAGCATGGCCTATAGAGATTACCGCGTGCCCGCCATAGAAGTCGTAATACTCCTGTCCCTTCTCGTCTTTTACCATAATACCCTTGGCTGATACGGGTGTTACATCGTAAAGAGGATATACATCAAATAATTCCATCTATTGTTTTTTAAACCGTGGTTTAATTTTTTGTTTTGAACTCACTGATCTTTTCAAAAGAGGCAACTATTCCTCTTATAAGCGAAGAACTCAGTCCCTGATGCTCCATTTCGTTCAGCCCTTGTATAGTGCAACCCATAGGGGTAGTCACTTTATCTATTTCTTCCTCAGGGTGATTGCCAGAGGCGATCAATAACCCAGCTGCACCGTCACAGGTATGTACGGCAAGCTCCTGGGCCTCTTTGGCATCAAACCCTAACTGAATTGCTCCCTGGGTAGTAGCCCTGATGAGCCTCATCCAAAAGGCAATTCCGCTGGCGCATATAACCGTAGCGGCCTGCATCTGTTCTTCAGGGATTTCCATAGAATGTCCCATCCTGTTAAAGATGGCCTTGGCCAGATCTATTCTACTTTTACCAGCTTCATTTGCACAGATGCATGTCATGGATTTACCTACAGAGATGGCAGTATTGGGCATACTTCTTATGATGTATTTGTCTGTACCAAGTATCGCTTCCATTTTGGCTATACTGAATCCTGTAATAGTAGAGATAATAATGTGTTTTTCTGTCAGTAGGTCCTTAACATTTTCGAGGATACTGGCAAAATGCCCGGGTTGGACCGCAAAAATCAAGACGTCTGATTGCTTTACAGCATCCCTATTATCCGAACCTACCTTAACGTTTCCATATTTTTCAAAATCCTTGATGCTTTCGGTATTACGTTTGGTAAGGTACATAGTGGTAGCTCCGTTGCTATGTAAAATCCCCTTTGCTATGGACAATCCCAGATTTCCCGTTCCAATTATTGCTATTTTCATAAGCTATGGTTTCTAATGTTCGTTTTTTGATTCCCTATTTTCTATTTCGCACTTTAAAATACTCCCGCCTTTAACATCAATCCTTCATCTTCTTTTTGACCAAACATTAAGTTCATATTTTGAACTGCTTGTCCGGAGGCTCCTTTAAGGAGGTTATCTATGGCTGAGGTCACCAGTAAGGTGTCCTTGAATTTATGCAAGTGAATATGGCAGTGATTGGTATTAACCACCTGTTTTAGATGTATGGGTTCCTCTGCTACATGTGTAAAATAGGCATCGGAATAAAAGGACTTATAGAGCTCTTTTGCAAAGTCTTCATCTTCATTAAAAGAGGTATAAGCCGTGGCCAGGATACCTCTGGTAAAATTGCCCCTGTTAGGTAAAAAGAGCAATTCCCCCAGATCTGACTGTAAGGAGTTTAGACTTTCATTTATTTCACCCAGGTGTTGGTGGGTGAAAGGCTTATACCAGGAAACATTGTTGTTGCGCCAGCTAAAATGGGTAGTCCCTGAAGGACTCACCCCGGCGCCTGTACTTCCCGTTATAGCGTTCACATGGATTTGGTTTTTGAGAAATCCACCCTTTGCGAGAGGTAATAGGGCCAATTGTATAGCTGTGGCAAAACATCCTGGATTGGCAAGAGCTTGAGCTGATACTATTTTAGATCTGTTTAGTTCTGGGAGCCCATAAATAAAATTCTTATTGTTGAAGTGGGCATCCTTTTTAAGTCTGAAGTCATTGCTAAGATCGATGATCCTGGTGTTGCTGCTAAAAGAATTTTCAGTCAGAAATTTACTTGAGTTCCCGTGCCCTAAACACAGAAAGACTACATCCACATCCTGATGGATCTCTCCGGTGAACATGAGATCTGTAGTTCCCAATAGATCCAGATGTGCTGTGCTTATAGCCTTCCCAGCCCTTGTGGTGCTATAGACAAAATCTATTTCTGCCGCGGCATGATTCAGCAATATTCTAATCAATTCGCCTCCGGTATAGCCCGAACCTCCTATTATACCTACTTTAATCATTGCTTTGATTTACGTGGTTAGCAATTTTTCCCGGGTTAGACAGAATTTTAATAAAGCCTTTGGCATCGTCTGCCGTCCACCCTTTATTCATTTCACCATAGCTTCCAAATGAAGCGTTCATTAGATCATGCTCAGATTTGATTCCATTTAACTCAAATCTGTAAGGATGCAGACTCAAGAAGACATCACCTGACACCTTTTTCTGGGTATCTTCCAGAAATGCTTCAATGTTTCGCATTACCTCGTCAAGATAGTTGCCTTCATGCAGCAGCATCCCGTAGAAATTCCCCAATTGTTCTTTTTGATATTGTTGCCATTTACTTAGGGTATGCTTTTCCAACAGATGGTGTGCTTTAATGGTAATCAATGCGGCCGCCGCTTCGAACCCAACTCTTCCCTTGATGCCAATAATGGTATCGCCTACATGAATATCTCTGCCAATAGCGTATTGGGAGGCTAGATTTTCTAAGGCAGTCAGAAGTGCCACAGGATGGTCTTCTTTATCGTTAATTGCGCTAAGTTCGCCTTTGGTAAAGGTCAATTTTAACTCGCTCGATGCTGTTTTGCTGAGCTGACTTGGATAGGCTTCGCTCGGTAGTGGTAAATGGGAACTAAGGGTTTCATCTCCTCCGACGGAAGTACCCCAAAGACCTTTGTTAATGGAGTATTTGGCCTTCTCCCAGGAATATGCTATTCCCTGTTCCTTTAAGTAAGCGATTTCTGCCTCCCTGGAAAGCTTATTATCTCTGATGGGAGTTATGATCTCAATTTCCGGAGCGATGATCTGGAAGATCATATCGAACCTTACCTGATCATTCCCTGCCCCTGTACTTCCATGAGCGATGTATTTCGCCCCTACTTTTTGGGCGTATTTTACAATCTCCATAGCCTGAACAATTCGCTCAGCACTTACAGAAAGTGGGTAGGTATTGTTTCTGAGTACGTTTCCAAAGATGAGGTATTTGACCACTTTCTCATAGAAGGTCTTGACGGCATCTATAGAAGTGTAACTTGTGGCGCCAAGTTCAAGGGCCTTCTTTTCTATTTCGGCTATTTCTTCTTTAGAAAATCCCCCCGTATTTACACTTACGGCATGAACCTCATATCCCTTTTCGGCTGAAAGATATTTGGCGCAATATGAAGTATCCAATCCTCCGCTATAGGCTAAAACTAATTTCTTCATTTTTTTCCTTTTTTTAGGAACAGTTGCTCCTTAATACTTTTTAGTCTTTTAAAGGCTTTGCCATTTAATTTGTCCTTTTTGATCTTAGTTTTGTGATTCGGATCATAAAGCATTCCTGTGCATAGACACATTTTTCTTTCCGTTCTGGTGAGCACATCAAAATTCTTGCAAGTTTGGCAGCCTGTCCAGAAATCCGGATCATCTGTTAATTCCGAAAAAGTCACTGGCTTATAGCCCAATTCATAATTCATCTTCATTACCGCCAGGCCAGTCGTTATACCAAATATTTTGGCCTCGGGAAACTTTTTCCTTGAAAGTTCAAAAATGGCTCCTTTGATCTTTTTTGCCAGCCCTTGGTTTCTGTAATCCGGATGCACTATCAGGCCAGAGTTGGCTACAAACTTTTTATGTCCCCAAACTTCTATATAACAGAAACCGGCAAAATTAGTACCATCCAGGGCAATTACGGCATTACCGTTCTCTAGCCGTTTTATAATGTACTCAGGAGTTCTTTTTGCAATACCTGTACCTCTCACCTTAGCGGATTCTGTGATAGTATCGCTGATGATTTGAGCGTATTTGATATGTGATTCATTAGCAATTACAATGTCCATTGCCAAAGGTCTTTAAAGAATGAAAATGAAATTTGTGTGGATTTTGCGGAAATGGACTCACCTATTTCCAAAACTGGAGCGCACCCTTACGGGCGACGACGAGTTGGGGTAAAAGCAGTTGCCGGAACGGCTGTTCTGAAGAATGCAAATATTTCTGCTTTTGTTTTCATTATGGTTCAAATGTACAAATTAAATTGAACTATCATAATTTGGCCTCTAATTTTTGTGGAATAGTAGTTTTTGGCCTTTCAATCTGATAATTTCATATACAAGGAATCCAAAGACTATTAAATATTCAATGAGTAGTAAGGCCAAATTCTCTGAATAGTCCGGATTCATATAGGCCGAATAACTGAGGATCACAACTGCAGACCAAAACAATGGAAATCTAAAATTCGTATAAATGCTGAGTAAAATCAGGAAAATAATATACCAGGGATGTACTGTAGCCGAAAGAAAATAATAGGAAGTTAGGATCAATAACATTGATCCAAATAAAATTACCATGTCCTGATTTTTTCTAAAAGCTGTAACTAACATGACTATGGCTACCGTAATATAAGGAGTGATTTTTCCATAGGTTTTTATGAGTTCCCAGGGTTTAGCATCAAACTGGATTGCCACCTTTTTTATTAGATTATAGATGCTGGCATTGAATTCGAAGTTAGAAAACCAGAGCCCTATAGTTTCGGAGTAATTATCAATAAATTGGGGAGAGTAGAATGGGAGCATTTGAATAAGGCATATGGCGCCTACCAAGGCGTAAAATGAAATACTCTTTCTTAATTTGAAATGTTTTAGAAACAAAGGCAAAAACATCAGAGGCACGAGTTTTACTCCTATAGACAGGCCATAGACCAAAGCAGCTAAAACCCACTTGTGCTGAGACAGGAGATACATAGACCATATGAAGAAGAAGAGCATGACACCTTCAAAATGCAGATTTCCGGTTAACTCAATGATTACAAGAGGATTTAGGAAGTACCAAAAAATTAAATGGGGAGAACAGTTAAGTTGTTTTAGTAATTTTCTTCCAAAGTAGAAGATTCCAATATCTGCCAAGGCAATAATAACGCGCATACTTATTACAGTGCCTAAAACACTTTTTCCTCCCAGGTATGCAGCTAAGGAAAACAACAACTGATTTAAAGGAGGGTAATTACTAAAATGCCTGGCACTAAGGTCTCCCATTCCCGAATGCAATTGCTGAGCGTTTGCAACCGCCAGGTCTGATTGAAGAATGAGATCGTCAGGCAGATATAAATATGGGTTTATACCATGGAGGACCAGTTGTCCGTCCCAAATAAATCGAAAGTAGTCTTGTGATAGATTAGGTTCCGCTATCAGGAAAACTAGACGAAAAAGAATTCCTGCAAAAAGCAGGAACCTAAAATTCCATTTTTCAAATTGAATCAACTTATAGCAAAGAAAGAATAAGGCTGCAAAAAGAGTAATTAACCTAATGAAATCCGTTCTTTCCTGGTGATAGGCAAAAAAGTAGTAAAAGATGGAACAAGCCAGTAATATTAGGATGGGAAATCTGTGCAAATTCCAATAGGAAGTAATTTGGTTAGGCATTGTATTTTGAGGTCTGATTGCTCTGAAAAATAGCAAAATAAATTGAAAGTAGTCGTATCGGTCTGATAGAAGAAGTATAGCGTGGGGAGTATTATTTGGTCCAACTCAAGGGCCCTTGGGGAATATGAAAACCCGACTTTCCCCCGAGTACGTGGGCAAGGTCTAAAAAAATGTTTTCTCCTGTATCGACTTCAATAATATGTATGCCCCTGGCATAATCTGAATAGGCGTAGCTATTGGTACTTAGAAAGGCAATGTACTTGCCGTTTGGCGACCATTCCGGATAACGGTAAATAGCAGATCCTGAAGCAAGTTCCTTTAGGTTTTTACCATCCAGGTCCATGGTCCATATGCGCTGGTTCCATTCAAATGCGATATGTTTACCAGAGGGGTCCAGATCGGGATTATTTGGCCCGCTAATAAGACTACCATCATCTATCTTTTGAGGTTCTCCATCAATTTTGCTGACATATAAACCATCCGACACCATGAGTAGGCGGCCATCAGGAAGCCATTCTGGAGCAGCATAATTATCAAATACCTTTATGATAGCTTTGTTCTTCAGCACCAGGGTACTGTAGCGATATGCATCCTGGTAATAGTATTTCACCTCGGCGGCAACATACTTTTTGTCTGGTGAAATTCTAGAGAATTCGAAGGCGGTAGGTGAGTAGCCGGGATTTGGTATTTCACTGCTGCAGGGGCTTACTAAAGTCTTCCGCCCATTTTCCTCCATAAGGACCAACCGGTTTACTCTACTGCCACAGCCCTCAGTTATAATGATTTCACCTTCCGGATGCCGCCAGGCAAATCTTCCTGCAGTAAGTCTCTTTTTGCTTAGATCTGGTAGGTTTACTTCAACAATGCTTACAGGGATATCTCTATAGGCCCTAAACTCTTCAAAGGTAATTTTACCTTCTAACTCAAAGCCTCCTGTTTGGGTTTGTACGGCAAAGGCCTTGTTCTTTTGGTCGCCTTTGAGGTTACAAGATGCGACGCTGAAAAGAAGGAATATGCTAAAAAGAAGGGTGACAGATTTCATATTTAACACAGGGTATATGTTAAATATACGGTATTATCCCCAAGTTGGATGCGATGATTGGGAGTGGAAGGACCTTCTCTAGGCCCTTGCTGTTAATGACTTAAAGAATACAAAGCCAAATCCCAAGAATAACATCACATGAAATGGGAACAATCCAAAATCGTTCAGCGGAATAGCACTGTACATGCCGAAGAGGAAATACATCATCAATCCAAACTCAAGAATAATGTTTGGCGAGAGTTTTTTGGCCAAATATTTATTGCCTTTCCAGCTATCTGTGAGACTATTGAGATTAAATTTAGGGGTACGTACAAACTCGCTTCGTTTTCCCATATGACCTTCCAAAACAGCTATGGAGTTGTGAAGAGAAAAGCCCAGGGCAACAGAGAAAAAGGTAAAGAACAGCTTTATATAATCCACAAAATTATCAAAACTACTTCCCTGGATGCTCCTATAAGTAAACCAGTAACAAATGAATAGAATTACGGTACTTAAAACAAAGAAGCTAAGCAGTGTAAAGACAAAATCGAATTGAGGGAACATCTGCTTGATGTACATCGCAGGGATGCTCAAGAGTGATACTAAAAACACACACAGAAACATGGAACTGTTTAACAAATGCATTACCCCATGGAATTTGGTCTTCAGTGAGATGTTCTTGGCGGTAATTACACTCCAAACCGACTTTCTGAAATTTTCTGCCCCGCCTTTGTTCCAGCGGAATTGCTGTGAACGCGCTGCGCTAATTACCACTGGAAGTTCTGCTGGGGTCTCCACGTCTTCTAAATATTTGAACTTCCAATTCTTTAATTGTGCTCTATAGCTAAGATCAAGATCTTCGGTAAGGGTATCTCCTTCCCAATTTCCGGCGTCTATAATGCACTGTTTACGCCAGATCCCAGCCGTTCCGTTAAAGTTGATAAAATGACCCTTAGAATTTCTTCCAACCTGTTCTAAGGTGAAGTGGGCATCTAGAGCAAAAGCCTGAATCCTGGTCAAGGTGGAGTAATCCCTATTGATATGTCCCCAACGGGTTTGTACAACTCCAATTTCCTCGTCTTTAAAGTAAATGACCGTCTTTTTTAACCAATCACTATCTGGAAGGAAGTCGGCATCGAAAATGGCAATAAAGTCGCCCTTGGCAATTTTTAGACCTTCCTTCAATGCACCGGCTTTAAAACCTTCTCTATTTTCTCGCCTTATATGCTGTATATCTAAACCAGACTCTTGCAAAGCCTTTACTCTCTGAGCTGTTTCAATTACGGAATCATCAGTAGAATCATCTAACACCTGAATCTCCAACTTACTTTTTGGATATTCTATTTTAGCAATGTTATCCAACAGCCTTTCCATGACATATTCCTCATTATATATGGGAAGCTGAATGGTGACGTATGGAATTTCCTTGGGGTCCAGAAGATTGAACTTTGGAGCAACCTCATTACTTTTTTTATGACTTAGGTAATTGACCAGCAGATTCAATTGTGCCAAGCTGTAAAAGAAAATCAACAGTAAAGCTATACTGTAAATTCCCATAATAATGTAAGCGATGATAAGTCCCATTTTATCTAAAACTATATTTAAATATCCAACCCAGGATTTTTATGCCTGCAAATATACTACCTTTTACCGTTCCTGAAACTTTTGAAACACCAATTCTTTTTTTGTAACGTACTGGTACTTCGACATATGATAACTTCTTTTTAAGCGCTTTTAGTTGCATTTCCACCGTCCACCCGTAGGTTTTGTCCTCCATTTGCAATTGCAACAATTTGTCATATTTTATAGCTCTAAACGGTCCTAGGTCCGTATATGTTGCCCTAAAAAGCAATTTCATCAGAAAGGTGGCCAGCCAATTGCCAAAAACCTGTTGCGGAGTCATACTCCCCTCTTCCCTTAGTCTCTTTACTCGCGCACCTATTACAAAATCTATATTATCTTCCAATATTGGGGCAACCAGCTTGGTGAGCTCCTCGGGATAATCAGAATAGTCTCCGTCAATAAATACGATAATATCTGGGGGATTGGATTGTTTCTCGATATAATGCATCCCTTTGAGGCATGCATATCCATAACCCATTCTATCTTCTGATAATACGGTAGCTCCGGCGTTCCGGGCATTTTCTATGGTATTGTCTGTAGACTTGTTGCTTACAACAATAATTTCAGATACGTTAGGAGGGATCTCGTCAATCACCTTTGCAATAGAATCCGCCTCATTGAAAGCCGGAATGATGACTTTAATGTCTGCCATTATTTTAGATCGGAAAGTTTATTTTCCTTTTTGAAGCTTTTGAGATCATGCCATTCCTTAATTCTCTTTCCTTTTGAATATTTCACGGCTGAGGTTAGTTTATCATCCATGTATTTAAGGCAATATCCATTTTTCTTACCTCCGCTCAACTGGCATTTATGATTTAGAACCCCGGTTTCATCATAGAATAGCCACCAGTCTGCCATTTTTCCATCCCGGTAATGCCCCTCTTTTTCAATAGTGCCATTTTTTCGATAAAAAAACCAATAATCTGTCCTGACCTTCCCTTTTTTCCATCCTTGTGATTTTAGCTGCCCACTATCATAATAGTATTTGTGGTAGGTTTTATCAATTTCATCAACCCCAAGCAAAATCATTACAAATGAAATCAAAACTCCTTTAAAAGGCATCACAACATCCTATTATTTTTGGTTTACAAGATCCATGAGGTCAACATCATTCCCCAAAAGTACCTGATTACTGTCTATACGTCCTTTTAAAGGACCATTTTCAAGTTTTAGAACACCCCTTGGGCACACTGCTGAACAAATACCACAACCCACGCAACTAGACCGAACTATGTTCTCTCCTTTCTGGGCATAAGCCCTTACATCTATCCCCATTTCACAGTAGGTAGAACAATTCCCGCAAGAGATGCATTGCCCTCCATTGGTGGTAATTCTAAACCTTGAGAAAAGCCGTTGTTGAAAGCCTAGAATCGCAGCCATAGGACAACCAAACCTACACCAGACACGGCTACCAAAAATGGGGTAGAACCCTACTCCAATCACCCCGGAGAATACCGCGCCAATAAGGAAAGCATAGGTCTTTCTAAGGGTTTCAGATTTAAATAAGAAAACATTTCCGTCGCCACTGAAATAGTGGAAACCTACCAAAGCCATGATAATCACAAAGTATCCAATGGCTCCATAAGTGGCATCTTTTTGTAATTGGTCTCTCTTAAAGATCATGACCAGGGCAAATATCAAGCTTAAAATACCCGCTGTGCCCAATAGAAAAACATCTTTGGTCAGCCAGTATTTACTGGTGTCATTTCCCAGGTAAGAATAGATCACCGCGATCGTCATAAGCGTAACGAAGACTACCACGCTGTGCACTACCCAACGTTCCACCTTCCAGGCGAACATACTTTTATCACTTAATTGTCTGAAGGAATCCCCGGCGGTTTCTGCCAATCCCCCGCAACCGCATACCCAAGAACAGTACCAGCGCTTGCCGTAGAAATAGGTCAATACAGGAGAAATAACAAAAACAGAAAGTACTCCAAAAATCAGCATTCCCAGCCCCACATCCCCGGCATCTATAAAGCTATTAACTCTGTATCTTTCAAAATTATAATAGTTCAGGGGCCAAATATTCTTGAGGTCATAGTAGGGTATTTTCCCGTTAAGACGAGCCATGATCTCGGGAATTAGAAAAGCAAAAGCCGTTTGAAAGAACATAACACTAATAGTCCTGATAATTTCATAGCGGTTATGTCTGTACTTCCAAATAAATTTAATTCCAAAGGCCAGAATGGCAACGGTATACAAGGTCCCATAAACAAACCATTGACTCGCCGGGTTTCCACTTAAGCCTCGACTAAGAGGATCAAAAAGAGCAATTATCCCTGTATTTTTACCATCTTTAACAAGGCCCATATACTCTGGAAAGAAATAGAGGACTATATAGAATCCGGTTACCAATATTCCCAGGATCCAGCCCCAGAATCCCCTGGCCGAAACCGACTTAAAGAAAACGCCATCATTTTTAATTCCTTTGTGTTTATTGGCATATGAGGCCCGCGAAAACCAAATGGTCCCTACAGTAATAAGTGTTAGGGAAAGGCTTAACCAGAGGCCTTTATTGGGGAAATTGGTGTTGAAAAAGGCCAACACCAGGATGGCTAGTCCGGCCAATCCCACAACACTCGAAATTTTTTGTTGACTGTTAATACTTTTTGGCGGTTCGCCCGTGAGTGACATATTTCTTGATACTGTACTCATAACTATGCTGGTGTAAGTTGTTTTTGAAATGAATTAAAAATTTCTTTTTCGTATTTTTTATAGAATTCAGGATCGAAATTGGCTTTGCTGAGATGCTCCATTACAAAATCCACACTCTGTTGTTCTGTAAGCCATCGGTCAAAAACCTCATGCCGCATGCGGATCCCAAAGGTGTTGATGCCCAAAAATTTTCTACTTTCTTTGTGATAGGCAACAGTAATACATATTTTCTCCTGTGAATGTCTCCAGTGGAAATGTGCTTCATAGTCCTTCATACCGCGAGAACTAAATTCCCATCCATAGGTTTGATACTCAATATCAAAAAACTTGGCAGAATTGAACCAGTGCCCCGGTTTGTATTCAATTCTATTTCCACAAATAGTTTGCGCAACAGTTTCCCCCATCATTCGCCCGGTATACCATACAGCTTCAATAGGTCTTCTGTTGCCAATAGGCTCATGCTGCTCCGCACAATCCCCAATGGCGTAAATATCCTTAATGTTGGTTTCAAGAAACCGGTTTACCTTCACTCCCCTCCCAAGTTCTATTCCGGAATCTTGAAGGAAGTTTATATTTGGGGAAACCCCGGGAGTAATACCGACCAGGTTACACGTGATGGTATCTCCCTTGTCTGTTGTGACCGCTCTTGCCCTGCCATTTTCATCGGCCAGGATCTCCACCAGGTTAGTGTCTAAGCGTAAATCTATGTGGTGCTCCAGAATGTGTTCATTGATCATTTTAGATTCCCCATCAGGAAGTACTCCATCCCAAAAATTCTTTTCACGAACCAGGAAGGTAACAGGAATTTCCCTACTTCGAAGCATTTCGGCGAGTTCTATTCCTATTAAGCCCCCCCCTACAATAACAGCCCTTTTACAAACTTCCTTGTTTGGGGCATTGACCTCTAACAGATCCAGATCTTGTTTAGAATAGAGCCCTTGCACACCGTGAAGATCTTGTCCAGGCCAGCCAAACTTGTTGGGTTTAGATCCGGTAGCTATGATAAGTTTATCGTATTTAAGGGTTCTGGAATTCTCGAGGCTTAGTTCTTTCTTTTCCGGATCAACTTTACTTACATAGGCCCTGACCAATTCTATGCGGTTCTTGTCCCAAAACCAATCTTCATAGGGTTTTATATGTTCAAAATTCATATGACCCATATAGACATACATGAGTGCCGTACGAGAAAAGAAATGATCTGTTTCTGATGAAACGATAATAATTCGTTTGTTGGAAAGCTTTCGAATGTGCCTTGCAGCAGTCACTCCGGCGATTCCGTTCCCAATAATTATAATATTCTCCATAGGTTATTTAAATGGTAGTTGTGCGATAGGTCGGTGTATTTTCAAAAAACTTAATGTGTAAGTTATAATTTATTTTCGTTATAAAACCGTGATACTTTTTTAGGTCCTTTGGAAAAGTAAAAGCTTGATTTAGATAATCTTAAATATTTCATAAATCTTTTTGGCAGGGTGTAGGGTTTGAAAAATCTACTCGACAGAAGCCGGGTGAATCGCAAAAATTTTGATCATGATAAATAAAACAATTTTAACCACAGTCACTTTGATGTTTTGTGTTTTAGGGACAACTATAGCTCAAGACACTGCAGCCTTTTTTAACAAGGCGGATACTTTTTTTAAGACCCATGTAAGGGGAGGCAAAGTAGATTATGCAGCTATTAAATCTGATCAAAGCGACTTGCAAGAATTACTAACAATGGCCGAAGGGATCTCCGTTACTCCTCAAACTGCGGCAGAATATCAATCTTTCTGGATCAATGGATACAATTTACTGGTCATAAAGAGTGTGGTAGAAAATCATCCATTAAAGTCTCCTCTGGATGTAGGGGGCTTTTTTGACAAAACCAAGCACAGTATTGGAGGCACTGAGATCACCCTGAATGATATTGAGAACAAATTATTAAGAGGAAATTTTCCTAAGGAACCCCGCTTTCACTTTGTGTTAGTATGTGCGGGCTTAGGTTGCCCCCCGATCATCAATCAGGCCTACCTGCCCTCAACTCTTGAGTCTCAGTTAGAAGTACAGACCAAAAAGGCCCTGAACGATCCTCAATTTATACGGGTAAATAAGAACAAAGTAAAAATTTCCCAAATCTTTGAGTGGTACAAAGGTGATTTTACCCAAGACGGTAAAAGCCTGGTAGACTTTATCAATCTTTACAAGAATGATAAGCTTGCCGAGAAGTCTAAGGTTTCCTACTATCCGTACGACTGGACCCTCAACGAGATTAAATAAAAAAGCTAATCAATTAAAATAAAACAATGAAATCAGCTATAAAAAAGATCAGTTTATTAGGATTATTATGCTCCCTTTCCCTGGGATATGCCCAGGATACTATGGACAAGGAAGACCAACAAGATGATCCTCCACAACAAAGTAATATTCAACAGTACACCCCCTCCAAATTGATTGGAAAGGGCCAATGGGATCTTAAATGGTTCAACAACCTATATACCCAAACCGAAAGTACTTTTACAGATGGGAAGGAACCCAGACAAACCTTTTTTACGTCAACTTTGGAAGCCTATACCGGGGTTGGAGAGAACAAGAGATGGAATGTAGGTGCCATTTTGGAATTTAGATCTAACGTGATCAATGGAAGAAAAGCCCTGGATGTTTTTAAGTTTGACGGGGAAGAGAATTCTGCACGTTCAGGATTAACATCGATCGCTCCTTCGGTTAAATTCGTTCCTATTGCCTCTGTTAGCAATTTCTCTATCCAAAGCTCCTTTTTTATTCCTTTGGTAGATAACGAAACAGAAAATGGTGTTTTTCTGGATCAGAAAGGTTTTATCTGGCAAAACAGATTTTTCTATGATCATACCTTCCCTGGTAACAAATGGCAACTGTTTACAGAATTGAATACAGAATTGAGTTTTGGAGATAAAGCAGAAAGTTTTGCCAACAACAGTTTAAATTTAACGCCCGGGCTGTTTCTGAGCTATTTTCCAAGTTCTAAGTTTACCGTATTGGTATTGGCTCAGCACGCCCAGCGTTTAGACCTGGGAGACGGCTTTGCTCAGGATTTTACCGCCTTAGGAGGAGGAGCAAAATACCAGCTTACCAATGCCTTGAATTTGGAGGCCCTTTATACCAACTTTGTACGAGGAAGCAACACAGGATTGGGAGAAACTTTTAACATAGGATTGAGAGCTATTTTTTAGGCAACTTGCTCAAATAGGTTATTTTAGAAGTCTTAAATTGTTCTTCATGAAAAATATAGGGCTTCTTTTTTTGTGCTTATTGCAATTTTCCTGTGCCAGTCAGAAAGTAGCGAAGATCAACGGAGTGAGTTTTGTTGCCTCCAGAAACAAGGCAGTTCAGGAACATGTAGATGAGGTATTAAAAGTTCATGCAAATCATGCAGCGGTTATGCCTTTTGGATTCATTCGAAACATCCATTCGCCGGAAATTATCTTTGATACGGACAGGCAATGGTATGGGGAAACCTCGAAAGGAGCTAAACAATATATCCAGTTGCTAAAAAAGAATAAGATCAAGGTTATGGTAAAGCCTCAAATATGGATTTGGAATGGGGAATTTACAGGTACCTTGGTCATGAAATCTGAAGAGGACTGGAAAACCTTGGAAGCCGGTTACGAAAAGTTTATTCTCACCTATGCCAAGCTGGCTGAGGAAACAAAATCTGAATTGCTATGTGTTGGCACAGAGCTAGAGAAGTTTGTAGAAAACCGTCCGGATTATTGGAGGCAGTTAGTGGGCAAGATCAGACAGGTTTATAAAGGTAAACTGACCTACGCTGCCAATTGGGATGAATATAAAAGAACACCTTTTTGGGATACCCTTGATTACATTGGTATAGACGCCTATTTTCCATTATCTGAGGCCAAAACACCGACAGTTGATCAATTAAAGGAGGGATGGCAGCCCTGGAAAGAGAAGATTAGTAAGCTTTCTAAAAAATTGGACAGGCCCGTAATATTTACCGAATTTGGCTATAGGAGTATGGACTTTACTGCTAAAAAACCATGGTTGGTTGATGAAAGTGAAGAGGATATTAATATGCAGGGCCAGGTAAATGCGAAAAAAGCAATTTTTGAGGAGTTCTGGGCAGAAGATTGGTTCGCCGGAGGCTATGTGTGGAAATGGTTTATTAATCACAAGGATGCCGGAGGCGGAGATTGCAACAGGTTTACCCCGCAAAACAAACCGGCCCAGGAAGTAATAGGGTATTTTTATGACATGCATTAATATGAGATACCTGCACCTGGTGGTGCTTTTGATCTTCACTTTAGGTTGTTCTACCGATGGGGAAGAAGGAATTACATTGCGGCAGGCCATAGGAAATAAAGAAATTGTATTAGACAACATAATTTCTTGTGCGGCTAGTAATGAAAATGACAACTTGATCAGTGTTTTTTTATATCCACGGAATAATGTATCAAACATAAGTTACTTTGAAACTGCCAATGCCGAGGTAG
The DNA here is from genome assembly GCA_040830565.1 of Flavobacteriaceae bacterium. Lineage (GTDB taxonomy): Bacteria > Bacteroidota > Bacteroidia > Flavobacteriales > Flavobacteriaceae > JAFMPW01. The sequence continues at coordinate 33,126 of JBFOMC010000152.1, forward strand.
ACAAAAATGATCTTAACAACTATGTTGAGGTTACTGCTCCCTTATTAGATGTCTTTAACGGCTATCTCCTGAAATTTGAGCTGGAAATATCTGAGGAAAAATGGGTAATTGTCTCCTTTGAAGAGGACGGTAAAATTCATTTGTCTAACCCCATCCGATTAAAACAGATCAGCAAGCCTACAGAATACCTTCCACAGAATATAGGGATAGACCGCACCGAAGTTGCTATGCCTGTTTTTAACTGGCAAGATGGTTCTTATGATGATACAAAGATCTATTTTCAGGTGGTTGCGAATGAAGAAAACACCCTGTTATCAGGAACCTATACCTTTGAAAGGACATTTCAGTATTATGAGCTGGACAACGTTGTGCTCAACATTACCGAGGGAGTTCCTCCAATGCTCCTGCAAGATAATGGATATAGTTTTTCTCTGCTGGGAGTCAGTGAAGACAATTGGGTAAATATGTTTTCTGTCATTGAATTTGATCTTACTCCTTAAATAGCGAAGCCCTTATTTTATCTTTTCAGGACTGTGACTTCTTTGTTACATCTATAAACTATATTTGCCTTGACAGAAGGATCAGTTGCTATGATAAGGACCTGCATTTCCGTTATTTGCCTCATTTTTTGTATGAGTGTATCTGCGCAGGATAAAGTGGTTTCCGAGATTAGCATTGAAGGGGTCAAAAGAATAAAAGAGTCCTTTGTACGGAAAATTTCCAGGGTAAAGAAAGGAGAAACGCTAGATTCAGTGCTGATTAATCAAGATATTGCACGCCTTAAACGCTTGCCCTCTGTTTCTCATGCATATTTTCAAATAGTGCCCGAAGTGGAAGGTTACCGGGTAAAGTATGTTATAGAGGAAAACTTCACGCTTATACCCTTTGCGAACGTCTATACTTCTACCAATGACGAATTTGCATTTAGAATTGGCTTGCAGGAATTCAATTTCTTAGGTAGGAACATTACTTTAGGGGGGTTCTACCAATACGATAACTTTAGTTCTTATGGGGTTACCGTCAGAGCCCCTCAGTTGTTTACCAAAAAGCTTGGGCTGGCCTTTACTTATCAGGACCTCACCACCCAGGAACCTGTTTTTTTTGAGACTGCGACGGCCGACTATAAATACAATAATCGCGGTTTTGAACTTTTAGGGTTGTACGAGATAAATTCCAAGAATAATATTGAACTTGGAGGGAGCCTATTTACAGAAGATTATCAGTACCTGTTTGGAGCCACAAGTCCGGAAGTACCCCAGGCTCTAAAAGTAGATAAGCATCTGTTTAAATTGATCTACAA
>JBFOMC010000153.1:0-3800 GCA_040830565.1 Flavobacteriaceae bacterium
GATAAATGAAACTAGCCCTTATTTATTGCAACATGCTCATAACCCTGTAGATTGGCAACCCTGGAGCCAGGAAGCACTTAAAAAGGCTGAAACCGAAAATAAGTTGGTATTGGTTAGTATTGGCTATTCTTCCTGTCATTGGTGCCATGTTATGGAAGAAGAAACTTTTGAGGATGAGGAAGTGGCCAAAATCATGAATAAAGATTTTGTCAGCATCAAGGTAGATCGAGAAGAACGTCCGGATGTTGATCAGGTCTATATGACAGCACTTAGATTGCTAAAAGACGATGTAGGATGGCCTCTAAATGTAATTACCCTGCCCAACGGAAAACCACTCTACGGAGGGACTTATCACACAAAAGAACAATGGACACAGGTGCTTCAGAATGTGAGTTCCCTTTATAAAGAAGACCCTGTAAAAGCTAATGAATATGCGGATATGTTGGCCCAGGGCATTCAGGATGTTTACGAAATAAAGCCTGCCAATAGTTTTGACGGACTTGCAGTCGATACTTTGAAGGCAAGCGTAAGCCACTGGAAAAACATTTGGGACCTAAATTGGGGTGGCCATACAGGGCAGGAAAAATTTATGCTTCCCAGTAACCTGGATTTTCTTATGGACTATGCCGAGCTGACCAAAGATGAGGACGCTAAACGCTTTGTGAAAACCACACTGGATAAAATGGCTCTTGGAGGTATTTATGATCATGTGGGCGGAGGTTTTTACAGATATAGTACAGACAGCTATTGGAAAGTACCACACTTTGAAAAGATGCTTTATGACAATGCACAGCTCATAAGCCTTTATTCCAAAGCATACACCATTTATGGGGAACCGACTTACAAATCGATAGTACAAGAGACCATTGCTTTTTTAGATAGGGAAATGAAGCATCCGAAAGGAGGATATTACGCGGCCATGGACGCAGATAGTGAAGGAGAAGAGGGCAAGTTCTACGTTTGGACAGAAGATGAGCTAAACTCGGTTTTAGTAGAGGATTTTGAGTTTTTTTCGGACTATTATAATATTGATCCCGGCAAAGCATGGGAAGATCAGAAGTATGTTTTGCATAAATCCTTAACAGACTCGGCATTTGCAAAGCAACAAGCAATAGATACCGGAGTTTTAGAGAAACGCAAAGAACAATGGAAATCCCTGTTGCTCGCCAAAAGAGCAAACCGGGTGAAGCCGGGTATTGACGACAAAATAATTACTTCCTGGAATGCGCTATTGATCAACGGGATGATCGATGCCTATAAGGCATTTGGCGATCTGTCCTTTCTCATTAGGGCAGAGACCATATACAATGTTATAAAAGAGAATAGTTATAAGAAGGGGAGACTCATCCATTCCTTTAAAGAGAACAGTAGACAGACCGAGGGATTTCTGGAAGATTATGCATTTATGGGAGATGCCGCTTTAAATCTGTATGGCGCCACTATGAATGAAGCCTACCTGAATTTTGCTCGAGATCTGAACGAGGTGATAGAGAAAGATTTTTATGATCACGCATCTGGCCTGTATAAATATCGAGGGAACAATGCGCTTATTTCGAAAATTATTAAGACAGACGATGGTCCTATGCCTTCGCCAAACGCAGTGGTAGGTCTTAATCTTTTACGTCTGGGACACATAGATTATAACACAGCCCAGGTAGACAAGGCTAAAAAAATGCTTTCTTCACTGCTTCCTGATATTCAGCAATATGCCGGCAGTTATGCTAAATGGAACAAGCTCTTTTTACAAACGGTTTATCCCTATTACGAAATTGCGGTAGTGGGTACCAATGCTGGACAATTGATCCGGGAAATAAACACCCACCATTTACCCAACACCTTGGTGGTGGGTAGTGAAAAAGAAAGTGACCTGCCTCTTTTTAAAAGCCGTTTTGTGGTCGACGACACCTTTATTTACGTCTGTCAGAATACCACCTGTAAATTGCCGGTGACCTCCACCTCCCAAGCCCTGGAACAATTGCGGAACTTCTGACAATTTTGATAACTAGCTACTGAACTGGTAGGTATTGCGTTTTACGCGTTTCTTTTCCCATATTGTCATAGAACCGGATTTCTTTAACCCGACTACCTACGGAGATAGATCGGCTAGATTGAGAAAGGAAAGTGCTACCCCAATAAAACTCACAAATACGCTCCCCGCCATCCGTAAAGAAGAACTTTGCCTTCACCTCGTTGTCCTGCAGACGTTCCGTGGGTCTTTTTAGGGCTTTTGCAGGTTCAAAAACTCTCAGTGAATCATTATTCTGACTGGCTATTACTAAAGGATGTTTTCCCTCAATATCTATAGACGCAAGGGCCTTTGCATCTCCGGGAACAAAGAAATGACTCTCTTCTAAAGTCATGGGTCTAAACTCTTTATTTCCGTTGTTCTTTAATATAAGTCCGGTAAAAGCATCCGCTCTTCCCTGCTGGACCTCCATCCCATAATCATTTCCTACCAGCATAAGATCCATATAACCATCCTGGTCCATGTCTGTTGGCAATATTCCATAAACAGGGGCTAATTGGGCCATTAGTGGTAGCGCATGAATCTCAAATTTTCCCTGTCCCAGGTTCTCTATCCAGCAGGTTTTCATGTAATTAAAAGATAGGACCTCCGCGTCATTAAGCAGTCCGTCCGGAAACATTTCGGGCAAAGTAGAGGCACCGAATTCCCCAAAGGAGTTAAAGCGCTTCCTTATTCCGGAGAATTGCTTAACTACATCCTGCCAGGGATGATACAAATACTCATATTCTGTTCCCGTACTGTCTCTGAGGTAGTAAGAGATCAGTGGATCTGTCATTCCATTATCGTCCAGGTCTTTGGCATAGATCCTGACCGGTTTGGTTTCACTTCCCTGGAAGTAGATATTTTGTCCAAAGTTGCCAGCTACATAGTCCATATCTCCGTCGTTGTCAATATCAGCAGCAGCAAGGCTGTTCCACCATCCGAATTTATCGGCTAAACCACTTTTGGAGGTAACTTCTATGAGTTGCCCTTGCTGGTTTTCAAAAAACCTAAGAGGCATCCATTCTCCGGCTAAGATCAAGTCTGGCCAGTAATCCCCGTTAAAGTCGGTCCAAAGGGCATCGCTGATAAGCCCGGGAGTAACAAGCTTTTCTGAAGTTTCTTTGGTGGCATCAACGAACTTCACTTGACCGTTTTCACTATCGTTACGTAGAATATATGATCTATCAGGATTTGGATAGGAGAAGGGGAGGACCCTACTGCCGATAAAGAGATCAAGATCGCCATCTCTGTCATAGTCTGCCGCCCTAACCACAGAGGAATTGGTCCTAAGGTCTGGCAAACCGTCAATGCTTTTGGTAAAATTCCCTTTTCCGTCATTTAGCATCAGGATGTCCCTGTAGTATTCATGGCCAACAGGGTATTGGGCGCAACCCCTAGCAATATACAGATCCAAATCGCCGTCACTATCGGCGTCAAAAAGCAGGGTGCCGGCATCTTCTTCCTCAAGCTTTTCGTGAGCTTTGTAATTTACCTCGGTCTGTTGAAAAGTACCATCAGCCTGTTGTATAAACCATTTTTCATGGAAGTTTCGGCTTGCGGCAACAAAAAGATCATCCCTTCCGTCCCTGTTCACATCTCCTATGGCAATGGAGGGGCCATATTGGGAAAACTTATGGGGCAAAGTTCTTTGGAAATTAAAATCTATAAAGTCGTGATCAGCTCCAAAATGGTCGAGGCCATATTTTTTGGATACCTCCCGAAGTCTACCCTCTTCAGACCGGTTTTGTTCAAGTGTTTCTTGAAGCTTAGCAGTATCGTAATTAACCACTAA
>JBFOMC010000154.1:0-14597 GCA_040830565.1 Flavobacteriaceae bacterium
ATAAAATTTTGATGGGAGTAGTGGTAAAGAGAGGATCCTAATTGTTGATCAGGGCAATTTTCTCATTCACCTTATCAATAAAATTGTGCAGGGATTCAGGAACCTGAGATTTGTTTTGGTCTATTCTCCAGCTTTTTCCCTTGCCGTTCTGCGAATACAAAATAAACAAGCCGCCTCCGTCAGCACAATCCGGACAACCGATAAAAGTTTCATCAGAATTGAGGAGTTCTTGAGGTAAGAAATCGGGCAAATCCTTTACTGCCTCGAACAAGGCCTTATCCAATTCGACAAAGTTCATTTCCTGACCAGAATAGTCGTCTATGGTATCTTCAAACAATTTACTTCCCGTTAGCTTGTAGGTTTCAATACAACCTTCACCTCCGCAGAGTCCATAGTAATGACCAAAAATCAAAAAATTCAGTTCGTCTAATACGCTGCCTTCATCGTCATTGTTGCAGGAAATTAAAATTCCAAAACTCAGGAGTAAGAGTAGTGCCTTTTTCACAGGATTGCTTTCTAAAAAAGATTTAAAATTGCGCGCTTGGTTGCGTGAACATTTTGGATTGATCTAATAGCCTGGTGAATTGCATGGCTGCCAGCCTGCTACAAATCCTTTAAGAACTTTCAATGCTCAAAGCTCTGAGACGCTCGCCAATTTCTTTGATGAAGATCTTGGTATGTACATCGGGAAGCAGATTAGGCACCTTCTCTGGCCACTCTATAAAAATCCAGACATCCTCGTAAAAATAGTCTTCCAGGCCCATATCCAAAGCCTCCATTTCGCTTTCAATACGGTAAAAATCGAAATGATAACCAAGCAGTTTTCCTTTTGTATTGTGATATTCATTGACCAAGCCAAACGTTGGGCTGCTGGCAGCATCAGCCCCGCCAAGAGTATGGACCAAAGCTTTGATTAGCGTAGTTTTTCCTGCTCCCATGGGTCCGTAAAAACAAAGTGTTTTTGAGGACACAGTGTCTAAGATCTTTCGGGAAATTTTGGGTAGTTCTTCTTCTGTAAACTCCATTTTCATGTTAGCAGCAATTAGCGTGCGTCTAGCACTACAAACGGAATGATCATTTCCTCGAGTGACACCCCCCCGTGCTGGTAGGTGTTTCTGTAGTAGCTTACATAGTGGTTATAGTTATTAGGGTAAGCAAAAAACAAATCATTCTTTGCAAAAATAAAGGAACTGCTCATATTGATGGTAGGAAGATGTACTTTGGCCGGGTCTCTTGCCTCCAGAACATCTTTTTGCTCATAGGTAAGGCTACGCCCGGTCTTGTACCTGAGGTTGAGACTGGTTTCCTTATCGCCAATAACCTTTGACGGTTGTTTGACATTAATTGTGCCGTGATCTGTGGTTAGGATAAGTTGCATCCCCATGCTTTGGGCCTGTTGGATGATCTCGAGGAGGGGAGAATTCTTAAACCAACTTTGGGTCAAAGACCTATAGGCCTTGTCGTTTGATGCTAATTCCTTAATCACCTCCATTTCGGTCTTTGCATGAGAAAGCATGTCTACAAAATTGTACACAATAACCGTAAGGTCATTGCCCTTTTGAGATTTAAAATTCTGGGACAAATGCCGCCCCTGTTTTAAACTGCTGATTTTATGGTATTCCCATTTAAGATCTAAGCCGAGTCGTTTTAATTGTTCACCTAAAAACTTGTCCTCATACAGATTTTTTCCTCCTTCATCTGTGTCGTTCTTCCACCACTGAGGATACATTTTCTCCATGTCAAGCGGAGTAAGTCCTGAAAAAATGGCATTTCTTGCGTATTGGGTTGCCGTGGGCAAAATGCTAAAAAAGGAGGTTTCCTTTCTTTTTTTGTAGAAAGGATTAAGGGCATCTTCGAAAGCAAACCATTGATCGTATCTCAAATTATCGATCACCACAAGGAGGGTGGGTTTGTCCTTGATCTCTGGTTGTACCAGTTCTCGAAATAGAGTATGAGACATTACCGGCCCGTCATTGCCATTAAACCAATCCAGGTAATTCTTTTCTACAAACTTACCAAACTGGCTATTGGCCTCTACTTTTTGCGATTCCAGGATCTCGAACATTCCGGAATCTTCAATTTCCTCTAATTGCAACTCCCAAAAAATAAGTTTTTTATAGAGATCTGTCCATTCTTCATGAGAGTTCACCATGGAGAGATCCATGGAGATCTTACGGAACTCCTGTTGGTAATTGGCGGTAGTCTTCTCAGAGACCAGCCTGGAATGATCTAGGTTTTTCTTAAGCGAAAGAAGTATTTGATTGGGATTGACAGGCTTAATGAGGTAATCTGCGATTTTAGATCCTATGGCCTCTTCCATAATATACTCCTCCTCACTTTTAGTGATCATAACCACCGGCAAGCTGGCATCAAGGACCTTAATTTCATTTAGAGTGTCGAGCCCGGAGATGCCCGGCATATTTTCATCGAGGAATACGATATCAAAACGGGTCTCGTTAATTTCTTCCAGTGCATCTTGCCCGCTTTTACAGGTGACTACACTATAATTTTTTGCTTCAAGAAAAAGGATGTGTGGTTTTAGAAGATCTATTTCATCATCTACCCAGAGGATCTTTATATCGTTCATTCGTGTTGTCTCGTATTAGTATATGATTAACGGATAAAAGAAAATGTTATTGGATAAAGGACCATTATTTATTTTGGCTAATCCTTCATATATGCAAGATAAGAGGAAATTGAATAAAACCGTTTGCTTTGAATTAGTTTCCGGGCTTAAAGCTGAAGTGGTCAATAGGTTCTGTAGTAATGAAATAGATCAACATTTAGAAAGAGCTACATCCTGACCGTTCCAAAAATTTATTATCCAAAACGCTCTTCCCATACTTTTTTGTACTTTTTAAAATAATGATTTCCAATAAGCCCTACCAGTCCGGAAGACGCCCCAATCAAGGCATAAAATATGCGATAATTACTCTCTATTTGCAAGATATCTGGAAGTCTTGTGAATATTTCTGCAGCGAAAGCGCAATAGAGTCCTATTACAGACCAATACATCCAGGCCAAGTGCGTAACGATTCGATTTTTAGAATTCTTGAGATACATGGGTCGCATACCTAATATTAAGGTTGCCGTACTTATGAGTGCGAAAAAATGTAAAACGCCAAAAGCATTATGCACGCGGTAGATCATAAATGCAGTTGCACAAACCATGACCATAGCAATGGCATAAATTCTTCCTATTTTCTTGTGTTCTGAAGTTCCTTTGGTTTTTGCCAAAATCATACTTCCTGTTATCAATGCAATAATAGCTGTAGTTGTATGAAACCAGCCTATAAAATCGTGTGGCATTTTAAAAATTTTGTGAAAGATGATAAAAGATCTATAGGATTGATATCTTTTCTGACCGAAACGTGGAATTCTAATGATGAATCGTAAGATGAAAATCGGATTTTTTGGGTAGTAGCCTAGTTTAGCCGTCAGGAATCGGTTTATCAAACCTCCCTAATATCCAATCAATTCCATAACTTTGAGGGCTCATTCCTACAAAAGGCAGCTCTTGAAAAAGCAGAACAAGCTTAAAATTTTTAACGATCCAATTTACGGATTTATTAGGATACCCAATGAACTCATTTTCGAGATCATAGCGCATCCTTACTTCCAAAGGCTTCGGAGAATTTCTCAGATGGGCCTTTCTTATTTGGTGTATCCGGGGGCACATCATACCCGCTTTCATCATGCTGTGGGGAGTATGCACTTAATGAAGCAGGCTATACAGGTACTTCGTTTTAAGAAGATAGAAATAACGGAGGAAGAGGAAATAGGGCTACTCTGTGCAATTCTGTTGCACGATATTGGTCACGGACCTTTCTCGCACGCTATGGAACATAGTATTGTAGAAAGCATAGATCACGAGACCATTTCTGGTTATTTTATGGAGGACCTTAACCGCAAATTTAAAGGGAGCCTAAGCACCGGAATTGCCATTTTTAAAGGGAGCCATCCAAAGAAGTTTTTGAATCAGTTGATTTCGAGCCAACTCGATATGGACCGCCTGGATTATTTAAAACGAGATAGTTTTTACACCGGGGTGGCCGAGGGGAACATTAATGCAGAACGCTTAATTACGATGCTCACTGTTCATAAGGGCGAATTGGTGGTAGAGGAGAAAGGGACGTATTCTGTTGAAAAATTTCTAATGGCCAGGAGATTCATGTACTGGCAGGTATACCTTCACAAGACCGGCATCGTGGCGGAGCAATTGCTCATAAGAACTTTGAAAAGAGCTAAAGAACTGCATTCAAAAGGAAACAAGCTGGCTTGCAGTAGGGCGCTGCAATTCTTTTTAGACAATAAGATTTCTAAGGGGGATTTTGATCAGGGGGTGCTAGAGTTATTTGCCCAATTAGATGATGTAGACATCCTTTCTGCTCTTAAACTTTGGCAACACCATGATGATTTTGTGCTTTCTACCCTCTGTAGTATGTTACTCAACAGGAGATTACTCAAGATAAAGCTGAAGAATAAACCTATTAAGCAGGCTAAGATCGATCAGTATTTTGAGCGTTTTAGATCAAAGTTTGGCCTGAGTGAGGAAGAAGCCGCATACTTTGTTTTCTCGGGGAATATTGAGAACAAGGCCTATGATCAGGAAATTCAGAACATTAACATTTTAAGGGCAAACGGGAAAGTTGTAGATGTCGCCGGCGCCTCGGATCAACTTAACCTGAAAGCACTGGCTAATACTGTAAGGAAGTACTATATGTGTTATCCGCCAGAGGACATGAAGCAGAATTTGGTTGTGAAGTAGCGCCATGTTAGGTCTAAATAGCTGTTTTTATTTGGGAGAGCCCTTGGTCTGCTGCTAATTTTACCCCAGGCTTTAGATGAATTCCGTTTAGCAATTTTTCTTACTTTTGTGCCAAATTATCACAGGTACTAATTTTTAACTATTGGAATTCACGGCTAGTCAGATTGCAGGTATATTAGAGGGAGAAGTCGAAGGGAACCCGGAAATTGCCGTCCATAAATTGGCAAAAATTGAAGAAGGGGAAGAGGGATCTCTTACTTTTTTAGCGAATCCCAAGTACACCCCCTACATCTATAGTACTGCAGCTTCCATAACCATTGTTAACAAAGACTTTGTACCGGAACAGACGGTCTCTACCACACTTATAAAGGTAGACGACGCTTACCAGTCTTTCTCCAAATTACTGGAATATTACAATCAGGTAAAATTCAATAAATCTGGGATAGAGTCGCCTGTTTACATGTCCGAAACGGTCAAGTATGGTGCTGAATTCTACATGGGTGCTTTCTCTTATTTGGGAAATAATGTAGTGATCGGGAATAACGTAAAGATCTTCCCTAACGTATACATCGGAGATAACGTCACGTTGGGAGATAATGTTATCGTCTTTGCCGGGGCTAAGATCTATTCGGAGTCGATTATCGGTAGGGGTTGTGTGATTCATAGCGGGGCGATCATTGGTGCAGACGGATTTGGGTTTGCTCCTGACAGCAACGGAGAATTTAACAAGATTCCTCAAACAGGAAATGTAATTTTGGAAGAGCATGTAGATGTTGGAGCCGGGACCACTATAGATAGGGCTACCCTTGGTTCGACTATCCTGAGAAAAGGAGTAAAGCTAGACAATCAAATACAGATCGCCCACAATGTAGAGATAGGAGAAAACACAGTGATTGCAGCTCAGACCGGCATAGCAGGTTCTACCAAAATAGGCAAGAACTGCATGATAGGGGGGCAGGTAGGTATTGTGGGCCACATTACTATAGGGGATAGAGTAAAAATTCAGGCACAGTCCGGGATTGGCAGGAATGTGAAGGACGATGAAATTTTACAAGGTTCTCCGGCTTTGAACTATGCCGATTACAACAAATCATATGTTTATTTTAAAAATCTTCCCAAGATCGTAAATAGAATTGACGACATTGAAAAACAGGATGACATTGAGTAATACTACTACGAAACAACGCACTATTGCCAAAGAGATAACTCTTACTGGGGTTGGCTTACATACTGGAGAGAATGTAACCATGAGGTTTGTGCCCGCACCAGAAAACCACGGCTATGCCTTTAAAAGAGTAGATCTGGAAGGGGAACCAATAATTGAGGCGGATGCCAACTATGTGATCAATACTCAAAGAGGTACCAATCTTGAGAAGAGAGGGGTGAAGATCCAGACTTCAGAACATGTACTTGCCGCGCTCGTTGGCCTGGAAATAGACAATGTGATGATAGAATTGGATTCTCCTGAACCGCCAATTATGGATGGCTCTTCAAAGTATTTTGTGGAGGCTCTGGAGAAGGCAGGTATCGTTGAACAGGATGCTCCGAGGGAAGAATATGTTGTAAAAGATGTCATAAGTTATAAGGATGAGGCCACGGGTAGCGATATTACCATAATCCCGGCAGAGGAGTATCAGATTACTACCATGGTCGATTTTGGTACCAAAGTTTTGGGCACCCAGAACGCCACCCTGGAACATATTTCTGATTTTAAAACAGAAATTGCAGATGCCAGAACCTTTAGTTTTTTGCACGAGTTGGAGATGCTTCTGGAAAATGGGCTTATCAAAGGCGGCGACCTTAATAATGCTATAGTATATGTAGACAAGGAGATTTCGGAAACCACAATGAAAAGGCTGGAAAAGGCTTTTAATAAGAAGAAGTTATCCGTAAAGCCCAACGGTATATTGGACAATCTTACGTTGCATCAACCTAACGAAGCTGCCAGGCATAAGCTGTTAGATGTGGTTGGAGATCTTGCTCTTATTGGGACCAGGATTAAGGGGAAGGTTATCGCCAATAAACCCGGGCACTATGTGAATACCCAATTTGCAAAGAAACTTGCCAAAATTATAAAACACGAGAAGCGAAATAATGTTCCTCAATACGATCTGAATGCCAGTCCACTTATGGATGTGACGAAGATCATGAACATGCTTCCGCATAGGCCGCCCTTCTTACTGGTAGACAAGATTTTGGAATTGTCTGATTCTCATGTCGTTGGCGTGAAAAATGTGACCATGAATGAGCCTTTTTTTGTAGGCCATTTTCCCGGCGCACCTGTCATGCCAGGGGTTTTGCAAGTTGAGGCGATGGCACAGACCGGCGGGATTCTCGTGTTGAGTACGGTTCCTGACCCAGAAAACTACCTCACCTTCTTTATGAAAATCAATAATGTTCGATTTAAGCAACAAGTGGTCCCGGGCGACACCTTAATTTTTAAATGCGATCTTATTTCACCAATTAGACGAGGTATCTGTCATATGCAGGCCTATGCATATGCTAACGGCAAATTGGTGTCTGAAGCTGAATTGATGGCCCAAATTGTAAAAACCAAAGAGTAATAGCATGAATCAACCGCTTGCCTATGTGCATCCCGGGGCAAAAATTGCCAAGAATGTGGTTATTGAACCCTTTTCCACGATACATAACAACGTGCGTATCGGGGAAGGTACCTGGATAGGATCAAATGTAACTATCATGGAAGGAGCCAGGATAGGAAAGAATTGCAATATTTTTCCAGGGGCGGTAATCTCAGCACCTCCTCAGGACCTCAAATACAACGGGGAAGAAACCACGGTTGAAATTGGAAACAATACCACCATACGAGAATGTGCAACCATTCATAAAGGCACTTCAGATAGAATGAAGACGGTGATTGGGAAGAATTGCTTAATTATGGCCTATTGTCATGTGGCACACGACTGCCTGGTAGGAAATAATTGTATCTTTTCGAACAATTCAACCCTGGCCGGACATGTAACCATAGGAGACAACGTAATTTTGGCTGGTCTTGTGGCGGTACATCAGTTTGTATCTATCGGGAATCACGCCTTTGTTACCGGAGGATCATTGGTAAGAAAAGATGTGCCTCCCTACGTAAAAGGCGCCAGGGAGCCCATGTCCTATGTGGGAATTAACTCGGTCGGACTCCGGAGACGAGGGTTCGAATCTGATAAGATCAGAGAGATTCAAAATATTTACCGCATATTATATCAAAAGAATTATAACAATACCCAGGCCGTTCAGATTATTGAAGCAGAAATGGAGGCTACGCCGGAAAGAGATGAAATTCTGCAATTTATAAGGGATTCGCAAAGAGGTATTATGAAAGGTTATTTTAGCACCAACTAAAGATTATGGCAAATACATCGGATATAAGGAAAGGGTTATGCATTAAGTATAACAATGATATTTATAAGATTGTGGAATTTCTTCATGTGAAACCGGGAAAGGGCCCTGCCTTTGTCCGGACTAAATTAAAGAGCGTTACCACTGGCAAAGTGCTAGATAATACCTTTTCGGCAGGCCACAAGATTGAGGATGTTAGGGTAGAGACACGCTCCTATCAGTTTTTGTATGCCGAAGGTGAAACCTATCACTTTATGAATACCGATGACTACAACCAGATTGCCTTACAGGAAAGTGCCCTGGATGCTCCGGGTTTATTGAAGGAAGGAGAAGTAGTGACGATCTTGTTTAATACTGAAGATAGCATGCCTTTGTCCGTAGAAATGCCTTCCTCTGTAGTGCTCGAGGTTACCCATACAGAACCCGGCGTTAAGGGAAATACTGCCACTAATGCCACCAAGCCGGCAACAGTGGAAACGGGAGCAAGGATCAATGTACCACTGTTCATAAATGAAGGGGATAAGATCAAGATAGATACCGGAAGTGCTGCCTATATGGAAAGAGCAAAGGAGTAACAATTAGCAGTTGACAATTATCACAGCAATAAACAATAAGCAGTATTGAAATTTCCTAGATCGTATACCTTAAAAGAAATTGCCGAAATCATTAAATGCGATTATGAAGGAGCGGATGATTTTGAGGTGAAAGGAATGAATGAAATTCACGTGGTTACTCCAGGTGATATCGTTTTTGTAGATCATCCCAAATACTACAATAAGGCACTGGAATCCAACGCCACGATAATTCTAATTAATAAGAAAGTAACTTGTCCTCCAGGAAAAGCACTGCTAATTTCAGAGGATCCCTTCTCCGATTTTAATGTGCTTACAGACCATTTCAGACCTTTTGTGAGTGCTGAAGCGGCAATTTCGTCAACGGCAAAAATTGGTGCGGGTACGGTCATTCAGCCCAATGTCTTTGTGGGGAATAATGTAACGATTGGAGAGAACTGCCTTATACACTCAAATGTTGCCATTTATGACAACTGCGTTATTGGTAACAATGTTATCATACATGCCGGCAGTGTCTTGGGCTCAGATGCATTTTACTTTCAAAAGCGTCCCCATGGTTTTGACAAATTATTATCCGGGGGAAGGGTAATTTTGGAAGATGACGTGGAACTCGGTGCTATGTGCAGTATTGATAAAGGGGTGACCGGAGATACCATTATAAAGAAGGGAAGTAAATTAGATAACCAGGTACAGGTAGGACATGATACTGTAATTGGCGAGAAATGCCTTATTGCTGCTCAGGTTGGAATTGCAGGATGTGTGGTTATAGAAGACGAGGTCACTTTATGGGGACAGGTTGGTGTGATCAGTGCTATCACCATCGGCGCAAAGTCGGTGGTTCTGGCCCAGTCTGGCGTTGGTGGATCTCTTGAGGGAGGCAAAACCTACTTCGGAAGTCCGGCCGTAGAATCCAGGGAAAAAATCAAGGAATTGATTCATATCAAAAGGCTGCCTGAGATCATCCAAAAACTCGATAAACAATAGTTGAGGAAAACTTTAGAAATTGTTTTCAAACCCATATTTTTGTGCTGTCTTGATGAAGGAAATAATGTATCAAGAAATCCAAAGTAATATTTAATAGCGATTCTATTTGGGCCTAAGCCCTTAACCAAATGACCATCCAGATATGAGTGTATTAGTAAATAAGGATTCCAAGATAATAGTTCAAGGTTTTACCGGAAGCGAGGGCACCTTTCATGCCGAACAAATGATTGAGTACGGTACCAATGTAGTAGGAGGTGTTACTCCTGGTAAAGGAGGGCAGGAACATCTAGGTAAACCTGTTTACAATACCGTTGAAGAAGCCGTAGAAAAAGTAGGTGCAGATACTACTATCATCTTTGTGCCACCAGCCTTTGCCGCAGACGCTATTATGGAAGCCGCAGATTCTGGTATTAAGGTGATCATTACCATCACAGAGGGTATTCCGGTTGCTGATATGGTGAAGGCCTATGACTATATTAAGGACAAAGACTGCAGACTTGTAGGACCTAATTGTCCCGGAGTCATAACCCCAGGGGAAGCCAAAGTAGGTATTATGCCGGGCTTTGTTTTTAAGAAAGGTAGGGTAGGAGTAGTATCTAAATCAGGGACGCTAACCTATGAAGCTGCAGACCAGGTCGTAAGACAAGGTTTGGGAATAACCACTGCTATTGGGATCGGCGGAGATCCAATTATCGGTACCACGACCAAGGAAGCCGTTGAAATGCTGATCAATGATCCTGAGACCGACTGTGTGGTAATGATTGGAGAAATTGGAGGACAATTGGAGGCAGATGCTGCTCAATGGTACAAAGCCAGCGGCAGTAAAAAGCCAATCGTAGGCTTTATTGCAGGTGAAACGGCGCCTGCAGGAAGAACAATGGGGCATGCCGGAGCCATAGTTGGAGGTTCAGACGACACGGCCCAGGCCAAAAAACGCATTATGCGAGAATGTGGTATTCATGTGGTAGATTCACCTGCAGAAATTGGCATAAAAGTCAAAGAGGTGATTGGGTAATCCCGGTATGTTAAAGTTTATACAATAGATTTCTATATTAATCCATCGGTCTTAATTTTAGGTCGATGGATTTTTTTAATCACATTTTATCATCATGAGAAAAACGAGTTTACTACTGATCTTTTTTATCATCCTGTTTTCCTGCAAGACCAATAAGAAGGATGATATTGTTGCAACGATTACCAAAACAGACGAGAAGGGTTATACCTATGAAAGTGTATCGAATGACCCTACGGGCTTGCGGCTATATACACTGGATAATGGCTTAAATGTTTATTTAAGTAAGAACTCCAATGAACCTAAAATTCAGACATTTATAGCAGTGAGATCGGGCTCTGTTTACGATCCGGCAGACAATACCGGATTAGCCCATTATCTGGAACATATGGTCTTTAAGGGCACCGATGAAATTGGGACGCAGAACTGGGAGGAAGAGCAGAAGTTACTTTCCCAAATTTCCGATTTGTATGAAGAGCATAAGAAAACCAAGGACGAAGAGGTTAAAAAGAATATCTATAAAAAAATTGATAGTATTTCTTTAGTGGCCTCCAAGTTATCCATTGCAAATGAATACGATAAAATGATCACTTCTTTGGGAGCCGAAGGATCCAATGCATGGACCTGGCATGAGGAGACCGTTTACACCAATAAGATCCCATCCAATGAACTGGACAAATGGCTGAAGTTAGAGTCTGAAAGGTTCAGCCAATTGGTGTTGCGATTATTTCATACAGAACTGGAAGCTGTGTATGAAGAGTTCAATAGGGGGCAAGACAGCGACGGTTGGCAAACTCAAGAGGCACTTAATGATGCGCTATTCCCTAAACATCCTTACGGTCAACAAACCACCATTGGAACATCAGATCATTTAAAAAATCCTTCTATGGAGGCCATTCACGATTATTTCAACACCTACTATGTTCCTAATAACATGGCCGTTGTACTTGTGGGAGATCTCGATTTTGAAGAAACTATTGAAAAAGTGAATAGTGCTTTTGGAGACTTTGAAGCAAAGGAAGTAAATCATCCCGCCAGGCCTGAGGAAGAGGCCATAACAACACCTGTTGAGCGAGAAGTCTTTGGCCCTGAAACGGAAAGGGTCTTTATGGCCTTCAGAACAGACGGTTTAGGTTCTGAACAGGAAAAATACGTAGTACTTACAGACTATATTCTTGCTAACAGTACAGCAGGACTAATAGACCTTAATCTGAACCAGAAACAAAAGGTGCAAAGAGCAAGTAGTTACACCTTCTTTTTAAATGATTACGGTACGCATACTTTGTATGGATATCCGAAATCTGGTCAGTCATTGGACGAGGTCAAACAGTTATTACTAGATCAGATTGAGCTGATAAAAAAAGGCGAGTTTGAAGCGTGGATGATAGAGGCAGTTGCCAATGATCTCAAGCTTTCTCAGACGAGACAATTTGAAGATGCCTCCGCGGTGGCCAATGAATATGTAAATGCCTTTGTGCATTTTCAAAATTGGGAGGAAAGGGTGAAACATATAGATGACATAAGGAACATCACTAAACAAGAGTTGGTAGACTTTGCCAATAAATTCTATAACGATAACTATGCCGTGGTATACAAAAGGCAGGGAGAGAATAAAGATATCGTAAAGGTAGAAAACCCTGGTATTACGCCTATAGAATTAAATAGGGATAAGAAATCCCCCTATTTTGAAAATTTTGATGCCATAGAAACTCCGGCATTGAAGCCCAAGTTTGTGGACTATGAGAAAGAGATTAAAAGAACTACCCTAAGTAACGGGTTGGAACTTTCATATGTCGAAAACCCCTTGAACGACTTAGCCGAGTTGTACATTTTATTTGATATGGGGAAAGATCACGATAAGAAATTGGGACTTGCTGTAGAATATTTAGAGTATTTGGGGACAGAAACGCAGTCAGCAGAAGACCTTAAAAAGGAGTTTTATAAGCTGGGTATAAATTATGGGGTAAACTCTGGGAATGATCGCTCCAACCTTTATGTTTCAGGTTTAAGAGAGAATATTGACAAGGGATTAGAACTCCTTGAAGATCTTTGGGCTAATGCCAAGGCAGATCAGGAGGCCTACGACAAGTTGGTTCTGAAAATTGCCAAAGGCAGGGAAGAAGGTAAGGCAAACAAGGGCAATATCATGTGGAATGGCTTAATGAATTACGGGCAATACGGTGAAAATTCAAGATTAAGAGATATTTATACCATTGAGGAACTCAAGGCAATAGACCCCACAGAATTGGTAGATATTGTAAAGGATCTCAAAAACTACAAACATCGTTTTTTCTACTATGGCAAAGATGAGCAGCAAGGGATTGCAGCCATAGAATCAAAACACAGTGCATCCGCAACTTTAAAGGATTATCCGGAAAAGAAGTTGTATGAGCCTAAAGAAATGGCAAATAATGTCTACTTTGTAGATTATGACATGGTACAGTCAGAGATGTTGTTTTTAGCTAAGGGAGACACCTTTGATCCGGAAAAGATGGCGGTGGCCTCATTGTTCAACACCTATTTTGGCAGTGGCTTTACTTCGGTCATTTATCAGGAAATAAGAGAATCCAAGTCTTTGGCCTACTCGGCATTTTCATTCTACCAAAATGCCTCTAAGGCGGAGGACCCAAATTATGTTTACGCCTATGTAGGCACTCAAGCGAATAAAATGTCTGAGGCCATGGATGCCATGCTCGAATTAATGAATAGCATGCCAGAAGCAGAGGATAATTTTAAAGCTGCTAAGGAATCCACCTTAAAGCAGCTTGCGGCTGATAGGATTAATAAAACAAATATTTTTTGGTCTTACCAGCAATTAAAAGATCGAGGGCTCACAGAAGATAATCGCGATGAGATCTATGCCGCCGTAAAGAATCTGACCATGGAAGATCTAAGAGATTTCTTTACGAATGATATAAAAGGCTCTAATTTTGATCTCATGGTCATTGGGAATAAAAATGATGTAGATATTGAGGCCATGAAGCGATTTGGGAAAGTGCAGGAATTGGATCTCGATTATCTTTTCAATTATGAAAAACCTTTACCCTTGAAATCGTAAAACACAAACATATTTGAATAACCGCCTAAATATGACCATATGAAACTTTTAGAAGGAAAAAACGTAATTATTACAGGAGCAAGTCGAGGAATAGGAATGGGTATCGCCAAGGTATTTGCAGACCATGGTGCCAATGTAGCTTTTACCTATAGTTCTAGCGAGGCCCCTGCACTGGCACTTGAAAAAGAGCTGAGTTCAAGCGGCGTTAAGGCAAAAGCCTATAAAAGCAATGCAGCTAGCTTTTCTGAAGCCGAAGAGTTGATCTCTAAAGTATTAGAAGATTTTGGAGGCATAGACGTATTGATCAATAACGCCGGTATTACAAAAGACAATCTTTTGATGCGCATGGGAGAGGAAGATTTTGACACCGTAATTGAGATCAACCTCAAATCTGTTTTTAATATGACTAAAGCTGTTCAGCGCACCATGTTGAAGCAAAGAAAGGGTTCAATTATCAATATGAGCAGCGTGGTAGGAGTTAAAGGGAATGCAGGGCAAACTAATTATGCGGCCTCCAAAGCCGGAATGATAGGCTTTACCAAATCTGTAGCCTTGGAATTAGGATCTAGAAATATTCGTTGCAATGCCATTGCACCTGGCTTTATTGAGACCGAAATGACCGATAAGTTGGATGAAAAGGTAGTACAGGGATGGAGAGATGCAATTCCTTTAAAACGAGGTGGCACTCCTGAAGATGTTGCCAATGCCTGTTTGTTCCTGGCCTCGGATTTGTCTGCCTATGTCACGGGTCAGGTAATGCATGTCGATGGAGGAATGTTGACTTAAAGAACTTGCTTATGATATTTGTGACCACAGCTGAGATATCAGGAAAGGAAATTGCGGAAACATTGG
>JBFOMC010000155.1:0-18379 GCA_040830565.1 Flavobacteriaceae bacterium
TATTTTCTCATCGTTGAAGATTTTATCAGAGAGGCAAGAAATATGGATGTTTCTGTAGGCCCGGGTAGAGGTTCAGCAGCAGGTTCAGTAGTAGCCTATTGCCTTGGCATTACCAACATTGATCCCTTAAAATACGATCTGCTTTTTGAGCGATTCTTAAATCCGGATAGGGTCTCTATGCCCGATATTGATATCGATTTTGATGATGAAGGTCGTGGTCGGGTGATGGATTACGTGATCAACAAATATGGAGCAAATCAGGTTGCCCAAATTATTACCTATGGTACCATGGCTGCAAAATCAGCGATCAGGGATACCGCAAGAGTATTAGATTTACCCCTGGGTGATACGGATAGAATTGCCAAGCTTATCCCGAACATGTCTAAACTTGGAAAGATCTTCGGAGTCCCTGAGGCCGACTTAAAAAAACGGTTTAGAAGCGATGAACTGGTAAAGGTGAATGAACTCCTCAATATTGCTGACGGAGAAGATTTGGAGGCCCAAACCGTAAATATGGCTAGGGTCCTCGAGGGTTCTTTAAGAAATACGGGGATACATGCCTGTGGGGTAATCATCACCCCAGATGACATCACCAACTTTGTGCCTGTAGCTACGGCCAAGGATTCCGATCTCTACGTTACCCAGTTCGACAATTCCGTAGTTGAAAGCGCAGGACTTTTAAAGATGGACTTCCTGGGGTTAAAGACCCTAACCTTAATTAAGGATACCGTTAAAATTGTAAAAGCCAGGCAAGGGGTTCAGTTGATTCCGGATGAATTTCCACTAGATGATAAGGAGACCTATGAACTTTTTCAAAGGGGGGATACGGTCGGGATCTTTCAGTATGAATCTGCCGGAATGCAAAAGCATTTAAAAGATCTGAAACCGACGGTATTTGATGATCTTATCGCCATGAATGCTCTTTATAGGCCAGGGCCGATGGAGTACATTCCTACCTTTATTCAAAGGAAGAATGGTTTTGCGGATATCAGCTATGACCTTCCGGAAATGGAAGAATACCTTAAAGAAACCTATGGGATTACGGTGTACCAGGAGCAAGTGATGTTGCTTTCTCAGAAGTTGGCAGGTTTCTCTAAAGGTGAGGCCGATGTTCTAAGAAAGGCCATGGGAAAAAAGATCTTGCCTCTGCTTCAAAAACTAAGGCCGCAATTCCTTGATGGAGGAGAAAAGAACGGACATCCTAGAGATATTCTGGAAAAGATCTGGAAAGACTGGGAGGCCTTTGCTTCCTATGCCTTCAACAAGAGTCATTCTACTTGCTACGCCTATATCGCTTACCAGACCGCTTACCTAAAGGCACACTATCCGGCAGAATATATGGCAGCGGTGCTATCCAACAATATGAACGATATTAAGCAGGTGACTTTCTTTATGGAGGAGTGTAAACGGATGGGGCTAGAGGTTTTAGGCCCTGATGTAAATGAATCCTATTACAAGTTCGCGGTCAATAAAGACAATGCTGTGCGTTTTGGCATGGGGGCGATTAAAGGGGTTGGCCGTGCCGCTGTGGAGACCATAGTGGCCAACAGAAAGAAAGACGGACATTTTAAATCTGTTTTCGATCTGGCGAAGCGCATAGACCTAAGAGCAGCTAATAAAAAGTCGTTTGAAAATCTTGCCCTGGCAGGGGGCTTTGACTCTTTTGGGGATACCCATAGAGCACAGTACTTTCATAAGGAAGGTGACGGACTCACATTTTTAGAAAAGGTAATAAAATATGGAGCCAAGTATCAGGAAAGCGAAAATTCTTCCCAGGTAAGTTTGTTTGGAGATGCCAGTGAGGTACAAATACCTGAACCCGTTGTTCCTCCATGTGAATCATGGGGTACTATGGAAAAACTACGCAGGGAAAAGGAGGTGGTAGGGATCTATATTTCAGGGCACCCTTTGGATGATTTCAAAACTGAGATCAACGCTTTTTGCAATACCAACATATCGGCATTCAACCACCTTGAGGACTATGTAAACAGGGAGTTGTGCTTTACAGGAGTAATTACAGATGTACAGCACAGAACCTCCAAAAATGGCAAGGGATGGGCGCTCTTTACTATGGAGGATTATACGGATAGTTTTGAGTTCAGAATATTTGGAGAAGAGTATTTGAAATTCAGGCACTTTTTGATGATCAACTCCTTTGCTCTCATAAAAGTGTATGTAAAAGAAGGCTGGGTAAACCGGGATACCGGAAAAAGAGGAGATCCGCGTCTGCAGTACAACCATTTTATGCAGTTGCAGGATGCCATGGAAACTTTTGCAAAAAAGCTAACCATAAAGCTCAATATTGAAGAATTGCAGGAGAAAAGCATTCAGAAGTTAAAAGACACCCTGGTTTCTCACAAAGGAAGTCATCCGCTGCATTTTACCGTATATGAGATGGAAGAAGAGATAAAGGTAACGCTCTCGAGCAGAAGACAGAAAGTGCAGATTAGCAGTGAGTTATTAAACACCTTGGAGAAGAATGAGGTGCACTATAAGTTGAATTAGGGCGATAAACTTTGTCGATATAATCATAGGCAAAATGAATATATATGCAGTAATGAAAAGGAATAATAATTGACTAACTTTGCGTAATATTAAAATCAATAGAAATGGCTTTAGAAATAACCGATGCTACTTTTGACGAAGTAGTACTAAAAAGTGATAAACCTGTAGTAGTAGATTTTTGGGCAGCCTGGTGCGGACCATGTAGAATGGTTGGGCCTATCATAGATGAAGTGAGCAATGAATATGAAGGTAAAGCGGTGGTAGGAAAGGTAGACGTAGATGCCAATCAAGAATTTGCAGCTAAATACGGAGTACGAAATATTCCGACGGTTTTAGTTTTTAAAGATGGGGAGATCGTTACAAGACAAGTTGGGGTATCTCCTAAAAAAGTGTATACAGACGCTATAGACGCGGTACTATAATTCATAATTACAGTTCATTAATGAGGTTTGGCTCCGATGATTCGGGGTCAAACCTTTTTTGTTCTATCTTAGTTTTATGAATCTACAGTCCGAATTACATAAAGCTTCGCTTTTTCAAAACCTGGAACTTTTGGCCAACCAGGTGGTAGAAGGCTTTATAAGTGGGATCCATAAAAGTCCCTTTCACGGATTTTCTGCAGAATTTGCAGAACATAAGATTTATAACACCGGAGAGAGTACTAAGCATATAGACTGGAAACTTTTCGCAAAAACAGATAAGCTGTATACCAAAAGATATGAGGAGGAGACCAATCTGAGATGCCATATGATCTTAGATAATTCTGCCTCCATGTATTATCCGGAGGTAGAAAAGCTCAGTATTGAAAAATTAAATAAGATCGGTTTTGCGGTTCTGGCCATTGCCGCTTTGATGAATTTGCTTAAGAAGCAAAGAGATGCTGTTGGACTTAGCGTCTACTCTGACGACTATACCTATTACGCTCCTGAAAAAGGCAGCGAAAGACACCATCAGATGTTATTAGCGAAACTTAGTGAAATAAGCCTGGAAACAAAGCCCGCCAAACAGACAGAAACCTATACGTATTTACATCAAATAGCGGAAAAAATTAAGCGCCGTAGCCTTATTTTCCTGTTTACTGATATGTTTCAGACTACTACCGAGGACGAAAAACTATTTGATGCACTACGTCACCTGAAATACAACAAACACGATGTGGTCTTGTTTCACTTGTTAGATAAAGAGACCGAGATGCATTTCAATTTTGAAAATACCCCTAAACGTTTTCTGGATGTGGAGACCGGGGAGCATATAGATCTTTATGCAGATACCGTGAAAGAGGCTTATGAAAAGGAGCTTACGGAATATCTGGCTTCCTTAAAACTGAAATGTGCCCAGTATAAGATCAAATATGTGGATGTCAGTGTGGATCAAAGTTTTTCCAAGGTACTTAACACCTTTATGGTAGAGCGGCAGAAGTTTCTTTAGTAGGCTATATTCCGAAGTCTTTCGGCCTTTCTATCCGGGCTACTTCGGTGAAGTAGGCTGAGGAAGAAGTGGCTACTTTCACTGCATACTTTTACTTCAGTCCGTCTCCGGCATTAAAACCCCTAAAAAGTAATTCTCGTCCAGGTAATTTTGGGCAACTTTCTGGATATCCTCTGCAGTTAATGCATCCAGTTTAGCCTCCAGATTTATCATCCCTTCTAAGTTCCTGCTCTCCTGCTCAGCTCTTACCAGGCTGCTTATCCAAAACCTATTGGTCTTCATATCCTCCTTGCGTTTTACCAAATAAGTTTCTTTTACTTTGGCCATATCCTTAGGAGAAACACCATCCTTTTTTA
Organism: Flavobacteriaceae bacterium; assembly: GCA_040830565.1. GTDB lineage: Bacteria > Bacteroidota > Bacteroidia > Flavobacteriales > Flavobacteriaceae > JAFMPW01. The sequence goes on from JBFOMC010000155.1 coordinate 4,290, forward strand.
TCTTTTCAACTTCAGCCAAAGCGGCTGCGATCAATTTGTCGACATTCTCCGGTCCGCAAGGAAATGAAATGCTCAAACTGAGGTTAGAGTATGATATTTTGCTCAAATTTCCTCTGGCTCCTACCCCATAAACACCGCCTTCTTCTTCTCGCAACTGCTCTATCAACTTTATGGTCAGTAACTCTCCAAGGGCATTCACTGCCATCTCGGTAGTACTATCATAGGGAATCTCTTCTTCCCAGGTAATGCTAACATTGCTCTTGGGATCGCTTCCCCTATTTATGATGTGCTTTTGGTAGCTGTCTTTTCTTCTGAATTTGGTAGGCACATACTTTTCATTACTGTTTGTGCCGGGAAGCGAAGCGAGATAGGTAGTGGCATATTCTTTAACTTTTGCCTCGTCTATATTCCCCACCAGGTAGAAATGGAAATCTCCAGCGTCTGCAAAACGTTCCTGGTATTTAGTATAGGCAAGATCATAGTCAGCCGCCTCCATTTTTTCTATAGTAGGAAAACCGGTATACCTGGGATTTCCTTCGTTTTTAATTTGGCTAATTTGATCTTGAAAGTAAAACTGAGGATTGGCCATAAGGTTCCCTAAGAAGCTTTTTTGCTTGGTCATGGCAGAATTAAAGGCCTCTTCATCTTTATTGAGGGAAGTAAAATAAAGGTGAACCATTTGAAATAGCGTCTCTAAATCTTTTGGTGCGGCGGAACCGTTAAAATTCTCACTAAAGGAACTTATCCTGGGAGCTACCCTGGCAATTTTCCCACTCATGAACTTGTTCATATCGGTTAAAGACAATCCGCCTATTCCGGCTTCTGCAAGACTGCTATTGGCAAAAGCCGTAGCTCTAAGTTCTTCGTCGCTATACAGACTTAGCCCTCCCGGACTAAATGCCCGGAAAAGAACTTCGTCATTCTTAAAATCTGTCTTTTTATAAGTTACTTTGGCACCATTGCTTAAGCTAAGGGTCGTTATTTCTAAACCGGAATTCTTTTCTGAGTCTACAATAGTACCAGGAGCTGGCATGGTCTCAATTAACTCTGATCTGACCTCTTCATCCTGATAAGGTAAAATCTCGGCGGTTTTTATAGTTTCTAACAAGCTTAATACTTCCTCTTCGGTCACTTGCTTTACTCCTTCTTTTTCAGGGCCTGTTAACACAATAACCCGATTATCATCATGCAAAAAACTATTGATCAGGGCGCCTATTTCTTCAAGTTTTATACTGGGCAATAGGCTTTTTGTGGTCTCATATTCCCATGCAATACTTGGAATTGGACTGTTCCTTAAGTAGTTATTGATGTATTGCCCTACTATCCGATTGCTTTCCAATTTATCCCTATCATTGTACTGCTTTTCTAAGCGGGCCAAAAGGCTCTTCTTAGCACGCTCAAATTCCGCATTTTGGAAACCATAGCGCTTAACTCTTTCATTTTCCTCTAATATGGCCTTGAGTCCCTTCATATGCCCATCCGGACTAGTTTGAGCTATGGATTGGTAGGCATTTTTGGTCCTGGCCAAAGTGCGCCCGTAATAAGAGAAACCGAATACAAAAGGAGGGTTTGGGCTATTGCGAAGTTCGGTTAAACGGTTGTTGATTAGGGTAGAAAACAGACTTTTGATCAATCTGTCTCTATAGTCCTTTAAAGTCTTTGTTTGAGGGGCCTCAAAATGGTCTTTGTAAAGTACCTGAACACGACTAAAAGCAGCCTCTTTATCTGAGGCAATAGCAATGAAAGTTTCCTCATGATTGGGCAATTCATAGGACTCGCGCTTTGTAGGAGCTTCTGCTTTTTCAATGTTAGAAAAATGTGCTTTTATCTTAGCTTCCATGGTAGTAACATCTAAATCGCCTACTGCGACAACTGCCATTAAATCTGGCCTATACCAGGCCTTGTAATAATCGCGCACATCTGCATAATCGAAATTTTCCAAGTTTTCTTTGGTTCCAATAGGAAGTCTTTCTGCATATTTTGAACCATACATGATCTTAGGCAAAGTCACTTTTTGCATACGTTCTTCCGCGCCTAAACGAACACGAAGTTCTTCAAGAACCACTCCCCGTTCCCCATCTATGGCCTCTTCAGAAAGGGTCGTTTGGTGTGCCCAATCTTCTAAAATTTGAAATCCCTTTTCTAATTTCTCAGGATCATCACTGGGTATGGGAAGGATATATACGGTTTCATCAAAACTGGTATACGCGTTTAAGTCGGCTCCAAACTTTACTCCAATACTTTGGAGGTAATCGACCAAATCGTTCTTCTCAAAATTTTTGGTGCCATTAAAATTCATGTGCTCCATAAAGTGAGCGAGACCGAGTTGTCGGTCCGTTTCCATGATGGATCCGGCATTCACTACTAACCGAAGCTCAACCTTATCTTCAGGTTTGCCATTATTTCTCAAATAATAGGTTAATCCGTTGGGTAAGACACCTATTTTTACCTCCGCATCAATGGGGATATTTTCTTCCGCGATTGCGGCGGTACCCAGGCCATCGGTCTGTGCAAAAAGTGTAGAAAGACTAAAAACGGATAAAAGGAGAGCAACAATAATTCTCTTCATATGTACGTGTTAAGGTTAGTCCTTGAATTAGACAGAAAAGATAAAGAAGAAGGGGCTGTAAGAAAAGTATTGACAATATATATATCTTATAGTAGCACGCCATCTTATGTATTTTGAATATATAGCTGTTAGAAGTGGGGTTGATTTTCTGTAGAACGAAGGAAGTGAAGGTTACCCTCCGAATTGGTACCATTGAATTAAAAGTATAAAACAAACGCTTTGGAAAGCCGATAAATTCTTTACATTTAACAAAAACCAACAAGCTTAAGAGGACCTCCAGGTGCTCTTATTAACTTGAGCAAAATAACAACCAAATGAAAAGCTTTGCATTGATCTTCCTATGCATCATATGGCTTTCAATGCCATCATATGGTCAAATTAAATCAGATTCTATTCCGGAACAAGACATCATTCTTTCAGAATTATCCAGGCAATCCATGGATTCGGTACTTTCCTGGATGAAAATCAACATTCGGGAAAGTGTAGACCGCTATCATCCGGTCGCTTTTATGGCTTTACGCAGAGCCTATGCAGAGGGCGACGACAGTACAATTGTCAAAGTTCACTCACAAATAGCCAGTTGGCACGGTTGGAATGGCTATTTTTCGGCAGATTCTGTACTATACCACAGCAAGAAAACTCTTTACTGGTATCAACAACTTGATGATAAAGAAATGATTGCCAAAACCTTGAAGAGTTTGGCCATTGACTACTTCAATGCCGGGGATTTTCAAAAAAGTCAGCAAGTGTTGTTTGAAGCTCTGGCTGCTTTCGAAGCCAATGAAGATGAACAGGGCGTTGCTGGTTGCTATAGAATCCTGGCTGCCTTTCATGAGCAAATGGAAGAGCCTGAAAAGTCTATAGAGTATGCAGATAAGGCAATTCCTCTTTTTGAAAAGGCACAAGACCATGCCAGTATAGCAATTACCTATTTCAACTATATCAAAGCTTACAAGGCGCTCAAGCAATACGACAAGGCTATAGAAGCGGCGACCTATTGTATTGAGCTTGCCACCTCAAAAGCTCCGGAGGAGGTATTTGTTCCTATTAGAGCTTATGGACATCGACATGAAGTATATGATGAAATGGGCGAGCACGAACTGGCACTGGCCGACGCCTCAAAAGCCTGGGAAATGGCGGCCAAGGAAATCGGTGAAGAACGGGCCGGTATGTATCGAGCAGAAGTTGGGGCTTCTTTACTTAATCTCAACCGGCCTGAAGAGGCCCTTCCGCATTTACAAACTGCTTTAGCCATATATGAGGAAAGACAATTTCCCAACATTTGGAAGCCTCTTACAGATTTGGCAAACGCTTACCAAGCAACCGGCAATTATGAGCAGGCCTTAAATTATTTCCAAAAGGCAAGGCTTTTGAAGGAGACCATGTTAAATGAAAAAGTAGAGAATCTAAAGTCCGAAGCGGTCATTAAATATGAAACCGGTAAAAAAGACGAGGCTCTTGCCCAACAAGAAGAACAGCTCTCACTCCAGGCAAAAATTCAATACCTTATTATAGCCATAGCTGCTCTATTGGCTATTTTACTCTTTGCTTTGTACGCCAATTACCGAAAAAATAAGAAAGTAACCGCCAAACTAGAAAGCAAGAACAAGGAGAATGAGCTACTACTTAAGGAAATTCATCATCGGGTGAAGAACAACCTTCAGACGGTCTCAAGTTTATTGAGCCTGCAATCTGAAAGTATTAGTGACCCAAAGGCTTTAAATGCGGTGCAGGAAAGTAAAAACCGTGTTGCTTCCATGGCATTGCTACATCAAAGACTTTACAGAGGGGAAAATTTGGCAGCGGTAGAAATGGCCGATTATTTTGAAAATATAGGGAAAACCGTTATCGAGAGTTTTGGACAAAAAGCTGAAAACGTATCCCTGGAAGTACAAATGGAACCTTTGGAGTTAGACGTTGATACTGCTGTCCCAGTAGGCTTGATCACCAATGAATTGATGACAAATTCATTGAAGTACGCTTTTTTAAATGAAGATAATCCGAAAATTGAAATCAAGCTTACACAAGGAGCCAACAACATGCTAACCTTGCAAGTTGCAGATAATGGGCAAGGAGATGCTAAAGAAGGCCAAAATCAGAAAGAGGCAGGGTTTGGTAGTATGCTGATTAACCTACTTACTACACAATTGGGCGGTCAGATGAAAAAAACAATAAAAGGAGGCAGAACAACGATTATCGAATTTCCGCGACAAGAAAAAGCAGTTGCATAACATTTTTATGTTTAAGGACTAACCCATAAGTTGGTAAATCAATTTTATAAATGGCTCAAGAAACGCAGAACTTACCTAGCATTTTAATTGTGGAGGATGATATGATCATTGCTGCTGATATCTCTACGCAACTCAGTAAGTTAGGATACGACGTAATGGGGATCAATACCAAAGCAGAGGATGCACTTAATACAATAGCAGGTAATAGGCCGGACCTGGTGCTGATGGACATCGTACTAAGCGGGAAAATGAATGGTATTGAAGCCGCTACACATATTTTGGAGCAGTATCAGATCCCTGTAATATTTCTTACCTCCAATACCGATAATGCCACTTTCCAACAAGCCCTGAATGCCAGACCTTTCGCATTTATAGCAAAGCCCTTTCAAAGATCTGTGGTGGCCCGGACGCTTCAGATCGCGCTTCAGAGGTCGGCTGTTGAACAAGACGCACAAAGTGATACCTCAGGTTCAGACGGTGATCATGTAGCAGCCATGGAAGATAGGCTTTTTCTAAGGCATAGAGGCCATATGGTAAAAGTGGAATTGTCAGAAATCTTGTTTGTTGAAGCAGACAGAAATTATTGCAAAGTAGTAACGGCAGATAGAAGCTACTTGCTTTCAGTACCTCTTCGCAACCTTGAAACTCAATTACCGCAGGAACAATTTTTAAGAGTCCATCGTTCTTTTGTGGTCAATCTAAATAAGGTTGATGCTATAAGTGAATATTATGAATATTTAGTCATAGGGAAACGTCATGTACCCATTTCGAGGCGTCAAAAGGAAGGGGTGGTAAAACGCCTGAAAAGGATCTGACCCACTACATTACGTATCCAGCTTATTTGACTTTCCGTTCGGACAAAGAACCTCGCCGTTTGAACATTAGCGCAATTCATGTCATCACAGGATTTTACCTTGCATAAACATATCCATTTAGATGAATTTAATTAAAGGTGTTGGATACATGCGCATAGTTACTACTAAAATTTTAATCCTGGAAACTTCACTAATTATTGCCTTAGACCTGGCAGTTCAGCTGATAAAAGAGGGTTACGAAGTGATCGGTATTCATGCCAAAGTTGATGAGGCTTTATGTACGCTCCAAGAGCAAAAAATTGATCTGCTGATTTTTGATATCGACAATTTTCCGAAATCAACTGTTTTGGAGGTTTCCAGACAAATTTGGCAGTGTTTTCCAATGCCCATTGTGTTTATAGGTGTTGATACAAACGTCAAGCTCTTTCAGAAGGAAGGATTAAAAATATCCTATGCTTTCTTACCAAAACCATTTAATCGGAAGATTCTACTAAAAGTAACAGAACGCCTATTAAATCCCTTCGAAGAGGGCTTTGTCAAAATCTACGTTTGAGCGAGTACGGGCAAAGCTCAAGGTCTATGCTATGCAGCTTCCATTTACCCGTGAAATTTAGGCAAAGAACCCAGAATTAGCCCCTGCCATTTGATCACAACTTTTAGCCGTTAGAAAGCCTAATGCAACCGCTGGGTCATCCTGCAAAAAAATAGCATTTACCAAGTATTAAGTTTAGGAACGATTAAATACAGTTTTAGGTTTTCATGACCTCTAACATAGAAATCATCATAAATCAGCTAAAGAGCATTATCAATGTGAATAATTAAATACTTATAAAAATGAAAAGAGACAACATCAAAACATCGGTTAGCGGTAAGGGACCAAAACGATACAAAGCAACGCTAGGTTTAGCCTTGTTTCTAAGTATTTTCTCTTTAACCGCTTTAAATGCAAGAAGTCTGGTTCTAACAGACACTACGGAAGCCAAAAAACCACTCTTAAAGCAAAAATTCGCTGAACCAAGTATGGCGTTTTCCGCCTTAAGAAATGTAGCCATTGGGGCCATGGCAAGACAATCGTCCACCTACGGGGGAAATCAGCATGCGGCCAACAAGGTATGTGACGGAAACGCATATACCTTTAACCATACCCACGCGGGTCCAAATCAATGGATTGAAATTGATTTAGGAAGGGAGTACAACATTCAATACATCAATGTTTTAAACCGAATGGACGGAGGTCTTGAGCGATTGCAGCATTTTGAAGTTCTGGTATCCAAATATCCCAATTCCTTTAGACGCCAGAATAAAGCGTACCACGCCGGCTATGTACACAGTAGAGATAAGGTAAAAAACGGAGCTCCATGGCTGGTTTCAAAGTCATTTTTACCCGTAATCAACCAGACCGTTGGACGCTATGTCAGTATTATTAGCACGGACAACAATTTTCTTCATATTGCCGAACTTGAGGTGTATGCAGCGCCTATGCAAGGGCCATCTAACAGAGTAAACAGGCTGAACGAGGCAATAAAAAGAGATATGGAGCAGATGGCTGCAGAACATACCCGTCGTATGGCTCAAAGCTTTTTTAGTAATGTGGATACCACTATGGTAGCCCCTCAAAAAGACAGTATTGCCGTGACTTTTGTGAATAGATCTCAAGCAAAATTAGACTTGTTCGTAAACGATCAAAAATACAAAGAGCTAAATTCTAGTAGTACACCTCAGATGGTTAAACTAAAAATTGGAGATCAGATCTATACCGTAGGAACAAACACAAGAAACGCTGTTATTGGCACCCCTCATCTCTTCATAAATTCCTCATTCTCTAAAATCCCAGTATTTCTCAACGCAGTTGAGGAAGTGGAGAAATTTGAACAGCGAACCGGACGAACGAAAGATTTTTCAGTGAATTTACAGGGAATTGATCTTTTGGATTTTGATCCGGCATTTGTTTCCAATTCTTTCAAGCCCAGTGGGCAGATTTTTAGAGCTATGGCCAAATTTTCATATAACGATATGAGCACAGCGGGGAACATCTTTGTGGTACCCGCCGGTTTTGGGAATCTGGGAGATAGCAATATTGGTTTTGGAAATTTCACCAGGGAGACCATTATTGGCAGAGATAAGTTGCAAGAATCATGGTCTGTGGGCGCAAGTGGTTCCGTTTCCATTCCTGTGAAAGGCAAAGGTATGACGGTAACTCCCAATATCGGTTTTAATTATAGAGATCAAAAGCTCAAAGAAACCAATCAGAACGACGTATTTGTAAGTTCTATAGAAAGATCTGTTGTTTATGATCTGGGGATAAGAAATATTACTGAGGTATTCCTTGACGAAAAATTTGTGTTTGCCGTTGAAAATATTAACAGCCTGGCAGATGCGAGGAGAATTGTCAGTCAGTACGGCACACATTATACTGATAATGTGGCTTATGGAGCTATCAAGCAAAAGTATTTAAGGTTATCAGAGGCGTCTATTCTTAATTCCCATACCAGAGGCTTTGACCTAAATGGCGGGGTTAAGGTCTCTAAAGATGCTTCTGGAATTACAAAAACCAGAAGTCCTTTCGCTCATGGCGGCACTACTACGATAACAGGTAGTAATAATTCTTCTCAATTGGCCGAAGTCAATTTTTCTGCCGGTTGGGAAAGAACAGACGAGGCTTATGATGAGACTTCGTCTTTAACAGAAAGATATAGCTATGTAGGCAAAGATGATGACCCGGTGGCCATTGGGGTAGGAAATTTAATTCCCATTTCCGCTTTGGTATATGCTCCCATTATGAAATCAAAACTTGGAAATGCCGAGTTGAAGCTGAAACGTCAGTATTTAGAACAAGCCATTAATGATCATCTAAGTTCCCTAAGAAACAAATCTACTCCAGCTCCCTACAGAACATTTTCATATAGAGTAAGTGATGTAAAATGGGAGATCGCTGATCCTCCGCTAGGGAACACCATAGACGGGTCCATACAAGCCGTAACCAATTTGGGTACCTTGCACCATGAAGTAGCTAAGTTGGAAAATGACCAACAAAGAATAAAGCAATTTGTGCATCAGGAACTGTTGAAGGACAAAAGTTATCTCAATAGGGATGATTGTGTAGATAAAACAAAATGGCATGTAGTAAAGCAATATGGATACTATTCAGGATTTGGCTCAAAAGCCAAGGCGGTATTTGATCCGGTGCAGCTTAATTTAGTCTCTTCTCATCTGTTGGAACACGACCCTATTGGCGGACATGATCTATACAAAGTAGTCCCTTCTACCTATACTATAAATAATGAGTCTAAAAGGCAATCCCACGTTTTTGAATTAAAGCATCCTTTTGATGGTACAGAAGGTGGTACTATGCGTATTACTATTGAAATTCAACCCGGAGTTGGCTTTGGAGACAATGCGGTATATATTCCAAATATGAATTAAACAACAGTCATAAATATTTGCTTAAGAAACATTCACGATCCCTCCAACGCATGAGCTTTGGAGGGTTAAGCAATTGGTAATGATTTATAGAATTTAAAAGACTGTCAACTGCTACTGCCTACTGAGAGGACGGGATTGACTTCCTCGCTCTACTCGGAAATCGGACCAAAGGAGTGGCCCTGCAATAAGTTCGTTTTAAAGAACTGGACCAGGCTTTTCATAAAACAATATGTTCCAGCCTTTTGTTATACATAAGAAGTAGAAGACAACACTATCAATTACAGCGTTTTTTTTAACAAGAAGTCCATCAATGCCCGCTTGTAAGTTCTTCCAATAGGAATGCAATCTCCGTTTACCCATAGTGATTCGGAATCAAATTTTTCAATACGATCAAGCGCGACAAAATAAGATTTGTGCACCCTCATAAAACTTTCCTTGGAAAATTGATTGCCGTAATAGCTTAAATTACCTCTTGCATATTTTTTCTCGGTTTGAAGATGAATCGTACAATAATTTCTGTCACCATGCAAATAACAAATATCGTCTTCAACTATTTTTATCGATGCGCTTCCTTCCTTTAAGAAGAAATACCTTCTTCCGCGGGGTTGCTGCTCATTCTGGGAACTTAGCCGAACTGGTGGCAACTCAATGGCTTTGTTTATTGCAAGAAGAAATCGATCGTAGGGAATAGGTTTCAACAGATAATCGACCACGGCCTGCTCGAGGGCCTCCAAGGCGAATTCCTTATAAGCCGTGGTAACGATAATCTTTGGAGGGTATTTCAAGATTTTAATGAATTGTAAGCCGTTGATTCTTGGCATTTGTATATCCAGAAAAATCAAGTCTACAGATTGTGTTTGCACATAGTATAGTGCCTCAAAGGCATTTTGAAATGACTTTAATAGCTTAAAACCTTCGGTTCTTTTCAGATGTTTTGTCAAAACATCTATGGCAAGAGGTTCATCATCAATAATTACACAGTTCATGGCTTCACAAGAGGTATTTTCAAATTAACATGATATGAATCTTCCGATTTCTCGGTGGTCAAACTAAATCGTTCTTGATAATTGTATTTCAGACGTCGCTTTACATTTAAGATACCAATACCCTTAGTGTCTTTTTCTTCTTCAATATATGGGGCAATGGAATTCTGAAGGTCCATCTCCAATGTATTCTCTGATACATCAATACTACACTTGATCCAGCATGCATTATGGGCATTGGCAATACCATGCTTGAACGAATTTTCTATAAAAGGCAACAGCAGTAAAGGCGGAATTTTTTTATTGACAGCCGTACCCGATATTGAAAAACTTAACTGCAACTTTGAACCATATCGTAGCCGTTCAAGGGCGATATAGTTTTTTATACAATCAAGATCCTCAACCAAGTTTACAAACGACTTTCTTGCCTCATAGATTATAAAACGCAATAAATCTGAAAGTTTAATTACTGTCTCTGCAGCGACTTCGGGATTATTCAATATTTGCGCGTAAAGCCCATTCAATGTGTTAAAGAGAAAGTGGGGGTGTAGCTGGGATTTCAACAGTTGTAGTTCATTCTGAACGTTGGATTTTTCGCGACCAAGTCTATCGATTTCCTGTTTTTCGCGATCTTTTAATAATTTTATGGCCACAGCCAGCGTGGTAACAATGATCAAGTCTAACAGGGGAGAGACAAACTTTGATATATCATTTGGAACCAAGATATTTTCAACATTGGGAAAGTATAAGGGATAGACACTATTTAGAACAAAAATCCGTAGGAGTAAGACGCCCACTACCAATACCAGACCAACTTGCAATGCCGCCTGCCAATACTTTCCTTTGAGTAAAAATCGTGGTAAAATAAAATATAGAGTGAAGTATACACTGAAAAGTTTTGAGGGCAGTGATGCCAATTCATAAATAACATGAAGGCCTAAATCGGGTTCTTTCACATAATAAATGGCAACTGTGAAAGTGACATACAGGCACCAAAAAACGAGATGACTTAACAATCTGTTCATAAAACTGGTTAAATGTGGACCAATCTAAGTTGAAAACTGCAGGATAGGCTGTAAAAAGTATAAAATACTTAAAACTGGGTACAAACTACATAATTTTGGGGACAAGTTTAAGTCGTGTGCTGCTGATCGAGGTTTATCATCAATAATCTATGTTTGGGAACATTCACAAAAAGTATGGTTAGTGTAATGGCTATTTTAGGAGAATCTGAGCGTACAAAATGTAGGTAAATGAAAAATAATAGGAGGAAATTTATTGGGGATCTAGGAATGGCAGGCATCGCTACCTTCACTATCCCGTCGATCTTTGCGAACTTCAAAGGCGAGGCAAGGTTAAACGTATTGGTTCTAGGAGGTACTAATTTTTTGGGTCCTGCAATCGTCAAGTCATTATTGAAGGGAGGGCATGAGGTGACGTTGTTCAATAGAGGTGTAACCAACCCTCATTTGTTTAAAGATCTAGCACGAATTATTGGAGATCGTGAAAAAGGCGTCTCAGGATATACAAATTTAAAGAACCATAATAGCAGATGGGATATTGTTATCGACGTTTGGCCACAGCATCCCAAATATGTCAAAGATGCCATTGATGTGATCAAAAAACGCACTACGCACTATATTTTCATATCAAGTATTGCCGCTTACAACAACTATATTAAAATCGGGATGGATGAGTCGTCACCCCGAAGAAAAGGGACAAACTATGAACCTGGCAATTACAATTTGAACAAAGTACTTTGTGAAAAAGTAGTGGAAGAGAACTTCCCCGATAACTTTACTATACTTAGGCCAGGTGCGATTGTTGGCGACCGTGATTCAGGGCCTTTCGGCACCTATGTATTAGATCGCATCGCAAATCGCAAGGAAATACTGGCACCCGATTCTAATGATCCGGTTCAATTTATAGATGCCCAAGATATTGGAAATTTTGTCAATAAATGTGCCGAAAGCAGTCTTAAAGGACATTTTAATTTGGTGGGTCCGGCCTCAAATATAGGATACAAAGAGTTTTTGACTAGGGCGAAGGAAGCTCTTAAAAGTGATGTGAAGATCATATGGATGGACGTAAAATTCTTAGTAACCGAAATGAAATTGGAACCTTTTATGGAGATCCCATTTTGGATCCCTGTGGCCTTGGATCCCGAACCCGGGTTTCACCAGATCAGCAATAAAAAGGCCATAAATGCCGGACTTAAATTTACAGACTATAAAGAGACAGTTGAAATAAGTTATAATTCCTTCGAAGAAAAACGGTTTATTGTTGAAGAGGATTCTGAACTAGTTTTTGGGATCAGCGACAAAAGAGAGAATGAAATCATTGAAATATGGGAAAAGCGGCCTTAGTCCTTTGTTACCTTAAACCACCTCCTTTATTATTTAAGATATGTTTTTTTGTTTATCACTATAACAAGTTCCTTTAATTCCAATGCTGGCAATTTCACTAATACATATAAAAGATATGAAATGGCATGTTAAATCCATATTGATATCATTTCTGGTCGCGACACTAGGTTTGTTAAACAAAGTCAATGGCCAACAATCATCCGAGTACTTTAACTTCTGGAAAGAAGGCCTATGGCAGTCTGAAATCACGATATATAATAACGACACAATTCCAGAAAAAGATAGTTTTGCCGTCCATAAATTGAAAAACAAGAACGCTTTTAATGAGGAATGGAAAATATTTATTGGTGAGGGAGAATATGTCGACGCAATGGTTACAAGAGCATATGACCAAGAAACCAAAAGATGGAAACTATTTTATGTGGATGATGTGAACGCCCAGATTTGGGATAGCGAGATTATAGAAGATAGAATTTATTTCATCAAGAAATTTACTTATGATGGAAATACCTTTTACTCTCGGCAAGCATGGTCTTTGGAGTCGGAAGACCAAGTGCTTAGGACCATTGAACGTTCCGAAGATAAAAAGAACTGGAGTATTAGATATAGACAAATATTTAAGCCTGTCAACTAGCAAGAAGAAAAGAACAAGAGCAGTGAACTTCACGCATGACCTCAATAACTGATGAACGCTTCTGCACCACCTTCATGAACTGGAGCAAAAGGTAAAAAATATCAAAACCCTTAAAAATTAAACTTTCTCAGAATAACCTTAACCATCTTTACTTAGGTAAACTAGGTCAATTTTAACAGGTTAAGCCATCGCATATGATTCCAATTACTACAAGGATTTTTGAAACTAATTAAGATAGACGGGATTCATTTCTCTCCGCTTTAAGCGGAGAGAAATGGGCCTAAGGTCACTACAATGATCAATTAGCAGTTATCAATAAACAATGCTTGCTCTATTTCGGAGGGTCGCAGACTGCTACGGCGGACTGCCGACTGAGAAGACGGGATTCATTTCTCTCCGCTTAAAGCGGAGAGAAATGGGCCCAAAGGGTGGCCCTGCAATAAAGTAAAGCCCTGCCCGACGGCTTCGCCGTCGCCCGGCTTTTTTTATTTCTCCGCACTTGTGAGCAAGCTCACGCGCTTCGAAATAAAAAAGCCCCTCGCACTAGGTGCGAAGGGCTCTGCTTCATTGCGGTCTGGACGGGACTCGAACTTTTCACTGAAATGTCCTGTATACAAGGCCTGCGAAAGGACCGTTTTTTGGGCTCACCGGGAGGCTCACCTTTTAACAAAGTTTAACATTTAAGTTGCTAAAAAAATTGGTTTTATATCAATTATTGTCATGAAGCTATCCTTTAATTGAATTATTTATTAAGCTTCAACCTTTTTTTAAAAATTTCAAAATTGCAATAACATTGAATGAGAATATGAAAATACGAAATACTATTGCATCTTATTTTGCTGCTTTGATGCCATAAATTCGAAAATAGCATTTGAAAATATAGGAAACTTTCCCTTCAACAATTACTATTTTTAAGAGATTACACTCAACATATTTTTTTAGGAGCAAGAATAATTAAATAGAAAAACACTATGATTAGGTTGAACCTTGAATACCTGATGGGACTGCAGAGCTTTGATGAATTGGATGCCGAAGATATCGTGGTGGGTCTGGGGATTTTGTTTGAGCA
>JBFOMC010000156.1:0-2498 GCA_040830565.1 Flavobacteriaceae bacterium
AATATCAGGATGCTTGTTATAAGTTTGTGGATTAGCGATATCCTGAAAGCTCAAAGAGAACTCTTTGGCTTTTGGGTATTGTTCCCAAAGACCTTCATTTCCCCTGAATACAGGCAAGCCAGAGTCAACGCCCATTCCCGCTCCAGAAAAAATAAGGCAGTCCTCTGCGGTGTCTAGGATATCGGATATGAGTTTAGTTTGTTCTTTGAGTTCGTAGATCATAAGCTAGTCACGATTCAAGGAGGGAGAAAAGAAGATATTCACGAAGCAGTTAAGGCTCACGGGGGAGAGTCCAATGTCGCTTCCAATATCTGTGCTTCCCGAAAGCACGACCTCTAACTTAGCCTCATGCGCCAATTTTGTGGTAGGAGAGGACACCACGTATACTAGCATGAGTAGACGACCTTGTTGTGCCTTACAGTCGCATTCGTCATATCCCATAAGGGTAGCACTCGAAGATTTGATAGTCGCTCAACATAGCCAGGGAACTGACCTCATTCAGCTATGGAAGCGACGTCTTTTAAATTGGCTCTCCCTACTGGACTCGAACCAGTGACCTGCGGATTAACAGTCCGTCGTTCTACCAACTGAACTAAGGGAGAGTAGAGTGAGTTCGCAACTATGTGTTCAACTCTCTACATGCCATTGTATACGCCATATGCTTATAATTAACAATGCAGCCTTTACGTATACCATTGATTAAACAGCAATACATAAATTGGCGGTGAGAGAGGGATTCGAACCCTCGATACGTTTCCGTATACTCCCTTAGCAGGGGAGCGCCTTCAGCCTCTCGGCCCCCTCACCGTAAAATTGAACGACATACGAGCCTCGAACTCGTGACCTCCTCCTTGGAAGGGAGGCGCTCTACCAACTGAGCTAATGTCGCGTTATTTGCTAAATTCTAAAAAACCAAATATAAAAATCACACAGTAAATTTGGTTTTGCTACTACACCTCAAGAAATGGAACATATGTAGCCTTATTAAGCAAAATTGGCTATATATAGACTTTTGCAAAAAGTCGGCATTTGTGAGGTATTTTAGTGGTAATCTCTACCATTTGATAATGCTCTAGTTTAAAGCACTATAAAATGGTAGGACGAGCAGGATTCGAACCTGTCTGTCTCACGGTTATGAGCCATGTGCATATACCACTTATGCTTTCGTCCCATAGTAATTTTATTATCGTCTGAAATGCTTGATGGCATCTCATGTTCGACAGTTAATTTTACCATTGCATAGAATACTAAAATAATACTCTATGAAATGGTAGGACGAGCAGGATTTGAACCTGTCTATCTCACGGTTATGAGCCGTGTGCATATACCACTTATGCTTTCGTCCCACGGTGGAGTTCTGTAAGTAACACCATTTGCAATACATTATCCTCTGGTGCAATGATATATGCAGAATAAAATATTGAAAATGGCAGGTGCAGTAGGATTTGAACCTACGACCACATCCTTAGAAGGGACGTGCTCTATCCATCTGAGCTATGCACCCGCTGCATATTTGTATTTTATTTTTTTGGTTTTGAATGTCAACACCAAATTGTAAAAAAATCCAAATTTCTAGTTTAAGAAAAAGAAAACTGTGGAAGGCGTAACAGGAGTCGAACCCGTGTCACCCATCTTCGTAGGATGGTGCTCTATCCATCTGAGCTATACGCCCTCAAAGTTTGCTGTTCCTTAACTCTATGTCTGTAGTATAGCTCGTTAAAAAACCTTATGTCAACAAGAAAAGCAAAATAAATTCAATTAAAACAATGACTTACATTGATTTTGTTTAGGCGTCAAAAAGCCTTGCGGTTAAGCAATATGTAAATTCGCAACTATCCATAGCCTGTTTTTAGATCGCAATTAAGCGCCTAGTACTGGCTGGAGAATTGGGGTTTAATTAAGTTTGAGTGTGCGCAGCAGGGCGCAAGGGAGCTGTTACCCTATCCTTATACTGGATATGTAACTTCGTCGAGGAGTATTGATGGTATTGGTATTTGTTTGAGTGGTGTCTAAGTACGCTTTCATCTCGTCAATGACGAATTGAGGCGGTAAATAGTCATCTACTAATGTAGCCTGATACATCTTCATTTCCTTATTTTTTTTATTAGGTTGTAACTAGATTAGCAGGCTACCGTCAGAATTTCAATTAAACTTTTAAAATGCTATGAAATCTTTGATCGATGAAAGCGCTTTTGCGATATTGCCTTTCCTAACATTCTCTTCAAATCCGAGATCTGCACCGATAAGATCGGTCGCCTCTGAGACGGCACTTATGATCATGACAACGACTGATTTATGATAAGTGATATCTGAATCTTGAACTTGTGACTGATTGTCTAATGAAAACGAGTAATCAATGACATCAAACTGATTAAAGCTATGTCCTGGCAGTGAAGAAAAGTACATTGTACAAAAACCATTAGCTTGATTCGATTTAGCTACATCATAGCAAATTCGTATCGAGCTTAACTCAGAGAGTCTGAATTCATTGTCTTGGC
>JBFOMC010000157.1:0-3223 GCA_040830565.1 Flavobacteriaceae bacterium
GATTGAAAATGCTGAAAAAATTACTTTGTGGTTAATGATACAACATAGAAGTGGTATTCCAAATTTTACGGATGCTCCCAATTTTTGGGCAGAGCCCACAGAAACCTACGAAGAAAGTCTTGCATTGATTCTAGACAAACCGGCCAACTTTGCGCCTGGTACAGATTATTAGTATTGTAATACAAATTATTTATTAATCAACAAGATAATGGATGATTTACTTGGCTATCCTAACTTTCAGTTCATTCAGGAAGAAATTCTAAAACCCTTAAATCTTAAAAATACCTTCGGTTCACTTAGCGAGGTAAATATGGACAATGTGATGAGCGGCTATCATGTCGGACATCCCTTTGATCTAAAGGAAGAAGATCACGGTATGCTAGCCACGGCAGAAGACACAGGTATTTTCCTGAGGGCATTAAATGATGGATCACTATTTAAACCAGGTGAACAGGAAATATATTCCTCCATTTATAAGTATGAACACGATGGGTGGGTCCCTGGATATCAGAGTTTTGCAAAATATCACAAAGATCTTGATGCTGTCATCATTGCGTTCTACAGCACCACCGACCCTAAACTACTCAATTGGAATTTGTCTCAAATCATAAACGGTAGAATTGTCAAAATACTTAAAAAGCAAAAAGACCTATAACAAGGAATTATGAAAACACTTTTTTACTGTCTAATCGCAGTAGTCATAATTCAATGCAGGCCTAGGGAAGAGAAATCCACCCAAGAGGATGCCAGACCCCCCAACATCTTGTTTGTCCTAGTTGATGACCAACGGAATGATGCGCTCTCCTGCGCAGGACATTCCATTATACAAACTCCAACCGTCGACCTTCTTGCTGAAAAAGGCATTAGGTTTACAAATGCATATGTTACTACTTCAATATGTGCTGCCAGCAGGGCTTCTATTCTTACCGGATTATATGAAAATAGGCACAACTACACCTTTGGAAAAGCTCCTCTTAAAACAAAATTCAGCGCAAATTCTTACCCATACCTTTTACGTAAGGCCGGTTACAGTACAGGTTTTGTTGGAAAGTTTGGCGTAGCTCTTGAAAAGCAAGACAGCATGATCCACCAGATGTTTGACTTCTTTAAACCGTCTCCGATAAACATGCCTCACTTTGTAACTTTGGAAGATGGAAGCCAGAAACACTCTGCCGAGATCTGGGGAGATGAAGCCATAGCATTTATCAATGATCAAAATACCGAAAAACCTTTTTGTCTGTCTCTCAGTTTTAATGCGGTTCACGCGGTTGATAATAATCTGACTCCTGGAAATGAAGGCCATTATCCATACCCTAAGTCGGTTGCTCATTTGTATGAAGACGTAGAAATTCCGCAACCAAGATTATCAGACCCACAGATCTATGACGACCACCCTGAGTTTTTGAAAAAATCCTTAAACAGAGTTCGCTATTATTGGCGCTGGGATACCGAAGAAAAGTATCAAATAAATATGAAAGCCTATTATCGTATGATCAGCGGCTATGACAATGTTTTGAAAAGGGTAATAAAAACACTTAAGACCAGGGGCTTTGACAAAAATACCATCATTGTATTCTCAGCCGATAACGGATACTATATGGGAAATAGAGGCTTTGCCGGGAAATGGTCGCACTATGAGGAATCTCTTAGAGTACCGCTTATCATTTATGATCCTCGCAATATCAAAGAAGAAAAACACAGAGTTTCAAAGGAGATGGTATTAAATATTGACATCCCTTCTACCATACTGGACTATGCGCGAGTGGGACCTCCTGAAACCTATCAGGGAAAGAGTATGGTCGATCTGGTAAATGGTCAAAATCGCCCAAACTGGCGAGAGGACTTTATATGCGAACACAGGATGGATCATCCGGAAATTCCCAAGTACTATGGTCTTCATGAAAAACGCTATGTGTATGCCAATTACTATGAACAAGATCCACCATATGAATACCTACACGATCTGAAATCAGATCCGGAACAATTAAATAATCTTACAGACAGTCAGGAATATCAAGAAATTCTACAAAAAATGAGGGCAAAAAGTAAGTTACTTCTTGAGCAACCATAGAGGATATAGTAGTTTTTTGAAAATTAGAGAATACAGGTCAAATAAGTAATTAAAGAATGTTCGAACTCAGAGAAGCCATATCCGATGCTGATTATACCACGGGAGTGGCCCTATTTAAAGAGTATGCCTCCGAATTGCCTATAGATCTTGAGTTTCAAAATTTTGATCAAGAGATAGAAAACATACAGACGCAATATTCAAAACCCAGTGGGCAACTTATTATAGGATACGATATTGAAAACAAGGCAGTAGGATGTGT
Source organism: Flavobacteriaceae bacterium (assembly GCA_040830565.1). Taxonomy (GTDB): domain Bacteria; phylum Bacteroidota; class Bacteroidia; order Flavobacteriales; family Flavobacteriaceae; genus JAFMPW01. Next base: position 2,331 of record JBFOMC010000157.1, read on the forward strand.
GGCGGTAAGAGCGCTTGAGGAAGGCATATGCGAATTAAAACGAATGTATGTTCGGAAGCAATCACGTGGTCTGGGATTAGGAAAGCAGCTCTTGTTAAAATCCATCGAATCTGCAAGGCAGCTCGGGTACGAAAGAATGAGACTAGATACCTTGGCAGAAATGCACAGTGCTATTAATCTGTATAAGGATATCGGCTTTTACGAAATAGAACCTTACCGATTCAATCCGGTTGAAACAAGCCAATATTTCGAAATAAAATTATAAGCGGACCAAATCTCATAACTTCACAAGATTGGAAAAGTCCTCCATAGCGATTAGGAGTACATTTGTCTGGAAAACAAGCTGAAGAATGAGTAGCAAACAGTCTAATAGAGCCTATTACACGGAAAGACTCAATGTCATCACCGAATTTATCCAAGACCATCTCGATAGTAAACTATCGCTGAATCAATTAGCTGAGCAATCGCATTTTTCACCTTTTCATTTTCATAAGATCACAAGATCTCTTTTAGGAGAGCCTATTGGTAGTTATATCAGCAGAATACGTCTGGAACACGTTGCTCAAATGATCCTGTATTCTAACGACCCCATAGAGCAAATTGCTTACAGTGTTGGTTATGAAAGCCCCTCATCTTTATCAAAACAATTCAAAAATCATTTTGGGGTTTCTCCTGCGGGGTACAGAAAAGGTAAAAGACAAAAAATCAAAAAAAGACAAAAAATGGAAACTAAATTAGAAATTAAGAAAGCAAAAATTGTTCAACTGGAAAAAAAGACGGCGATTTATGTGAAACTAAAAGGCAATTATCAGCAACTAGACTATGCCGGGGCCTGGGAAAAACTTTGGTCTGAGGTAAAAAATCAAAAGCTTTTTACCGCCGGTATTGAACAC
>JBFOMC010000158.1:0-9913 GCA_040830565.1 Flavobacteriaceae bacterium
ATAAGCCTCAGCTTACATTCGGAATTGGGTTTTTGTATTTTCATCTCGACCACTGGAAAAACATAGGCTTTTATCATAGTTGTTCCGACCACTGTTTTCGCGATACCCCCTGCCACTACCCTACTCGCTGTTTCTCTGGCCGAACTTCTACCTCCTCCTCTATAATCACGAAAGCCATATTTCTTGTCGTATGCATAATCTGCATGGGAAGGCCTGTAAGAATCTTTTATATGTGAGTAGTCCTTTGATTTTTGATTGGTATTATGAATGGCAAAGCCAATAGGTGTTCCTGTAGTTATGCCTTCAAAAATGCCGGAGTAGAACTCAACAGAATCTGGTTCTTTACGCTGAGTTACAATGGCAGACTGCCCAGGTTTTCTTCGGTCCAGATCGGCCTGTACCGCCTCAAGATCAATTTTCAAACCGGCGGGGCAACCGTCTATGACGCCACCAATAGCCGGTCCGTGAGATTCGCCAAATGTGGTAAGCTTAAATATTGTTCCAAAGGAATTACCCGCCATAGCTTAGATTTCAGATAAAAAAGTAATGATCGCTTATAGAAAAGCTCAAAGGTAAATGTTAAATAAGTGGAAACAAAACCGGGTTCATTAATATTAAATTTACATGAGGCCAAAAAATTAATGAAAGCTTCACGTTGATTTAGGTAAATCTTAAACTATTTAGGTAAGAGTATTCTTAATACTGTACTTAATTTTGTCCTATCTTTTAAAGATTAGGCATTGAAGAAGCGAAAATTGGAAGTAGCTGTTATTTCCGATGTACACCTGGGAACTTATGGATGTCATGCAGATGAGCTCATCTCCTACCTCAACAGCATAAAGCCATCTAAACTAATATTGAATGGTGACATCATAGATATCTGGCAGTTTAATAAGCGTTATTTCCCTCCGGCGCATTTAAAAGTACTTAAGAAGATCATTGGCATGGCCTCAAACGGTACTGAGGTCTTCTATATAACCGGAAACCATGATGAAATGCTTAGGAAGTTCAGCGGTACCTCAATGGGTAACATTAGCATAGAAAATAAGCTGGTTCTGGAATTGGATGGAAAGAGAACCTGGTTCTTTCACGGGGATATATTTGATGTTTCTATTCAGAATGCCAAATGGTTGGCGAAACTTGGTGGGCATGGCTACAACTTTTTGATTCTATTGAATCGTTCTTTAAACTGGCTGCTGTCAAAGCTTGGACGAGAAAAGTTCTCCATTGCTAAACGCATAAAAAATGGTGTTAAAGGCGCCGTGAAATACATTAACGACTTTGAGAAAACCGCTGCCGATATTGCCATTAACAACGGCTATCATTATGTGGTGTGTGGACATATACATCAACCCAAAAAAGAGATTAGAGAGAGCAAAAACGGCAAGTGCACCTATCTGAATTCGGGAGATTGGGTCGAGAATCTTACCGCCCTGGAATACTCCTTCAAGCGATGGAAGATATACCGTTATAATGAAGATAAGTTATCTGCCTTCTATGCAGACGAAGATCTCAAAGCCATGGACATGAACGAACTCATCGCATCCATCATTGAACTTCAAGCCAAACAGAATAAGAATAAAAAGGAAAAAGACGGAGAATCAATTGATGACTAAGGCCTCCTTTAAAATAGTCACCGGATGTTTTGCCTCTCTCTTGGTACCGTCAAATATCTGATGCCTGCAACTAGTGCCGTTTGCGGCTATGATCACCTCTTGATCTGACTTTCTAATAGATGGGAACAATTTTAGTTCTCCAATTTGCATGCTGATATCATAGTGCTCCTTCTCATATCCAAAAGAGCCAGCCATTCCGCAACAGCCAGAGCTAATAATTGAGACCGTATGGTTTTTGGGTAAATTTAGTAAGTCAAAAGTCACTTTCTGATTAGACAAGGCTTTTTGATGACAATGATTATGTATCTTAATTTTTCTGAAAGTCTTATCAAAGTCCTCTTCGCTAATAACCTTATTTTCAATTTCTTTCACTAAAAATTCTTCTATGAGGTAGGACTGTGAGGTAATCTTTTCCATCAGGTCGGTATTAATACCAAACCGTCGGTATTCATCTCTAAAGGTCAGAATGGCTGAAGGCTCCAAACCAAGAATGGGATACCCTACTTCCAGGAATTTTTGCAAATTCTCCACATTTTTTTCAGCCAGCCGTTTGGCTTGTTTCAGAAATCCTTTGGAGAGAAAAGTACGCCCACTTTCCCCATAAAAAAGCGCAACTTCATAGCCAAGTTTACTCAGTAGTACGATGGCGTCCTTCCCTAGCTCAGTGTCCATATATCTCGTAAACTCATCGATATATAAAATTACTTTTTGTTTCGATATATTTGATTGATTTTTAACACCTTGTAAATATTTATCAAAACTAACACTTGATATTTTTGGAAGGCTTCGATCTAGCGCTACACCCGAGATCTTTTTGATAAGATTGCCAAGAGGTTTGGTCTTGTAGGCAGCATTTGTAATCCCCGGGATCCGTGCACCCAGTCTATTGAGTCGCGTGTTATAAGCGAACAATTTACTCCTGAAAGAATACCCATTGGCCTCCTGGTATTGGTACTGAAACTCCGACTTCAGCGTAGACATATCCACATTACTGGGACATTCACTACTACAAGCCTTGCAACTCAGGCAAAGATCAAGCACCTGCTTTAGTTCGGGGTGATTAAAACGATTGTTGCTCCCTTCCTTGGACAAAAACTCTCTAAGCGCATTGGCTCTGGCACGGGTAGTGTCTTTTTCGTCTCTGGTGGCATGATAGCTCGGGCACATCCCTCCCGCCATTCTTTCTGTTTTTCTGCAATCACCACTTCCGTTGCATTTCTCCGTAGCCCTTAAAATCCCTTCACTATCAGAAAAGTCGAGCAAAGTATCAATGCTAGGCTCTTTTCTGTCGATTTCATACCTAAAAGAAGTATCCATCGGGTAAGCATCCACAATCTTCCCCGGATTGAAAATATTGAGAGGGTCAAAATACGATTTAACCCGCCTTAAAAGCTCATAGTTTTCATCCCCTATCATTAAAGGGATAAATTCTGCGCGAACTATGCCATCTCCGTGTTCTCCACTAAATGAACCTTTATATTTCTTGGTAAGTTTGGCCACATCGGTTGTGATAGCTCTGAATAAAACCACATCCTCTTTCTTTTTTAGATTGAGAATAGGTCTTAGATGCAGTTCTCCCGCCCCGGCATGCGCATAATACACCGCTTCCTGGCCATAACCTTTCATAATCTTACTGAACTCCCCAATAAAATCACTGAGATCTTCAAGAGCAACTGCAGTATCTTCAATACAGGCCACTGCCTTCCGGTCTCCGACCATATTACCCAAAAGTCCGAGTCCCGCTTTTCTAAGTTCTATCGCCTTGTTGATATCCGACCCTTTTAAAACAGGCTGGGCATAACTACGCCCACTGGCTTTGATGGTTGCTAAAAGCGAGTGCAAGTCCTCTTGTAAGGCTTCCCTACTCGTAGCCTTTAATTCCAACATCAGCAATGCCGCAGGATCTCCCTCCACAAAAAACCGGTTAGCCAGTTGTTCGCGATTGTTTTTGGTACAATCCAGAATCACCTTATCCATCATTTCACATAAATGTAAACTATGAGCCATCACAGGAGCCACATCTTCAAGGCAAGTCTCAAGGCTGTGATAATGTGTGACCACCATTGCTGAATGTTCAGGCGGAAGCTCGTCTAACTGCAGGGTGATTTCTGTGGTGAATGCTAAAGTTCCCTCACTACCGCTGAGCAATTTGCAGAAATTAAATGTTGCTTCATCCCCTCCAAAAACTGAACTTTTGAGTAATTCGTCTACGGCATACCCGGTATTCCTGCGATGTATCTTTGATTTAGGAAACTCTTTGTTTATTTTTTCTGTTATATCACTGTTAGAAAGCTCATTATATATGTTTTTATAAATATTTCCTTCAATAGTATCTTCTTTAGTTTTAGCAAGAAATTCCTCCTTGTCCAAAGCGGTGAATACTGCTTCAGAAGCATCGGCCAGTATGGTCTTAAGGGTAAGTACTTTATCACGGGTTACGCCGTATTTTATGGAAGTGGTACCGCTAGAATTGTTACCTACCATCCCACCAAGCATACATCTGTTGGCCGTAGAAGTATTCGGCCCGAAGAAAAGTCCATAGGGTTTTAGAAAAAGATTTAGTTCGTCTCTTACCACCCCCGGTTGTACAACTACCTGTTTCTTTTCCTCATCGAATTCAAGGATCTTTGTGAAATGCTTAGAGACATCTACCACAATGCCATCTCCCACACACTGACCTGCGAGTGATGTACCTGCTGTTCTGGGAATTAAGCCAAGCCCATTGGCTGTTGCGAAACTTATTAGCTTTTTTATATCCGCTTCATTTTTGGGAAAGGCTACTGCGGCGGGTATTTTTCTATATACAGATGCATCTGTAGCAAAAATGGATTTGGTAAGATTATCCCAGTGTAAACTGCCTTCCAGGTTGTTTTGAAGATCTAAAAGAAGATTTTTATTCAATTTGGAACAATTTTTGGGTACTAAAGTAAGTTTTTATTGACTGAAGGCCATTAACAACAATCTATTTTTTAATCATAAATCACGTAAACGAACACACATGAAAATTTCAAAAATTATTACAGGTATTGCAATTTTAGCCAGCTGCAGTTTAAGCGCTCAGGAAATTTCAGATCATGCACTAGGATTGCGCCTAGGCGATAGCGACGGTTTTGGCGCTGAAATCTCCTATCAAAAATCCATTGGCAGATACAACAGGGCGGAGTTTAACCTCGGGTGGCGGGATAGTAGAAACTTTGATGCCTTTAAACTTGCCGGAGTTTATCAATGGGTACACTCCCTTGATGGAAATTTTAACTGGTACTATGGTTTTGGAGGTGGATTAGGAAGCGTAGACTTTGCACCTATACCCGCGCCAGGTGGTGGTTCTGTAACTCCTGATGGTGGTCTCTTTGTCTTTGGAGCCGGTAATATTGGTGTTGAATACAACTTTGATATTCCCTTGTTACTATCTCTCGACTTCAGACCTGAAGTGGGGATTATTGGCTACGACAATTTTTCTGATAATTTTGATTTTGATATTGCTCTTGGTATACGATATCAGTTCTAAAATATACTGACATTACAGATTGCCCTTATCATATACATATGTTAAGGGCTTTTTTTATTCTCCCATATATAAGTACCTTTGGCCATCTGAATTCGTATTTTATGAAGAATTTCTTATATGCCTCCTTATGTTTGGCGCTTATGGCTTCTTGTGGCCAGGGTACAGACGGTTTTACCATTGAAGGGGAACTCAGAGGAGAAGTAGAAAATGACACTTATGTCTTTCTAAAAAAGGCCGATGCTCAAGGCAGACCGGTAGATGTTGATACTGCCACGGTGGAAAACAACAAGTTTATTCTTTCCGGGCCTGCTACCACCCCTGAACTGCACTATATTTTCATAGATCAATTACGCGGTAATATTCCGGTAATTGTGGAGCAAGGGAACATTACCATTACCGCACAGAAGGACAGTCTTGAGTTTACAAAAATTCGGGGAACTACCCAGAACGAGCTTTTTGCCGACTTTCTAAAAACGTCAAGAGGGTTTACTCAAAGAGCCATGTCCATGACAAAGGATATGCAGATGGCCAGTGCTCAACAAGACACTACCACAATGATGGCCTTAAGAGATGAATACAAGGAGCTACAAGATGAGGCCAAGGAATTTGAGGTGACTTATGCCACTGAAAACCCTACCGCCCTAATCTCAGCACTTCTACTCGATAAAATACTCACCACCGGTGCCCTATCGGAAAAAGAAGTAAAAAAGCTCTATGAGGCTTTAAGTGCAGAAATAAAAGATTCCAGCGCTGGAAAAAAAATAAAAGAGAAACTAGATAAAAGCGAGAGTATATCCATTGGAGCAAAGGCTCCTAATTTTTCCGGACCGACGCCCACCGGCGAGCAACTTGCCCTGAACGATGTATTGGGAAAAGCCACCATTCTGGATTTTTGGGCAGCCTGGTGCAGACCCTGCCGGGTAGAAAATCCGAACGTGGTAAGAGTATATGAAAAATACAAAGAGAAGGGGCTTAGTATTCTTGGGGTTTCTTTAGACCGCAAAGCTGAGGATTGGAAAAAAGCTATAGAAGATGACGGCTTGGACTGGAACCATATTTCTAATGTTCGCTATTTTGATGAGATAGCCGCCCTGTACAATGTTGAAGCCATCCCTGCTACTTTTATTCTTGACGAAAACGGTGTTATTGTTGCCAAAAATTTAAGGGGGTCCGCGCTCGAAGAAAAGATCGCAGAAATGCTACAATAAACTAAAAGCTTATTTAATTAAAAAAACCCGGCATGATGCCGGGTTTTTTGTCTATATATATTGGCTTGGGTCTAAAATTTATTTTGCACATCATCAAAGGTACCACTTACAGTAACGGAACCGTTCCTTTCTACATCTCCAAAAATATTAACCACAGAATCTGATCCCAGAAATTCAACGGTAGCATCATCTTCCAAGACAAGATCTCCATAAATGGTAAGATTCCCTTCTATTCTAAGCGTGGCTCCCTCTTCGACGGTGACATTTCGTCTTCTGTTATTTCTACCAACTGTGAGGGTACCAAACATTTCGAACAAGGCATCGTCTCTTACAAAAACCCGGTTATTCACTGTCCATGATCCACAAAGCAATAATGCACCGCTTACATTGATATTATTGAAGCGCTTTGCCCCCTGATACTCTGCCGTGCTGCCACTTGCCACTACAAGTTTAGAACTTCCTGAGTATACGGGTAAGGTGGCGCAACGTGCCGCTAGGCTCTCACTAGGTCTGTTTAGTTTAATGATTTGCAGGCCTTCTCGTCCTGAAGCTGCAAAGACATAATCGTCTTTAGAGGCTACAAAATTGGTAGAGCCATCGAGGGCAATGATTCCATATACGTTAGTGTTATTATCTCCCTTCTCTGATAAGCATAAACCTGCACCTCCATTTGCCATTAATATGATATCTTCATTAATGGCTACGGCATTCGTATTGATGTCGGATTCTGCTACCCCTTCAGGATTAATGAGAATAGGAATATATTCGAGCAAACTTCCTGAAGAATAGCTGTAAACTCCAGCCCCTTTATCGGCTTCAGCCACAATGATCTGGTCTCCGGAAAAGTCAATAGTTTTTTTAGAAGCAGGGCCAAAATCTGTGCTGATCGGAATTTCCTTTATAGGTTGAAACGCAGAATTAAGCACTCGTACACCGCTGCTAGCATCCAGAAGGGCAATATTACCTCCATCCTCTGCAACTGATCTTAAGTCGCTATACATAACTTCGTTAGCTATACTCAGATCACTCTTATTGTAGGCTGTGAGTGTACCATCTCTTCCGCTGGTAACCATTACTGTAGACCCATTTACCAACACTGAATTGGCATTAAAGCCTACCTGGAAGCCGTAAGTGATATCGCGAGTATTCAGTCTTCCTCCGGAAACTCCAATCTTGGCAATCAGGGAATTGTCTGTGGCCCTTACGGATTTCTCAGCATCTACACCTCCAACAACGTACACATAGCCATTGTCGTACTGAATGGCATTCATATCGGCATTCAGGTAGACGAGTTGAGAGGTAACTCTCGGATTATTCGGGTTGCCAATATTGATTACCTGTATTCCTCCAAAATAAACCTGTCCCGGGGTGTTGTAAGAAACGTAAGCATAATTGCCATCCAAATGAACATGAGTGGCCGTTAATTCTGAACTGCCATATCTAGGAGGATCAACCTGAGCAACCAGTGTCAAAGGATAATCTCCCGCTTGCTCATCTGGTTTTCCGGTGAGTGATGATAATTTATTGGTTAGCGCATCTTGCTCTAAAATATCGAGTACTCCGGCTTTGGTAAAACTAATTGATTCTTGAAGTTTAGCCTCGTTTTCTTCGAGCACTAAACCATCTTCTAAGTCGTCATGAAATACTGTGGTTTCGTCACTACAGGAGAAAATAGTAGCAAGCAAAAACGCCATGAGAACAGAAATTCTCTTACTCATAAGTAGGTATTTAATTAGATTTGGGTTCTAACGTAACGTCAAAATTACTGAAATGGTATATTTTCCTACAACAAAATTCGACGAACTGCCTATTATGGCATCATAAGGGCAAAATTTTAACAAAAACTTCGGTATCCCCTTATTTTGACAGGCTGGTCAAATTTTGCCTGCTTTCTGAAGTACGAAAAGAATCACTATCGGGATGGCCAGCAAAATGACCATAAGAGTATCTGTGACCACCAGATCTGGTCTAAAAAGCAAAGTGGTAAAATAACCCCCTATTGCTCCTCCAAAGTGGGCCGTGTGTCCAATATTACCCGCCCTGGTTTTCATGCCGTAAATAGAATATGCCATGTAAGCGATCCCAAGAATGTAAGCTGGGATCGGGATCGGGATAAACAAGAGTGCAAGTTGCATATCCGGTTGAAGTAAAATGGCAGCATATAGAACCCCTGTCACCGCACCACTAGCTCCAACCGCGCTATAGTAAGGTTCGTCTCTATGGAAAAAAAGAGCTAAAAGACTTCCTGCAACCAAGCTAATACCGTAAATGATTAAAAACTTAATCGGACCAAACCACCTTATGACCTCATCTGCAAAAAAATAGAGGGTAAACATGTTGAGAAAGAGATGGGCAAAGTCTACGTGAAGGAAACCGGAAGTAAACATGCGCTCCCTCTGCCCTGCCCTGATGGCTCCTATTCCAAATTTGTACCGGTCAAAAAATGAAGCATCATTAAAACCCTTTAGTGAAACCAACACATTAGCAGCGATAACAGCAATGGTTGCCAAATGCATATTCATGAGCGGTGCAATTATATTAAGCGCCAAATATAGCTATATTTGCCGATAGTTTTACATCCATGCAGCTACTGGTATACCTTCTCGCTTATCCCTTTTTATGGATGATCTCCGTACTACCACAGCCTGTTTTTTACTTTTTTTCTGATCTCTTTTTTGTGTTGCTCTATCACCTGGCTGGCTACAGAAAAAAAGTGGTCTATGACAACCTCAAATTGACTTTCCCTGATAAAAGTGACGAAGAAATAAGAACGATACGAAAACGGTTTTACCGGCATTTTTGTGATATGCTTTTAGAAACGGTCAAAACAATGAATTTATCGGCCGAAGAGGTAGCAAAACGCTATAAGATCGTCAATATGGAAGTGCTCCTTGAACTGGAAAAGGACAGAAACGCCCTTATGGTATGTTCTCATTATGCCAATTGGGAATGGAGCATCAGTATTAACAACTATATTAGCTCACGCGGTTATGCGGTATATCAGAAAATTGGCAACGATTATTTTGACCGACTTATTAAACGTATTCGCGGCAGATGGAACACTACCCTGATCACCCAGCCCGAAACCGTTAAAACTATCCTTAGAAATGAACAAAGCAATATCAAAGGGGTTTATGGTATGGTGAGCGACCAGTCTCCCATGGTAGGTAAAGCACAATATTGGAAGGAGTTTATGGGTGTTAAGGTCCCCATTTTCAACGGTCCTGAGACTATCGCCAGAAGATTAGACCTGGCAGTGGTTTTCCTTAAAATAACCAAACTCAAGAGAGGACACTACGAAGCTCAATTCATTCCCATCACAGCTTCCGGAAAACACACCCAGGAAAATGAGATTACGGATAGGTTTCTAGAACTCACTGAAAATCAAATCAAGGAACGCCCTGAACTTTACCTCTGGACGCACAGGCGATGGAAGCATAGAAACAAGGTTCCCACGAACGCCTAAGGGCTCCATGGGAGGTTTTTTGTTGTTTATGACGACCCGCCTCGCATTGATCGAAAAAATTAAGTCCTAAATCAATAAATTTCTAATTTACCTTATGGAAGTTTTAGAAGTACTG
>JBFOMC010000159.1:0-7422 GCA_040830565.1 Flavobacteriaceae bacterium
CCTTTCTCGATCTTATGAACTTCATAACTTGCAATAGCCTGTCCATTAAGTGTTGGTGAAAGTTCGGCTCCCGTTATTGCGATAAAAGTAGGTTCGTGGAACTCTAACTCAGGACCGGTCATCGTAATCTCTAAAAGGGCATCACTTTCCTTGTTTTCCAAAAGTGCGTTAGCTATGGAGGCAGAATAGCTGTCCATTGCTCCCGAAACCGGCACTCCTTTGTTCCTGTAATTGAACCTTCCACGGTCCTGGATGGTTGTAAAAAAGCCAGATGCAACTACTTTAAGCATTCAGTTCCTTTTTTTCTAACTTAAAAATTCCTACTTCAGCCTCAATCTTATGAAGGTCATATGCTCCCCTGCTGATTTCATAAAAGGCTATTTTATCCCCAACATTTACGAAACAAGGATCGTCGTGATTGAGATTAAAAATTGGGATAGGGCATTTCCCAATGATATTCCAACCCCCTGGAGAATCCTGGGGATAGATTCCTGTTTGTTGCCCGGCAAGGCCGACAGATCCCTTGGCAACTTTTAGTCTTGGACTATCCTTTCTTGCCGTGATCAAAGTCTCTGGCAACCCTCCCAAATACATAAAACCAGGAAGGAAGCCAATACCGAAGACCGTATATATGCTGCCGGTATGCAGATCAATGATCTCTCGTTCGCTTTTGTTCAATAGCTTGGCCACCTCTTTGAGATCCGGGGCAAATTCTTGATCATAACAAACCGGCAGTTTCCATTGATAGCGGGTGACCGGGGCTTGTTGCCTTTTCTCAGAGTACCATTCTTTAAGGGTTCTTTTAAATTTACCAAAATTGATATCGCCTTCTCGTTTAATAAGAGTCAGTGAATTATAGGCAGGTATATTTTCCCACTGTTCTTCATCGGTATATTTGGATTGTAAATACTTATCAAACTGAAGGATGTCTTCCAAAATTGCTTCCTCTACCTTATCAGGCCACTCAATAATTACGGCTTGTGCTCCAAAGGGTTTTATGGTGATAGGATAAGACATTATTTTGTTATTCTGATTTGATGTTTTGATAGCTCGGTTGAAAGATACTCCAATATTTGTAAGGCAGTGGGGGTATCTCCATGAATACAAATTGTATCTGCCTTCATTGGATGAAGATTCCCTGTTACAGATTTCACCTGATGCTCGTTAACCATGCGGACAATATGATCCAAAACCATGAAGGGAACTTCAATCAAAGCCCTATCGTCTTTTCTTGACACCAGGCTAAGGTCGTCATTGTAGTTTCTATCCCCAAATGCCTCGCGGACCAATTCCCATCCTTTACTGAGTGCTATCTCTTCGACTATCGATTTATAGGGTACAAATAATTTCGTATTTCGCCGATATGCTGATATCGCTTCCAGAAATAGTTCTGCCTTCTCCCTGTCCTTTGCTATGTCGTTATAAAGCGCCCCATGAGGTTTAATATGATGTAACTCACCGTCCTCTTCATTTAGAATACGCATCATTGTGCGAAGTTGATTCCTGATGCTCCCTAAAAATTCTTCTTTAGGGAGTTCAAGGGAAATTCTACCAAAGTTCTCACGGTCGGGATATGAGGGATGTGCCCCTACCTTTATATTGTGTTCTTTAGATAGGCGAACGAGTTTCCTCATAAGGTCAACATTCCCCGCATGCCCGCCACAGGCAATATTGCAGGATGAAATAAGCGGAAATAACTTGTTTTCGTTCCCCTCTCCTTCTCCGACGTCACAGTTAATATCAATATCCTTTATTTCCAAATGTGCTGATGATTCAAACATTAAATTCAAAACCCTGGTCCTAAAGCAATCCGAACACCGCTAAAATACTTTTAGCTCCGAGCACAATCACCAGCAAAATGATAACAATAGCTAAGATGTTGTGCCAGATCGTATTTCTAAATTTTCCCAGTACCGATGCTTTGTTCACGATCCATAATAGAAAAATAGCAATAATCGGAAGTAAAATACCATTAGCCACCTGGGCAAACTTTATGATCTCTATAGGCGTAATACTAAACGACAGGGAGCATACCCCGACTACCAAAATTATCATCCAAACCAGCCTGAATTTCAAATCCTGCAATCCAGCCTGCCACCCAAAACAGCTATTCGCAACATAGGCCGCCGCCAGTGGTGCCGTAATAGCAGAGGTCACCCCAGCTGCGAACAGTCCGATTCCCATAAAATAACGGGCAGTATTCCCAAATAGGGGTTCCAGCCCCTTAGCAAGGTCCAGAACATTGGTTACCGTACCACCTCCTATGGAAGTTGCCGCAATTATAATTGCCATAGAAACCATACCGCCCAAACCAACAGCTATGAGGGTATCTCTTTTAGCATATTCAAGATCCCCTGAAGTCTTCCACTTTTCCCGCACCAGGGAGGCATGCAGAAACAAATTGTAGGGAACCACAGTAGTGCCAACCAGCGCTATGATCGTCAAAATACCGTTTTCCGGAACTGTTGGCATAAATAATCCTTCAAAAACTGCCTCCAGGTCTGGCTTAGTGATCGCAGCAGTGATCAAAAAAGAAAAACTCATGAGTAAGACCAGGCTAATAAAGACCTTCTCCAATACCTTATAAGAACCTATGTATAAAAGGAAGAAGGCCACTATTCCTATAATATATGGGTACAAATAGAAGTACTTGTCACCAAATAATGCCTCTAATCCCAAAGTGGCTCCTCCGATGTTTCCCGCTTCATAGGCTGTGTTTCCTACGACAATAGCTGCCAGGATAATTCCAATGATTAAGTTCCGAACCAGTGGGGTTTTGAGTTCCTGCTTAATAACTTCTGCCAATCCTTTCTGAGTAATGATGCCCAAACGGGCCGCCATTTCCTGAAGAACAATAGTAGCTATAACAGACAGCAACATAGCCCAAAGCAAGGCATAGCCAAACTCAACCCCTGCCAGAGTGCAGGCTGTAACCGTTCCCGGCCCCACAAAAGCAGCAGCGACCAATACTCCAGGCCCGATTTTCTTGAACATATTTTGGTTGGTTTGCGAACTAGCTAAATAGCAATAGTAAATATAGAGGGTTTAAGGCTGGATACCTCGGCTAATTTTAAAAATTTTGAAAGCAAATTTTAACAGAAAAAGTGCATTTCGTCTAAAAAAATGCAGTTCATCTAAAAGTAGGGGTCCATACGTCGATACTTTATACTAATCCCAAAAAGTGCTTGTTATTATAATCCCAAATCGAAATAACCTACTTAAATGAAATGCTTGGAATGTAACAATGAACTGAGCTACATAGATCACAAAAATGCCATGGATTCCCTTGGCGTTGAACTGTGTTCTCAGCACGCTAAAAGGATAGAAAAGCTCATAAGGCAACACAATACCCCCATGGAGGCTGTTCAACTTTATTACGGTCTTAAAATTGCCGGAGCAAATCCTATGTTAGAATGGTGGGATGGTAAAAAATCTGTTGATATCGCCGTTTCTCGTGTAAAACTGAACATTGAAATAGATACCGAATATCAGATGCTTACACATGAACAGGCGATTACTGAATTGGAGGAGACTATGCACTCCTTTAAAAATGGATTTACCACAATAAGAATTCCCCATATTCTAATTAAGCATTATTTACAGGAAACTGTTGAGAATATACTTGGAATCATGGAGGGCCTTCGCGCCAACATCAAAGTGATCTAAGTAGTAAAAACCCCAAAACCCCCTAGTTATGGACACGAATGCTGGTAGTAATTATGTAGAAAGATCGTATAGGATTAGTAAACTGATATTAGTATTGCTAACCTTTGCTGCCCTGAGTATTGTTATTAACATCAATGCCGAAATATCGAGGTACCTATTTGGGTTGCCCGTGGTATTATCGGGCCTTCTGGGCATTTACGGTTCTGTAATCATTTTTAAGGGTCTGGATGAACCTACAAACGAAAAAAAGATCATTGCAATCACCGTCAATTTCGCAATGGTCTTACTTGCACTTACTATTCTAATTTCTAATACCCTCTATAGGCTATAGTCCTGTAGGATCAAAACGTATATAAACGAGGTATTGCCCCGTTTATTTGGATGCCCCACCAAAGCAAGGTGTATATACCTTAATCGGTTTACCCCTTGCTTTCTTTTTTCAGTAGCTTTCTGCACTTCCTTGCTATCGCTTATTATTCGTATCTTTTTTTCATAATATCTCTTTATGAAAAATACAGATCGAAGACAGTGGCTCAAAACAGTTGCGCTTTCCGGGGGTTTTGCCGTCCTTGGAAGTTTTGATGCTTTAGCCAGGCAATATGCACCCACCAATGTTTCCCCTGAGGGTATCGCAAAGCTAAATTCAAATGAAAATCCCTATGGTCCTTCTAAAAGGGTTAGAGCAATGCTTACCGAATCTTTTGATATCGCCTGTCGTTATCCCTCAATAAAGTTTGGGGCATTGGTAGAAATGCTTGCAGAAAAGGAGGGGGTGACTAAAGATCATATTGTCGTTACCGGGGGTTCTACTGAAGGTCTAAAACTGGCGGGTTTAACGTATGCCAAGGATGGCGGGGAAGTAATTGCAGCAGACCCCACCTTTCAATCCATGCTTCGTTATGCAGAGCATTTTAGGGGGAAGGCGCATAGAGTGCCGGTAGATGACAATTTGGGACATGATCTTGAAGCCATGGCACAAAAGATCAATAAAAAAACCGGCATTATTTTTCTATGTAATCCCAACAATCCAACGGGCACTTTAATTGCAAAAGATGCTCTGGTCGACTTTTGTACTTCACATGATAATAAGGCAGTAATCTTCAGTGACGAAGCTTATTACGATTTTATCACAGAACCAGATTATCCCTCAATGGTTGAGCTGGTAAAACAAGAAAGGAATATTATCGTCTCCAAAACCTTTTCTAAAGTTTACGGGATGGCCGGACTAAGAATTGGATATCTAATTGCCAGACCTGAAATGGCCAGAAAACTAAAAAGGGGAGTTATGGCAATGACCAATACTCTCGCGATAGAAGCGGCCAAAGAAGCTTTAAAAGACGACGAATTCTACAAGTTTAGCCTGGCCATGAACACGGAGGCTAAAGCCCATATCTATGAAACCCTGGAAGCTTTGAAATTGCCTTACGTAAAATCTCATACTAATTTTGTTTTCTTTAAAACAGGCAGACCCATTAGCGAAATAAATGCTGCCATGAAGAAAGAACGGGTATTAATTGGTAGACCTTTTCCTCCTATGCTGGATTGGGCAAGAATTAGTACAGGAACTATGGAGCACATGAAACAGTTCCGTACCGCTTTGAACAAGGTAATGGCCTAATTGCCTGAATTACCCAGGAAAAAGCTTAAATAGCCCTAAAACTGTAGGGGTAATCCTTCATTTTTTTGCCATTTAACCAATAAATCGTCCTTTTCATAGAAAAATATGATAAATACAGCAATTTCTGAGTTCTATAGAAAACACTGCACTATGAAAAAAAGAACTACCTCCTTTGCAACATTCGTTTATATTATCTGTGCACTAGGGATCTTATGGGCCTGGTATATCTATTTATATGCACACTAAAACCCAATTTGATCAGCAAAACCCGGAGTGAATATTTACAGATAAAAAAAACAGCCCTAATGAGCTGTTTTGATACATTTTCGTATGCCTTGATAAAGGCATATACTCCTTTTGGCTAGATTTCTACCACCGGAGCTTTTGGAGCATTGTTTTTTACGGAAGCAATTCCCTTGTTCATTGAAGACCTGCTTGCATACATCTGGCTGGTGCCTATTACTTTTCCGTTAGTCGACTTTAAATTAAAATATGGCTTGCCGTTTTTTGCTACATTGATGTCGTAGCATTTCTCACTACCGCAGTTTTTCTTAACAGATGCGATGCCATTATCGCAAGAAGCCTTGGTGTTATAAGCCTCACTGGTTAATATGACTAATCCATTGGCGGCCTTTAGATTAAATCTGAACTTTCCTGCTTTGTCTTTTTTGATTTCAAATTTTCCCATGTTTGTAGAAGTATGTGGTTAACGTTAATATACTTCAAACCTACTAAAAAAATTAGATATCCTCATCCTCATTTGGCTATTAAACTCAATATCAACTAATAATCACATGGATATGCATATGCAGACAAGGCAGGTTGCTGCTAAAAATAATTCCCTACCTTAGAAGAGAGTTCTTCTAAACACCTAATACAACTCTATTGAGCATTAAGAAGACCATTGGTTGGAAAGTTGGGGCCGCCCTCGTTGTGGCTAACATGATAGGCACTGGGGTATTTACGAGTCTGGGCTTTCAACTTCAAGATGTCAAAAACACCTGGTCCATTCTGGCACTTTGGGTACTCGGTGGTGTTATGGCGATCATGGGAGCTTTTTGTTATGCCGAGATTGGCAGTACTTTTAGGAAATCGGGTGGTGAATATGTTTTCCTTTCCAAGCTTTATCATCCTATTATAGGTTATTTATCAGGGTGGATCTCGCTTACCATAGGTTTTGCAGCTCCAGTTGCCCTTGCAGCAATGGCCTTGGGAGCATATCTGGGTAATGTGTTAGCCATATCTCCTACCTTTCTAGCCATAGGAGCTATTTTGATCGTTTCCATTGTACATTCCTTCAGCATAAATGTTAGCAGTCAGTTTCAATCTTATGCCACCTGGTTTAAAGTGCTCCTTATTTTGTCCTTAATCCTGCTCGGCTTATATTTTGCTCCCGTAGACTCCGCCCTTGATTATTCCACAGGCTGGCAAAACGAACTATTTTTACCCGCTTTTGCTATCGCGTTTGTTTACGTTAGCTATTCCTATACCGGTTGGAATGCCGCGGCGTACATCATTGAAGAAATAGACCGCCCCGCTATTAACCTTCCTAAAGCCCTGGTTAGGGGAACCATAATTGTTACCATTCTTTACGTGCTCTTACAATTCGTTTTCTTAAAGCACGCAAGTCTGAATCAACTACAAGGTCAATTAGACATTGGTCATGTTTATGCTATTCAACTTTTTGGTGAAGACGGAGCTAAGATCATCAATTTGTTAGTTTCATTTTTTTTGATCTCAAGCATAAGTGCCATGATTTGGGTTGGGCCTCGGGTATCTTATGCCATGAGTGAAGACTTTGAAATTTGGCAGTTCCTACGCAAAAAAAACAAAAATAATATTCCTGTTATTGCCATTTGGACTCAAAGTATCATCAGCATAGTCTATGTGATTACCGGGACTTTTGAAAGTGTCTTATTGTATTGTGGATTTATTCTGCAACTTACCGCTGCGCTTACGGTAGCTGGGGTGTTTCTACTAAGAAAAAGGTCTAATAGCGGTGAATTTAAGGCTCCGTTATATCCTATCTTGCCGGGCTTATTTGTTTTGTTTAGCATATGGATCTTGATCTATCTTGTTATAGACCGACCTATGGAATGTCTTGTAGGCGCATTAATACTGGGAATAGGGTTGATTAC
>JBFOMC010000160.1:0-2154 GCA_040830565.1 Flavobacteriaceae bacterium
AAAGCGCTGACATAGGAGATTTATTGGGGTTCCCCAAATTCTAAAGTATATTGAATGGTTAACAATCCTCACACCCATTCCGAATATTGCAAATAGCTGAAAATTCGCACACTAAATAAAGTGTAGCACTGCTTATTTTAATGAAGCAGACAGTTTATGGCTCTCCAGACCGGAGCGCAGCCAATTTCGGTAAGTATCGCTGTCTGTATTCTGGATGGCCGGACTCAGCACTTCCAGGTCCGGGGAAAGCAGTACATAATAGGGTTGAGAGGCTGCACCAAAATTAATGGTCTGAAAAGTACCCCATTTCTCTCCTATGGTATTGATCTTTTTTACTCTGCCAGAAGCATATTTATAATCAAATTGTTCCTCTGCCGGCAATTCCTTCCTATCATCCACGTATAGGGATATAAGCACGTAGTCCTCTTTCAACAAAGGATAAATATCCGGTTCACTCCAGACATTTTCTTCCATTTTTCTACAATTGACACAAGCCCAGCCGGTAAAATCGAGAAGTATGGGTTTGTTCACCTGTTGGGCATGGGCTACTCCTTCTTCAAAATCCTTAAAACAATCTATGCCGAGGGGACAATCACTTTCCTGTTCAAATACGCTGTAGAAATCCGGAGGAGGAAAGCCGCTGAGTAATTTTAAATTGCTGATACCTGTAAGTCCTAAAACCAAGTAAAGGGTAAATGCCGCACTTACAAGTCCGAAAGTCTTCCTTGGCAGGCCTAACTTTTGACGCGGACCTTCATGCGCAAATCTAAAAGCCCCAAACAAATACAGGGTCATCAATAAGGACAATACAATCCAAATTGCCAGGAATATTTCACGTTTAAGTATGCCCCAATTGCCAACAAGATCTGCATTCGACAAGAATTTCAGGGCAAGTCCTAATTCCAGGAATCCCAATACGACTTTAACCGTATTCATCCAACCACCAGATTTGGGCAGGGAGTTTAACCAGGCAGGAAATAAGGCAAACAAACCAAAAGGTAAGGCCAGAGCCAATCCAAAGCCCACCATGCCGGCGGATAAGTTGGTTGCAACATCGCCAATGGCTAAAGTAGTACTCCCCAGGAGTCCTCCAAGAATGGGGCCGGTGCAGGAAAAGGAAACGATGGCCAAGGTTACCGCCATGAAAAATATCCCTAAACCTCCTCCTACTTTAGAAGAAGCTGCGTCCATTTTATTAGCCCAGGAACTGGGCAAGGTTAATTCATAATACCCGAAAAAAGAAAAGGCAAAAAAGAGGAAAATCAGAAAGAACAGAATATTCAACCACATATTGGTGGCGATTGTGTTGAGGATCTGTGAGTCAACAGAATCAAATAGATGGAATGGCAGACTTAATAGAAAGTAAATCAATACAATAAAAAAACCATAGAGCAAGGCATTGATGATTCCCTTGGATCTGTTTTTAGAATGTTTCGTAAAGAAGGCCACGGTTAAGGGGATCATCGGAAAAACACAAGGCGTTAGCAACGCAATTAAACCACCCAAAAAGCCAAGCGCAAAGATCATCCAAAGATCCGAGCTGTTTTTTAATCCTTCGGTATCTCCGGTGTTGAGAACTTCTTTATTTTTCAAATCCAATTTGAGCGCCTCACTCATGGCAAGACTGCGGTCATCAACAAAGGCTTCTTTTTGAACTACTGCCTCCCCGGTTAAAGAAAAACTGAATTCCTGATCCTTCGGAATGCACACTTCTTTACATACCTGATAAAAGAGCGCAACATCTATTTGGGAAATATCAGCCTGAAGTAGTTTAATCCTTTGGGTAAATACGGCCTCCTTCTTGAAAAAAGTTTCATCGACTTCAAAAATGTCGCTGTATGCTGTGATAGTCTCACTTTCAGTGGTTTCCCCGATCAACTCAAAGGCTTCACCTGCCTTCTCAAAAGTGAAAACGCTTGGGAGAGAGCCTCCTTCAGCGGTATACTGTGAATATACGTGCCATCCTTCAAGAATTTTCGCTTTAAAAACAAGCTCAAAAGTATCGTCGGATATGGTTTTGAGCTCCTGAGACCACAATACCGGATCATCTTCGGTCTGTGAAAAGCCCAAAGCGCTAACAAAAAAGAGTACTAATAGCAGCCTTATTGATCTCATTCTTCGATGGATAATTTCAAAATTCTTTTTGTCTTTTCT
>JBFOMC010000161.1:0-16346 GCA_040830565.1 Flavobacteriaceae bacterium
CACCCAAGAGAACCTAGAAAAGATACAGGGACCTACCAATACCCTGGTACCTATGAGTTGGGTACATCAGGCCATAGAAGTCTCTAAAAGCGTTTGCCAGGTGGTCCGGGCTGATGGCACTAAAGGGACCGGCTGGCTCCTGGAAGATGGTTGGATGCTCACCAATAGTCATGTAATTCCTACCCCCCAACATGCGGAAACGGCAGAAATTGTTTTCGATTATGAGGAAGACATCCGCGGTAATAATCGGAAAACCAGTAAGTTTAGATTAGACCCCGAAAATGCGCTATTTAGCTCGTTCCTTAAACTGGATTATGCCTGTATAAAGGTAATTGATCAACCAGACAATCCCTTGTCCAACTGGGGACACCTCAAAGTAAACACCCTAAAAGAACCTCAGGTAGGGAACTTTGTAAATATCATTCAACATCCGCTCGGGGAGAAAAAGCAAATTGCCCTTACCAGAAATAATGTTGTGGCTATAGATAAGAAAAAGCTGTTTTATCTCACAGATACCGAAAAAGGCTCTAGCGGGGCGCCCGTTTTTGATGAAGAATGGGATGTTATTGCCTTGCATCATGCAGGGAAAACCGAGGAAGACGGCGGACTTACCGTAAACAGCAAGACCGGCGAAAAAATGGGAGCCAATGAGGGTATCCTGATCAAATATATTATGGAAGACATAAAATCCAAAAAAGAAGCCATTTCAGATAATTAAATAATTTTAAAAGCCCCACTGCAATGAACGCCGATGACTTTTTACAGCAAGCAAGAGCGCAAATCTCTGACGATCCCAAAACCCGCCTGACCTTTTTGGCTAAGACTTTCTTGGCAGAACCCGACTGCGTCGTAGATATCCACACCCATATTTTTGATAAGAAATGCCTTTCTGTACGTTATATCGCACTGCGGATGCTAAAATCTATGGCCTTTGGAGCTTTGGGCCTGGAAGCCCTTGAAGGGGAAACCTCCGGGATGGAGCTACTCACCAAAGACGAAGAAACACTTTACGAGGAGATCTCTAAAGACACCGTCGACTCACCGGAGGAATGGGAACAGTTTGAGGCAGAATTAAAACAAGTAGAGGATATCTACGAAACCTATGAAATTTTTGGTCTTGATGTCAAAGAGGCCCTCAAAGTGCTGAGAAAGAAAGACATGAGCGAGGTGCTCGACTTCTACCATGACGAGTACTCCATTACCAATTTACCGGAATTTGCCAACAGTAAAATGGTCACCGGCATTCTGCAGATGGACCTGGAAACCGGCTGGGGCTTTTCCCCCGAAAGAAAATTCAAACAACAGATAGATGATATCAAAGAAATCTCTAAACACCGGGCAATCATCCCCTATCTGGCCCTGGATCCGAGGAGGGCAGATGCAGAAGGAAAGGACCAGAATCTGTACGAACTTTTTCTAGATGCCTTTACAGATCCCAACACGCCTTTCTTTGGTGTAAAATGCTATCCGGCCTTAGGTTATATTCCATCGGATGTAAGGCTAGATCCTATCTTCCAGATCTGTGCGGAAAAGAATATTCCGGTACTCACCCATTGCGGAGGGGAAACTGTGTCTACCTTCAAAAAGAAAATAGAAATAAAAGATGAGAATGGGTATAGAACCTTTGAGATTCCCGGTAAAAAAAGAAAGGATAGAGCCCGATATTTGAATGAACCCGACCAGTGGATCCCCGTCCTGGAGAAATACAACAACTTAAAGGTAAACTTAGGGCATTTTGGAGGCGATGATCATTGGTTAGACTTTGGTAAAACCGGTTCCAATGAACGCATAGAAAAGATCTTTGAGATGATGAGAAATCCCAACTATAAAATCTATGGCGACTTCTCATTTAACCTTGTAGAAAATGAGCTTTTTGAAAAGTTCAAACAAGAGTTGGATAAGAACCCCGAGATTGCCAGCAGAACGTTATACGGAACCGACTATTGGGTGGTTTTACCAGCAGGTGAATTGCTCAAGGAACAAGACAACTTCTTAAAACAACTCAGCCAACATCAGGAAGCCATGTTGAAGCGTAATGCCATTGAATATTTAATAGGTTAGATCATGAACGATACACAAAAATTTATCGCGGGCCTTGAGTTGGCCGCCCCAACAACAAATGAACCCTTTGCAGACTACACCATGTTTGAAACGGATACGGAAACTCCGAGTTATCTCAATTTCAAAGGCCTGCAATCCTTTTCGAGCAATGTTAGTTCCCAAACCCAGGAAGATGTACTCAACTCCCTTTTACTAGCCCAAAGGGCAGCTACCAAAGCCTTCCCTGAAGACGACCAGGTATATGATTGGTACAAGATGTATTTCAATGTGCTACAAAGAATTGGATGGCTCCTCAACCAAAAAGACTTTACTAAGGTTGCACAGAAAAGTAGCGCCTTTGAATTAGACAAAGCTATTTTTGATCTTTTGGGAGATTTGGTCAGCGCCCAACAAATCAAGATCCTGATGAAGTCTGTTGAACTGCTTAAGTCCTTGGGAGAAGACGATAAACGCTTGGTAGCCTTTGAAAAAAATACCCATTCCCTTGGAAGGGGAAATTTTCAGGTAGGGATGGCCGAAGAGTCCAACGGAAGCATCACAGTTATGGGTTCTGGTTTTGTATTAAGATCAAAGAAAAAGATCACCAAAATCCTCTTTTTAAAATTCGATAAAAATACCATAGAACTGGAGTTTGGCTTTTACAGCGCAGAACTCGTCAGTTCTGAATATGCCAAGAATCGGGAGTTTATTAAACAAAAGCTGGGCGATTCCCATCAGTTCATTGCGTCTCTGGATCTTTAGTCCCAATACTAAAAAAGCTTAAAACACCCTACATATGAAGTTGGAAGATTTAAAGAAGCTGGTTGAGAACGTTAAATTAGAGGAATCCATTACGTTCCTTAAGGGCCATGCCATAGGCCCAAGAGTGATCTTTGAAGATAGATTAATTCTTCTTGCCGGTAGGTTAACCACCCACCGCCAGGAGATGGCAGATTCTACTACTCCCAAAGAACGTATTACCGATATTCAAAAATCTATTTTATCCCTGGCCTATGAAATGCACAAATCCGGAGGAGGCCAAAATGAGATTGAATTGCTGTTGGAAAGCTCCCTGGTGATGAAGAACAGCTTCCCTTTTATAGACAGATCGGAATTTAGAGAGAAGCTGGATAATATGCTTACCACCAATGAGGCGCATATTTTCCTCGTAGAGGGCGCACCTAAGTCTGGTATGTCTCATCTTGAAAAATTTCTAAGACACTTAAGTGAAAACATCAAAATATTCACCTTAATCCCCTGCGACATTCCCAAAATTCTTGAAGGTCCCGAAATGATCCTTGGAGAAAGATTGGCTAAGTACATATCTTATGCTCTGGGGATGGAGGTAAACTTTGATGAACAGGAGAACGAGCAATTTAAATTCATTCAATTCCTCAATGCGCTAAAGGATAAAATAAGGAGCGAGGGCCGTATTCCCCTGTTCTTTCTTCACGACTTTCACAGAATTGAAGACGACAATGAAAACTTGCTAGAGTTGATCTATATGTTGCTAACCTCTATCAACGCGGATTTCCCTAAATCACTATTCATCATTGCCGGACTCAACTACGCCAAACTACGCAATTGGCATACAGACTTAAAGTATACCACCACGATTTATAATATGGAAGAGGTGCAGATCGATGATATTAAAAAGTGCTTGAAATGTGTTTTCGGGGAGTTTTCAGATAAAATTAAGGAAAAACTCAAACAACAGATCTCTGAAGAGGAATATGTGGAGAGCATGTTAGAAGAGCTGATGGGTCCTGGGCAAGAAGTAAATATTGAGAAAGTTGGATTGGCGCTTGCCGATCATTTATACGCCTTAAAAAAATAAGCTGATGGCCGCTAAATTTGATATGAGCGTGCTTTTTGAGAAATCGCACAAAGTAGATATAAAGGAGCACGAAATTTTTAAGAAAGCTGCGCTGATCTACCATTTTAGACTTCCCGAAGATTTTGAGGAGTTTGATGAAGAAGCCCGACAAACCTTAAAAGAGCATGCGGTCAAAAAACCGGAAGGCGTATACAGATTGACCAAAGAAGACCGCCTTGAGATCCTGTCTGAGGGCATCGGCCTTAAGAATATCGAAAATGCTATAGAAAAGCATCAGGTTGGGGACGAATATACCGGAGTTCTTAGAAAATTTCTTACTACAGATCTAACCTTCCACAAAAATTCCCTTTCCAATGCGGAACTTTATTACGCCCTAATTCTGGGCGAGCTTTTTTTAGAGCAATTTCAAATAGACGAATTAAGGAGTACCTATCAAAGGAGGCATTTCTTTAAGCCCTTTCAACGCATCACCCAGAACTTTGCAGGAAGGGAACAATACTTAAAGGAGATTAATGATTATGTGGACTGGCTTCCAAAATCAACCCTCGTAAAACAGTTATCTGCCACCTTTAAAAACATCATTAACTGGCACGAGAAGCCTCCATTACTGATCAAAGGAATTGGAGGTATAGGTAAATCTACCCTGGTGTCTAAGTTCATAATGAACCATAACAATCAGGTGAGAGGTAGGAGCCTACCCTTTGTGTATATAGATTTTGACATGCACGGCTTTTCCATTAGGGAACCACTCACTATTCTTATTGAAGCCCTAAGACAGATTAGGATCCAGTACCCACATTACACAGTTATCGTCAATAAGATCAGTGAAGATATCTCTAATATGATCCACCGGGGTAATAACCGCCCCGGAAAAGCACGCAAAAAGTCTTCTGCTTCTAGCCGGGATTTCATTTACGATTATATCAGGGATCTGATCAATTCTTACGACCTTCAAAACAATGAACTTGGGAAACGACCTGTTTTAGTAGTTTTTGATTCTTTTGAAGAAATGCAATACCGAGCAACTTCCACTCAGTTGCGCAGCTTCTTTCTTTTCGTTAGAGAGATTGCTGAACTCATCCCCAGGGTGCGGCCCATCTTTGTTGGGAGAGCAGAAATTGCAGAAAGCTTTAACGATTTCGAATTTCAAACGATCACGATCACAGATTTTGATGCCGACGCTGCCGCTGCACTCATGGAGCATTCCGGAATTAAAGATGAAAAGGTCCGGGACTTTATCTATCAAAACTTTGGCGGAAATCCACTCATGCTACGCTTAGCAATCGACCTGGCAAAGAAAGAAAATCTGTTGGGAGGAGATGAAAAGCTCATTAGAAGTAAAAAGTGGGAATACCTGATCAACAGAATACTGGGTCATATTCACAGGGAAGATGTTAGAAAGGTAGCAGTCCCCGGCATGCTGGTCCGTTATGTTAACCCCGACGTCATTTCAAAGGTATTGGCACAACCCACCAAATTGGGTAAACTGAAGAAAAAGGAGGCAAATGAAATATTTGAAGAGCTAAAAAAAGAGGTGTCCCTGATCTCCAGATCTGTGAGTCAGGATGAATTCTCCTTTCGCCAGGATCTTCGCATGGTCTGTGAACCCATGATCCTTGAAAAATACCCTGAAGATTCATATCAATTAAGACAAAATGCCATCGGGTACTACAGCAAGTACGATAAACTTAAAATTCCTGAGGAAAGGGATAAACATCAGGCAGAATATTACTATCACCTGATGAAATCAGGAGAGATCCCCGAAAATCTAACACCGCAGCTTTACGAAAAATTAAGGCCCTATATAGACAGGGCGATCATAGAACTTCCTGAAAGCGCCAGATTGTATCTGCTATCTCTTGGAAGGCAAAATGTTGCTGAAGATATCATCGACAATTCCACCAACCAAGAGTGGGAGTACTACCATGTGCAATTATGTAAAGATGCCCTAAACGGAGAGCTCAGTGACCTTAAGGACCTATTCAACATCTTACAGGAAAAACCCCAAAGAATCGCCAATGGCTGTACAGAACTTGGAAAATATGAAGCCCTGCTCTATCAGCGCTTAGACAACATAGGGCTTTCCCAGGAGCTGATTGCAAAAGCTTTGAGTTCCACTGAATCCCAACAAGCAGAAAACAGAGCGCTTACTTTTGATCTTCAACTGATACAAGTACAAAATTTGGAATATGAGGAACGTTATGCCGAAGCTCTAAAATTGTGCGAGGGAATAAGTCATCTGGTAGAAGGGGTTGGTATCAACTCCAGGATGATATTTTCCTTCCTTTATTATAGAATTGCAAATAGGATTGAGGCCGAGTTACCACCACATCCAAAGGACATCATAGGGAATAATCGTTTTGAATACCGAGAGGATTTTGAAGCCACCAAATGGGAATTCATATTCAGATGGGCTAATCTTGACCAACTAAAATTTGCTCCCCATCAGGAATTTAATAGCAAGTATAGAAAAACCAGAAACGACATCAGATCCCTTAAAGAACTGGAGGGCTACTCCTATAAAATCTTAGGGTATTTTTTGAAGGACATTACCTATAGTGGAGAATATAATATTGTGATGAGAGATTTTCTCTTTGCCGATGAAATATTTATGAATAACCCTATAGTTTAATCACTATTGAAAGCATAGCTAAAGCGATATTATATTGAATAAGAATACGAATAGTTAAGAGAAAGAAATATGGAACTCGTTAATCAATTGTATCAGGGAGATGAAAGTGCAGTAGACAATTTTATTGATAGTCTATTTGATACTAACCCGCAGGATGCCCTGTCTTATGTAAAGGACGTTCATTCTGCCATAAGTAATGCTGAACCCAATGAGCATAAAGATTCCCTGCTAGTACTGCTGGAAAGTTTTTGGAACTTTTTTAATGCCCAGATCAGTATCCTGGAAAAGGCCGACTTTGTTAACGGCTCCCAGCAATTACAGCTTGCAAATGCAGGTTTTGAGCAGTTGAATCTCATAGACCTGACAGGCCTCACAGCCGGATTTCAACTGTATTTTGCTGCAATCATAGACATACAGGCCATGAACCTAAATGCCGGCCTTGAAAAAATCCAACAGGCCAAAGAGCATTTTGAGTCCATCGATAAGTACGGAAAGATCTACAATAAGCATATCGAGGTTATGGAATCTGAGAGCCTCTTTGTTTCTGGGATGAACCTGATTTCACAATTAGATTATGAGAATGCGGAAATTGCTATAGAAAAAGCCTCCAACGCCTCAAAAAATATAGCGATAAAATACAACGAGGAAGATAGTGATGAGTATCACTATTTTATGGGTCTTGGGTATATGTACACCTCTTTAATGAGTTTTATTCTACAGACCATAAAGCTAAAGGGTTTTGATTTTGATTATTTTGATTATGCCGATAATGAGGCCTATGACAGCTCCTTAAAGGCCCTGGAACACTTGGCCAATGCCATTGAAGATAGCGAGATAGCCAGGAGAAACCTCAACATGGCCAAAGGTGTCAATTTGCTGTCCCAGGTCGTTTTTGAGTTAGGAAAATGCATGCAGGCCCTACTGATAGGTAAAGAGGAAAAAATTGTATTTGAGACCAGCGATTTAAGACGAAAGATCAAGAATGCCAACAAGTTCTTTAGAAGTATAGCGGAGCAGGGTGTCATCTTCATTCGCTTTGGTGTAGAAATAGAATCTAGTTTGATCAACGTGGATAAGTTCTTAAAATACGGCACCAAGAGCGCAGTCAAACCCGCTAAGAAGAAAGACGTGGATGTAACAGACAAAATAAAAAAGCTGATCTCTAATGGCGACAATAAAAAGGCCCTTGATCTCCTGATAAAAGTTTATGAAGGGTATGACAAGTACGATACCATAGTAGCGCTCAAGGCCCGTCATTCAAGAATTAACAAAGCAAAGATCCAAGGCCGATACACCAAAGAGGAGTTTGGTGTGCAACAAAGTGAGATCTCTAACGATATTCTTAGTCTACTTAAAATTGCCTAGCACAGTGTCAACATTTTTGAGTAATAGCCTCTAAGTTTCACTAAACCACTCCCGACTCAAACAGAGTATTGGCTCTTAAATCTCTACGGGATGTTTAGGGGTTCCAATATTCGTACCTCCCTTAAATCCCTTCTTTAGTCAGGGATCTACAATTTCGATTCTCCTTAATTCATTCCACATGATGATTACATCATAATTAGACTACCCAACAGCTTTTGATGACAAATTCTACTGCTTTCGATGTAGTAGTATAACCTTTAAATAAGTAGTCATGAAAACTGTACAAATTACCTTGCTCACCCTCCTGTCTTTCCTCACGCTTTCTTGCCAGGATACGGATAAGAAATTACAAACGAACTCAGCCTCCATTGGTAATGATCCTCTCCCAACGCTTTCAAATACATTAAAAAAACATCACTACAAGGATAGCCGTTCCGGTTTGGTAGTGTATTCCAAAGAATTCCCTTCTGAATGGAAGGTAGTATCTATGCCTTCCTATAAATACGACAAGGCAATTCCCAGCTTTTCCTATCAAATTCAGGGGCCTGGAGGCGTAAAGGCCTTTAACTCTATGCACGAGATATATACCTATAATGAGAATCCCCAATACAATCAAATGATGGGTGCTTATGGCATAAAAGTCAAAGAAATCCCCAATATCAATTCCCTCATGGAAGTTGAATTCGCTCCTAAAATGAGGTCTCTGGGCTTTTCATATCTGGGTACGGAAATGGCTACTGATATGGAACAGATCTTTAGGCAAAAAATGAAAAAGCAAGGCCTGCCACAAATGGATTTTAAGATCCTATCTACCAAATGGACCAACGGTAAGGGAGCCCAGGCTTTGGTTAACCTGGTTTTTATAAAATTTGATTCCTCAATGCCCTATATGGGTAGAAATACCACCTGGACCTACGGTGTTGATTATCTCATAGCCGATACTTCTGAGCTTCATACGGCCTACGAAGCCATTAAAAAGTCCCTCCTATCTGAAGTTGAAAATCCTCAATGGTTACAATACAAAAACAAGATCATGATGCAAAGACAACAGCAGTCGAACATGGATCATCAAAGGCGAATGGCAGCCAACCAGGCTCAATTTGAATCGCATCAACAATATATGAAAGGGGTATACGCTAGTAGCGATGCCAATCATAATGCCTACATGCAAAGGCTTAGAGGCACTGATGGCTCAGATGCCGGACATCAAAGCTATATCAATATGATCAGGGATGAAGAAACGGTATTTGATGCCAACGGCCAGTCCTATACCGTAGATGGATATGCTCAACAATACTGGACCGATAGTGATGGGAATTATATTAAAACTGATGATCTCTTCTACAATCCCAACGGAGATATTAACCTAAATCATAAGGATTGGACCAGTCTTCAGAGAAGAAATTGATGACATTCCAAAAATCATTCGATGTATTAAAAATTGATAACCAAAAATATAGACCAAATGAAAACGTATAAACAACTACTTGCCGGCCTTATTATCATACTATCCTTTACACTAGGCTGCAGCAAGGATGAGACTATCGCACAAATGATGGATGATCCGCAACAACAAGATCCAACACCAAACGAAGATCCGGACGGACAGGAAGACCCAGACCCTTCTGCAGGGGAATTTCTTACTACCGACATTCAGGTGAATTTGCCAGACGGCAATAATTTAGATTTAAGTACTACAAAAGTATTTTCAATCTTTGAAGATATTGACGTTTCGGCAAGTGGCCAGGCAAGTGCAGTTTATCCAAAGGATGGAAGAGCGCTTACCATGCTCAAGGACAGCAACGAAGAAACCATACTTATGGGTTTCATAACAGATAGCAAAAAGGAATTGTCCATCTCCAGCACCTTAGAAGTATCCTTATTTTTCGGGCTAGGCACAGTGTTTCTACCTGAAGAAATCAAGGCAAAATATATGTCTGAAGCGGTAAATTTTACCGGCTTTGGTAATGTTGTTACTGCCATAGAAACACTGTATGCAGAGGACATCAATTTTTTGGGTAGCGAAGCTTACAATACAGCTATAGAAGAGTATATCAATGAACTCACCGCCGATGGAACAGGTACAGATGCCAGCGGAAGACTAAATTTTTCCGGCGATACCCGCAGCGGTGTTAATTTGGAGGAAAAGGAGGGGAACTCTATTATCCTTGTAAACAGTTCAAGAAGGAGGGCACATGCGTTCTTTTATAAAACAGATATAAAAGATCTAAATGACACCCCAACCAATCTTATTTCGGACATCGTAGGCACCAATGCCAATTTTCAAAAAGAGGTGATTGTAAGCCCTTCTTTTGCCTTGACCAGTACTATAGGTGTTTTTCAAAATC
The DNA here is from genome assembly GCA_040830565.1 of Flavobacteriaceae bacterium. Classification (GTDB taxonomy): domain Bacteria; phylum Bacteroidota; class Bacteroidia; order Flavobacteriales; family Flavobacteriaceae; genus JAFMPW01. Next base: position 10,223 of record JBFOMC010000161.1, read on the forward strand.
AGGCCAGTGGTAAGGGAATGGAAGTGGCCAGGAAGGAGAGCGACCCAAGAGTGCTTAGCCTTGCCGATAATGAAAATGAAGCCCTATACAAGGTAAGGCTCATTGGCCCTTCAGCAACACCCGCAGCCGTAACAAGTATTGAAGAGGAACGGCTAAGGGAATTGGAGATAGAGACTCTTGGTTTTGACATTGCCCTCCCTGTTCTCATGGCCATGGTGGGCCAGGACAAATTCTTGGCCGACTTCAAGGAGTCACAATGGCAGATCTTTTACAAAGGTTTTGAACTGGCCGTGGGCTCCTTGCCCGCCGTCAGCGATGCCCTCCGGGAGGGAAATATGGATAAGGCGCAACAAGAGTTTTTTGATGCCATGAGCGATACTGCTGCCTCCGGGATATTTGAAGACCTTTTCAAAGTTATGCTAGACAACTTATCAAACATAGCAGGAGGATTTTCTCAGGAAAATAGTCAACGTATTCTTGGCAGGACTGCGAGTTTTTTTAAGGCATTGGCCGTGGTAGATAAGGGGCTGCAGTTCTATGATTTCAAAAGAATTTTTCACAGTTGGGCAAGTTCTAATAGCATTGAAGAATGGGAAGTGACAGCTACGCGCAACAAGATAAGCTTAGACCCCAGAGAAACATTAGTCATTCAAGGTGAAGAAAAAATCTTTAAGGCTAACATTCAGGACAGCAATTTAGCGGCAGGCCAGTCCTACGAATACCGCTGGTCTACCGCAGGAAATTATGGGAACCTGAGAGCTAACGGCAAAGAGGACACCTCCTTGACAACATCCGGAAATCAGATAGCCTATTTTAGTAGTAATGTGGTGGACGTCCCTGAAGGGGCCCTGGAAACCATAAAGGTTGAAGTTTATATAAAGCAGGGACAGAACATCAATAAACTGGGCGAAGCTGAAGCCGTGGCAGAGATAAAACCTATAGGCTTTGAAATTGAGCCTGATAGGGCCGTTATTGAAGGTAACACCAATTTAAAATTGAGAGTACTTAGAACAGACGGGACAGATCCTACAGCAAATTCTGCATTTGACTACAGGATGGTATGGTATACTTCGGCACAATTTGGACTTTTTAACGGGGCTCAAAGCACTATAGATATTGAAAATAGTAATAGTGTCACTTATAGAGCCCTGGAACTGGAAGAGGAGGGTGTTGAAGAAATTGAGGTAAGTATTTACGCCAGGCCAAAGGGTACCACAGATCGTTTTCGTTTTGTTGACAAGGTAGATGCCACAATTAACATTGAAAACGATCCGTTAAAGGAGATTTTCTTTATTGATGAGCCTACCATTGTAGAATTCCCGCCTCATGTAGAAGGTATCTATTGCAACTGGTCTGTACAGGCATTCTATAAGTTCAATCCTTTAGATCCTGCAATCTTAGAAGCGGAGGGGAAAGAGGTGGTGAAATACCAGCTTACCATCAAGGCGGCCAGCCCGGATGCCATTCCTTCCTATGTGGGAACAGGGCAAACCTGGGAAATTACAAACGGTATGGATTTGCCTCCGGAGGAGGAGTATTCATATCGCTATTCGACCACAGGAGGACAAGGTGGAGCCTCCGCCTGCGGGTCAGCCAATTCAAGTTATGACCGAGTAGTAGATATCTATAAGAATTTTGCCGGATACGCCGAAGTGGTAGTCACTTTAAAATACAAGGAATAGTTTAGTTAGTTCTCATAGGGAGGGTTTGTTAGACTCTCCCTATGCCCTTGGATATTGTATATTGCTCATTTTAATTGTAATTAACTTACAAAATTTAAGGTCAATACCTCTAAAATTTGAATTATTATCGATTGGTATAGTTGAGCTTGTCTGACGATAACTCAATCCTTAAAAAAACCGTATCTTTTTACAGCAGTACGCTGCTTCTAAGATAGATACGATTGAACCCACCAACCACTGATCAACAAAAACGCATTGACGCGATAAAAGCCAATAATGAAGTGGTATTAAAACAATGGTATCTGGAAAATTTCCCTAAAGTTGAACGATACATTTTGCAAAACAGCGGCTCCAAAAGTCAGGCTAAGGATATTTATCAGGAGGCATTTATGATCGTATGGAAAAATGTGCGTTTAGACAAATTTGTACCCAACGGAGATACAGCTCTAAATGGATATTTATATCGGATTGCGAAGAATAAATGGACCGACTATCTGAGGTCTTCAGAATTTAAGAAAAAGACTTCCTTAGAAGAGTCACATCCAAGGATCAATGTAAATGAAGAAGACGATTCAGAATTTGAAAACGAAAGTGAAATGAGGTTAAGCAAGGTGATCAAAACCTTCAAAACACTGGGAGAGCCCTGTAAGGAATTATTGACCATCTTTTATTTTGAAAAAAGATCCTTACGAGAAATTGCGCAACATCTAAAGATCGGTGAAGCCTCTGCCCGGAACAAAAAATACAGGTGTATTGAGAAATTAAGAGCCCTGGTCTTAACCACTAATTAAACCATAAATCGCTGGAAGAAAGAAACGAAATATCACAGGAATTATTCGAAACTATAGAGCGTTACCTCAACGGCTCCATGGATGAACCCGAACTTGCTTCTTTTGAAAAAGAGCTGGAGGGCAATACTGACTTACAAACTAAAGTTGCAGAAGTAAGATCTATCATCCAGGGAGTGGAAGCGGCGGTGCTCAGAGAACGGCTCGACGTTTTTCATGAAGAACTTCATGAGGAACCTGAGGAAGCCACTGAGCCCTCCCCTGTCAGACGGTTCGATTTTAGAAGATATGCTATTGCCGCCTCAGTCGCTATCTTAATTGGGATTACCGGCTTTTGGTATATCTCCAGACAAGAACCTCATGAGTTGCTGTTCCAGAAACACTTTAGTCCTGATCCAGGCTTGCCTACCACCATGAGTACCTCCGCCAATTTCGAGTTCTATGAAGCCATGGTAAGCTACAAAAGAGGGGACTACGGTGCCGCCATTGCTAAGTGGGAAACTCTTTTGAGCACAAAACCGAATAATGACACCCTTAATTATTTCCTCGGCGTGGCGCATCTGGCAAATTCTAATACAAACAAGGCGCTGGAATATCTTAAAACCGCAAGTGCAATACCGCAGAGTAGCTTTGCAAATGAAACCCTTTATTATCTTGGAATGGCAAATCTGAGCACTGGAGATATTGAGGCTGCAAAACGATATCTCAACCAAAGTAAGATCGAGAAAAGCCAGGAAGTCATTTCCGAAATGGAAGATTAGAAGCTATGAAAAAATACTTCTCCTTAGCACATAACTCCTTTTTAATCCTTGGCCTCCTTCTTTTGGCATCCGGTATTTATGCTCAAAACGACTCTATTTCTGGTCCTGCACTTCTAGACCAACTTATCTCGGACGCAAAGTATGAGCAAGCAAGTGATGCCTTAGCACAACAACTGTCTCATTTTAAATCCCAAGGCAATTACGATACCCTAGTAAGCTATATTAAGTATGTGGGTAGTTTTAAATTGGCCGATGATGACAAGGCAGTGGCAATAAAGTCGGCCGAGACTTTGGTCACAGAACTAATTGCACAGGAAAACGCATCAATTTCCCGGGCAGCACTTCTTGAACTTGCCTGGCTCCACGATGATGCCGGCCAACCCAAAGAAGCTTATGAAATTACAAAACAGGCGCTCAACTATGCAGAAAAGATCGCAGACACTTCAATTGCCGATATAGAAACTATTCAGTACCAGCTAGGCATTCGCGCTTCGGATATGGGAAATATTGGCCTGGCTAAAAAACACCATCTTACCGCCTTGAAATTGCGTAAGGCCAATCCTAAAAAGGATTATGAAGGACTCTATTCTATCTATAATGCTGTAGGAGGAATGATGTGGCATTCTGCAAAGTTAGACAGTGCCATGTATTTCTATAAGGAAGCCCTTGAAGCCTTAAAAAATATGGAGCCCAATCCGATGAATAGCTACTACAGACCGTCTCTGGTGCAAAGCAATATCGGAGTGCTATTACAAGCCACGGGCAAAGTGGAAGAAGGTATTGACTTCTGCAAGGATGCTATATCCAATATTCAAAATTATCTCAAGGCGCCTGAAGACGAATCAAAAAAACTTAGGGCAGAGAAATTCAAGTTGCTGTATGTAGACAATCTGGGTGCCTTTTACCATAGTGTAGGAGAATTCAAAAAGGCAGAAGAGTTAATTAACTATTCTTATCAGGAGAAACTGAAGTTCCTGGATGAGGACGATCCGAAAATCATGATTTCCCTTATCATCCTCGGAGAAGCAAAAATGGGCCTTCGAGACTACGAAAAGGCGGGAGAGTATTTGGACCAGGCCCTCAAAATATTGCAGAAAGATCCCAATTCTCAATTTTACTGGCATGGAGCGGCCTTGATTTCCAGGGCCTCAGTCTATGATGAGTTAGGGGATGCCGAAAATGCCGAAAAATTTTATACCCGGGGAGAAGCATTATACAAACGTAGCTTGCAAGGGCAATACACTAAGGATTATTTGGATGAGTTCATCGAGATGTCTTTGTTTTATGCCAAACGGCAAAAGCCAAAAAAAGCCTTAAGCTTGGCTATGGAAGGGTATAATTTTACCAGGAACAGTTCCTTTAAAAATACCGTTCAGGAATTTCTGCATCTCCTCAACCTGGCAGAAGTGCATTACAAGCTTAAAAACTATGGCAAAGCACTTGAGTACAGTGAAAAAAGCCTTGCATTGTCTATAGAAGGACATGCTAAAGAAGCGTCAAGAGTAGATTCCATTCTGGTAGAATCAGGGAAACCTAAGGCTATTTTAATTAAGGCAAGAACACAGTACAACCTCAACAATACTAAGGATGAGACCTTTTTAAAAGAACTGCTTCAAGAAATAGAGCGGGCCATTGGATTGTTAGAGCGTAAGCGAACGATTATCAGTACCTATGAGGACTTAAATCTGTTGGTTTCCGAAAATGCAGACCTTTTCAATTTTGCAAAAAAAATTAGATTGGACCTGTATAATGCCAGTGGAGATGAAAACTATCTGTTAGATTTACTGTCCATTCACGAATCGAGCATCTACAGTAGAATTCGTTCCCGACTTGACATTAAAAAAAATATGGCTTTTGCCGGCCTGCCACAAACTATTTTAGATAGGGAGAGACACCTAAAGCAAGTCATGAATACAGCTTTGACAACTAATACAGAGGGCACCGATGCGATTCAGGAATTTTTCCAGGCTTCAGCCAACTGGACAAATTTTCTGGACAGTCTAAAACTTACCCATCCCAGGTATCATAAGATGAGGTATGCCACCATAGAAGAACCTTTAGATAAACTTGAAGGAAATATTCCTACCAAAACAACTATAGTTCGGTATATGTTCATTGACGGGGACCTATATGCTTTCGTAATAAAGAAAGAGGGTATACGCATGGTAGCCCTGAATTTTGATTCGGTTAAAGGACATATTACCAAGCTTAACCAAGGGCAACATAATGTCGAATCTACCGCTGTACTTCTCTACGAGTTATACCAACAGTTGTGGAATCCCATCAATGACGTGATCTCTACCGAAAAAGTGCTGATCATTCCGGACGGAGCACTTTTTAACCTGAGTTTTGAAATGTTGACCCCTACCAAGGTAGCCACCTACAAAGACCTGGTAGAAGAGAGTATTCTTTCAAAACATACAGTATCTTATAACTATAGTTTACTACTGTTAGACGAGGCCCGAAAGAAGGTAGATTACGGTAATAATTTTGTTGCCTTTGTGCCAGAATTTAGCAGCAGTATGAAACAAGATTACCAGCTGGCCATCACAGATTCTATCGATCTGGACAAAACTTACCTTCACCTACTTCCACAACCTTTTAGCATGGATCTGGCTGAAAAATTTACAGCGCGTTTTAAGGGTAGTTCTTTTTTAAACGAAAAGGCCTCCAAGCAGGTCTTTACCAACAACGCCAGGGAGCACAAAATTATTCACATAGGCACCCATGCTGAAAGCAATAATGTTAGTCCGGAACTATCGCGCTTAATATTTGCCAAAAATCCGGAGGACGATTTTGCCATCAATGACAACTACCTGTATACCTACGAAATCTACAATCAGAACCTTAATTCAAATCTTGCTATTTTGACAGCCTGTGAAACCGGAAAACC
>JBFOMC010000162.1:0-8686 GCA_040830565.1 Flavobacteriaceae bacterium
CATGACAGCATTGGAAGAAGAGATTCTAAAATTACCTAAACTCCAGAAAATCAGCATCATGGAGCGGATTTGGGCAGATCTGAGTCAAGACGAGGAGCAGATCGAAATCCCGAGCTGGCACCATGAAGAATTGGAGAGGGCCGAAAAGGGACTGTCAGAAGGAAAAGAGAAATTTGAAGATTGGGACGAAGTTAAGAAGAGGCTTCGAGAAGAATGAGGATTAGAATCCTTACGGGTGCATCCCAAAATTTACTAAAAGGTAAGTATTTTTATGAGAGCCAGCAGACTGGCCTGGGAGATTATTTTCTAGATTCTCTATATTCTGATATCGATTCTTTGATAATATTTGCAGGAATTCATCGGAAAGTACGGGGATATCATTGCATGTTTTCCAAGAGGTTCCCTTACGCAATTTATTACAAGATAGAATCTGAGGAAATCAGAATTTATCGAGTATTGGATTGTAGGCAGGATCCAGAGAATATTATTAAAGCACTAGGTTGATAGTGTGTGCTAACAAGTCGCTGGAGGTGACGCCACTCGCTGACCAGGCTTCGCTCTACGAGCTTCGCCCGGCAAGCGCTCGTGTCGCACCTCAGCTTTAACGTTGGAGAGAACTAATGGATATAGTTATTCCATTTCTAATTCTATTTTTGGCTGGCGGATTATTTGCTGTAGCGATCGGAGCTTCTCGCTACTGCTTTTCAACCAAATCGGTGGATGAATATCCAGACCACATAAGTGTCAAACTCGAATGGGGCGAGGAAATTAGAATCGAGAGAGATGAAGTCATAGGTGTTTATAAGAAATCTTTTAATTGGGTTGCGAACAATCCGTTTCTTATTTTTCGAGGAGCATATTATGGTCAGGCGATACTGCCTAAGTCCCATTATATAATAATTCATCGTAGAGGCGGATTTTACAACCGACTGATTGTAGAGGAAAACTTATTTAGGAGTCATTTAGATGACAATAATGAGGGAATTTTATAAACGCTTTTGTGAATTGATGCATACTAGTATTATGCTCCAACAAGTCGCTGGAGGTGACGCTACTCGCTGTCGCTCGTAGCGCACCTCAGCTTTAACGTTATGCAGAATAAATACGTAGAAAAAGACGGTTTTAATAAGCGCATTTTTGAGCTAAAGGAGGACCGTATCGAAATTGAGAAGAAGGGTCTTCTAAGCGTAGATTATAAAGCAACAGTTCTATTAAACGAGTTAAGACTCCCCAAAGATATTGTTTATACACAAAGCCAACTAAACATGCTTTTAGGAGGTGCTCCAGGAGTTATATTTATGGGACTTACAATTATGTTCAATGATCCCATTCTTAAAATTTCTAGTATACTTTGGTATTGTTGCTTATTCGGAAGTGTTCTGGGGATGTTTATCGGGTTTGGACTTGCTAAGAAGAAAATTCATTACGCCTACAAAAATATTTCTGGAGGAATTAGTTTTGATATAGGTGAGATCGGAAACAAAAGAGAAGATTTCGAACGCTTCTGTAGCAAAATTGATGACAGAATTACAAATGGAGCAGAGGCATAACAAGTCGCTGGAGGTGACGCCCCTCGCTGACGCTCGTGTCGCACCTCAGCTTTAACGTTAGATATACTTTATGGAAATTATTATTCCGTGGTTGATGGCAATGTTGCCCCTGACAATTAGTCCGGGTCCTGCGAACACTATGTATGCGGCATCTGGAGCGGCCTTTGGTTGGAAGAAGACAATTCCCCTTTGGTTTGGTATAAATTGCGTCTGTATTCTTCAGACATTATTAATCGGAATAGGTTTAGGAGAAGCATTGTTCAGATACCCAGCTATCGCCGATTTGTTTAAGTATGCTGGAATTACATTTATGGTGTATTTGGCTTACCGATTTATAAGAAGTACTGGAATCAAAGAAGGAGAAGCCGAACCCCTGAACTTTAAAGATGGAGCAATTTTAGAATTCTTGAATTTCAAGTTTCTGATGATCCCAACCGTAATGTACACTCAGTTCCTGGATCCTGAATCTTCAAAATGGCTTCAAGTATTAATATTAGGCCTGGGACTAAATTTATTAAATATGAGCGGTCACTGGGTTTGGATTATTGCAGGCAATTCTCTAACGAAAATATTCCAATCCAACAGAGCTATGAAAATCCAAGGCTATATTTTTGGAGGTATGTTACTGGTTGTAGCAATTTGGATGGGATTAAGTTAATTAATGATCTAACAAGTCGCTGGAGGTGACGCCACTCGCTGACGCTCGGGCGCACCTCAGCTTTACGTTGGATAGATTTCTTATGAAGACTCCGTTAAGTATTCTAATGCTAATTTTCCTTGGGATAAACTTAGCACATGGTGGCACAAAATTGAGTATCGAGGACACCGTAATTAAAATTGTTCATGATACAGAAAGTTTGGTATACTATAAGTCTAGGCGTTCCTCTGATTTGAAGAATTGGAATCCTACTTGGATGCCAGAATTCCTTGGGACTGGAACAGAGCAAAGTATTCTAACATTATATCCCACCACGACATTGGAAAAATTAAATTTCTTTGTCCAAGTAGAAAAGGGAGATCCTTTTCAGGCATTTGACCCTGATGATCATCCACCAATTCCAATACTAAAGTATGCTCCTGCTTACCCAACGGATTTGTTCGAGCAAGGGATTGAAGGGACGGTTACAGCTTTATTCGTGGTTAGCAAAGAGGGAAAGGTTAGCAATATAGAAATAGAGAGTACACCAGATGCGAGATTTAATGATGCTGTCACCTTCGTTTTAAAGTTTTGGAGATTTTACCCTGCAGAAATTAATGGAGAGAAAGTTAACGTCCGAGTGAGGTTGCCAATTCCATTTAAAATAATGAAATGATCCAACAAGTCGCTGGAGGTGACGCCACTCGCTGTCGCTCGTGTCGCACCTCAGCTTTAACGTTCGATGGTAAGATGAAGCACACATTAAGTATTGTTCTTTTGACTCTATTTTTTGGAATTTGCATAGCGACTACGGATTCTTCAAAAGAGCAGCATGTATATTTCCAGAAGGAACTTATTGGAACAATTTATGAAATGGAGAATGTAGATTTACCGCCTCAACCAGTTTTCAGGCATTCTCCTAAGTATCCAAAGGTAATAGAAAGAAAAGTATTGGATTTTCAGAATAAGCATGGATATCCACCAGCTGCAGCTTTCATATTTATTGTAAGCAAAGAGGGAACAGTATCGAATATCATATTTGAGCGACCGGACATGAAGGAAACTATTCCATACTGGGTAGAAGCTTTTAAAAAATGGGAATTTAAACCTGCCCAAATTGATGGGAAACCAGTTAATGTTAGAATGAGAATACCTGTGATGAGGAGACCGACGAAATGATCGAACAAGCCGCTGGAGGTGACGCCACTCGCTGGCGCTCGTGTCGCACCTCAGCTTTAACGTTGTGCAGTCTAAAAGGTACATTATTACTACTTCTATTATTCTTGTCCTCGTATCGGCGGCACTACTTTTTCTGGGACCGATTATAGGGAATCGAGTTGCATTTATATCAAGGATACCAACCACAGAAGGATTTCAGCATAGACTTCAAGACGCCACAGGTTTCGAGATTCTAGCAACGGAATCTTCACCTCATATTAATTACGATGCAGCAAGATTTGTCCGAGAGGTTCAATCCGAAGCAGTTTTGTACGAAAACAGAAATCCTGAAGAAGTTAGAGAATTTATTTCACTATTCATATTAGAGGATCCAGAGGTAGAAACATCTTTTTGGAAACTAGATAGTGAATATATTGGGGAGATGTGTCTCTGTAGAGGAACTGTTGAATTCAAATTTTATCAAGGAACGGAAATTTTAGGTTCTATTTCATTCCACCATGGTGAGACAATTAGATGGAGTGATAGATCGTGGTACACGGATGCGTACCTTACAAAGAATTCTGTGGAAGGTATATTCTTATGGCTCTCGTCACATGGATTTCCTCAATTACAAGAATGGACAGAATATGAATGGGCACAACAAGTCGCTGGAGGTGACGCCACTCGCTGACGCTCGTGCCGCACCTCAGCTTTAACGTTAGATAGAATTGCGAAAAGGAACTAGTTCTTATGCCCATAGAATTAACCAAGGAAGAAATCGAGGATATCATTCCTTCAATAAAGAAATATATTAAGGAAGAGTTTGAAGAGGAGATTGGAGACCTTAAAGCGAAACTATTGCTAAATTATTTCCTGAAGGAAATTGGCCCTTACGCATATAATAAGGGAGTCAAAGATGCAGAATCATTCTTTAGGACAAAATTAGAAGATCTCCAGGGAAGTTGCTACGAATTTGAACTGACCTATTGGCATGATAAGAAGAAATCATGATCTAACAAGTCGCTGGAGGTGACGCTACTCGCTGTCGCTCGTAGCGCACCTCAGCTTTAACGTTAGGCAGTATGAATACTTTAAGAGTAATTTGCTGGATATCTTTATTAAGTTCTATGGTTGTTTTGCCGCTGTTTTTCATTGGGCAACGGAAGGAAACTATTAATGTGAGCAAAACAATGGCGCTCGAATCATTTGAGTTAACTGGAACAGAATTTAAGGAATATTATTTTAAAAGACTAACCTATGCGTATGAACTGGAGGGAAGATTAGGAAAAAGGGAAAATAAATTATTTCAGGAGGAAATAAATTTTCTAAAAACATGGAATAAGAAGAATCCTGAGATGCAAATTCCCATCGATGATTCTCACCGGCGTCATTTTGGCGGTGCATTCGATGTTTTGGTGATGAATCCAGAATTGCAGGATTTAGTTTATGTAGAGAAAATGATAGCTCGATTTGAAACAGAATTGGGCCTAACAAGTCGCTGGAGGTGACGCCACTCGCTGAGCCTCCTTCGCCCTACGGGCTACGGAGCCCTCGCGCTCGTGTCGCACCTCAGCTTTACGTTGGAGAGACTATGTTAATCGAAATTAATCCTAGTGATCTACCACTAATCGAAGGAACCTATAAGCCATCAAAGTTGAGGAAAATTGTTTCAGGGTTGGCGAGCGTGATTAGTATATTCGCAGTGGTCTATGGACTTGTTTCTTTAACTTGGATCGGACCAGATTTATTAGACGTTGTGCTCATATTTTTAATTGCAGTCGGTGCGCTTCCGGTCGGTGTGCTCACCTACGGAGGGAAAATTATAGTAGGAGAATCCTCAATTAAGATTGAATTCTTTTTCGGACTGAAAAGATACAAATATAAAATTGATGAAATAAAAGCTATTACCCTTTTGAACGATAATCAAAAATTTACTCCGCTCACAATTTATCAAGAAGGCATGATATATCCGATGCCAGCGAATAAAGAGTTCATTGATAGGGTATTATTGCTCCAACAAGTCGCTGGAGGTGACGCCACTCGCTGACGCCCATGCTTCGCCCTTCGGGCTTCGCAGGGCACAGCTCGTGTCGCACCTCAGCTTTAACGTTCGGTGATATTATGAAGCAAAAATATTGGAGTTTTCCCATGCGAATATTTTGGTGGGCCCTAATTATTATTTGCAGCTTAACTCTAATTATTATTCTAGGTTGGTTTGTGTGGGAGTTGGTAGTTTCTGGAACACCGGATTATGAGATAATTTATTTATCAATTATGCTAGGAATAGTAGTCTGGTGCCTAATAGATACTGTGAAAAATCCAAAGTATTGGATACAACGATTGGGGAAATTTAATTTTAAAAGAAATCTTGAAAATGACCGAACAAGTCGCTGGAGGTGACGCCACTCGCTGACGCTCGCGGCGCACCTCAGCTTTAACGTTCAACATAGTCGAGAAGTAACCAGGATTTATTAATCTAGCTATGAAGCATTCCACCAGAAGCCGACTATTATTGAGCATATTAGTTTCACTGGTATGCACGAATTTTTCTCATTCATTAGGCTCATCAGGAGATATGAGATTAACGGATTGTTTATCATTCTTTGGAGTGAAAGTTAATCCGGATTTAGTCGATTTCTCTTTTTATGGTGAAGTGATAAGAGATGAATGGTTAGGTGAAACAAATTACTCCGAACTTGAGACCAAAATTAGAAATTCTTTAAAGGGCCGATTTATTCTACCATGTCTTTACGAGGGAGACAGTGGCATGATGCTAATGTTTTTATACCCTCAGAAAGACCAAATTTTTAAATTAAGTGTACATTTTGAGAAAGGGAAAAACGACACAGTTAGGTATATTGGATTGACTGAAGGAGTTTTGTCTCAGGACGTGAATATTCCATTCACAGCTTATAAAAATTTTGTGGTTGAACAAGTCGCTGGAGGTGACGCCACTCGCTGACGAGCCTTCGCCCTGCGGGCTTCGGCTCGTACGCGCTCGTGTCGCACCTCAGCTTTAACGTTCTAATGACTAAAAGGAAAAGAATACAGTTCTGGGGCAGAGACAAAGACGATGATTCTTTGGTCCTGGAAATTTTAAGAGGCGAAAAGACTGCGACTGTTTGCGAGGTAGATGATTTTTATATTTCCGATGGAGACTTCGATGACGGAAATTTACTTCCTGGGGAGTTGGTAGAGGTTTACGATTTAAGGGAAAATTTAAGATGTCTCATCCAAATTACCGAAATTTATAAAGTTCGATGGGACAACATTCCTGAAAAATTATGGAAAGGGGAGGCGTGCCGGGATGAAAAACATTTCAAAGATGCGCATATTTTCTGTTGGCCCGAATATAATATCACCGATCAATTCGAGATGATGGCCACGCATTTCAAATTAATAGAGGAATATTGATTAGGTTAGAACAAGTCGCTGGAGGTGACGCCACTCGCTGACGCTCGGGCGCACCTCAGCTTTACGTTGGCATGGATTTGATTCAATGCTATCAATGTCACATGAATGACAATTCAGATAAAACTACCAATAGGGTAAAATTTCTTCATAGAAGAAAACTGATTCTCAAGATTCTTGGAATAGCTTACTTAATAGCACTTGGAATTACATTGGTGACTTATTCAGTGGTTTCTATCTTTCACGGTGCTTTTAAGTTCGAACTGCTTCTTATGATGGTTGCGGGATTTCCAGCAGGTTTCTTTCTAGTATTTAATCCAGACTTCATTGGCTGGGAGGTTCCCGCGGGTTATTTGCTGTACGGTGTGCTAGCAATTAGTTGTGTGGTTACGGCAAAAACTGAATTAGTTTGGAAAATACTAATCGGAATTTTTCTGATTATACTTTTGCTAAATTTATCCTCCTGCCTTCCACGTGCAGTACTCTTTGGATCAGGAGAATTTCACTAACACTTAATTATTTAGTGATATACGAATAGGTTTGTTTAATTTTGTGTGCCAACAAGTCGCTGGAGGTGACGCCACTCGCTGGCGCTCGTGTCGCACCTCAGCTTTAACGTTCGGCAGAATCGAATAGACAACCTTTTGAGATTCCGTAAGTTTGATTGATTATGAGTCAGCCAGTTCAGTATATTACAAATGATAAGGGAGAAAAGACAGGAGTCGTTCTTCAACTGTCTGATTATGAGCAATTAATGGAAGATTTGCACGATTTAGCTATGATCGCAGAGCGGAAAGACGAAAAATCTATTTCGCATGAAGTTTTTCTGAAAGAGCTGCGCGAGGATGGAATTTTACAAGATTGAGTGGAGGAAATCTACGAAGAAAGACTTGAGGAAAATATCTCCTCCGGAGGTTCTCAAGATTATCAAAAAGGTAGAATCTCTGACACAAAATCCTAGACCTGAAGGAAGTGTTAAACTTACGGGTAGTGAGAAAACTTATCGTGTCAGGGTAGGCGATTATAGGATCTTGTACGAAATTCTTGAAGATAGATTAATTGTAGAAGTCTGCAAAGTTGGACACCGAAGAGAGATCTATCGTGGTTAGTCGCATGGCCGAACAAGTCGCTGGAGATGACGCCACTCGCTGACCAGGCTCCGCACTTCGTGCTACGCCCGGCACGCGCTCGGGCGCACCTCAGCTTTAACGTTAGCCAGTCAATGAGGTTGCCAAATTCTGCAAAATACGTGAGCCTGAAAGGATATGAGTCCCACAGTTTTCCGGCATAAAAATTACCGATTTTACTTCTTTTCACGAGAAGAAGAGCGAAAGCACATTCACATTTATTCGCCTGACGGCGAGGCAAAGTTCTGGATAGAGCCCAATATAGAACTTTCTGTTAATAAGGGACTTAAGAAAACAGAATTGAAAGAAATAGAAAAACTAATAGAAGAGAACCTAAATGAAATTATCAGCTCATGGAACAAACATTTCCCAAGTTGAGATTTTAAATATATCTCAGCATGGAATATGGATTTGGGTTGAAGGGAAAGAGTACTTCATGGATTACGAGCACTTTCCCTGGTTCCAGCATGCCAAATTAGAGGAAATATTCGAAGTTCAACTATTGCATTCTACCCATTTATATTGGGAAAAACTGGATGTAGATCTGGATTTAGACTCACTGCAACATCCTGAAAAATATCCTCTAGTTGCAGAGTGAATTTTGTGGGCTAACAAGCCGCTGGAGGTAATCCCGCTTCGCGATGCTTCGCGGGACACCTCAACTTTAACGTTAGGCGATAGCGAGATTCAACTACGAAAAGAACATCCAAATAGCTACTGCGGCCAACAGGCTCCCAAATCCTATATTCATTAATCTCGCATTAGATTCATTTCGGAACAAGATTGCGAGTCGATCTCCAACA
>JBFOMC010000163.1:0-3543 GCA_040830565.1 Flavobacteriaceae bacterium
ATTAAAGGTGGGTTCACCCCTTTCAACCTCATATTCTAGGAGCCTTTAACGGGAATTCTCCAGGATAAGTTGATTTGAAAGGTACATATACCGGGTATAATTTTTGGACCTTTCTCCTGCAAATTCGTAGGCCTTACCAAAGTGAAAAGTAGCCTTTTCTTGATTATTTTGTTTTATGTAATACTCGCCCATAGCCAAATTGGCGATCCAATTGTCCGGATCTTTCGTCAACATAGCGTTGAGAAGTTCATAGGTTTTGTCCTTATTTCCTTCAAGCAGCATAAAACTCAACGGATAATAGTAATAGTATGGAAACCCCTGTCCTTCGGCAAAAGCTTCTTTTCTCCATTTTTCACTCTCTACTTTCATTCCTTTTTCCAGGAGCAATTCAGCTTTTAAGATCTTGTTTCTAAAACCCTGGCCAATTTTTAATGATTCATCAATGTATCCTAAAGCTTCGTCAATTCCTTCCTCATCTAGGGCAACAGTCAGTTGAGCCATTTTGATATAGTCGTCCGCACTCTTTTCCTCTTTTTTCTTTAGATCTGCCAGGGCATTGGCATTTACATTTGTCGCTATTTTAATGCTACATTTGATATCGGTCCAATGCAATGTTAAAATAGATGACTGGGGTAGCCTTTCTTCAAATTCGTAACTCAGCCATTCCTGATAATCCGTTTTTTGTGGAACAGCGCTTACCCGTAAAGCATCTTCTTCTTTTTTATAGCTAAAACTACCCCAACTATCATTTTTATTGGAGAAAATAAAGGTCCATTCCTTTTCTTTGACAAAAATATGCAGCCCGTATTTTCCTTTTTTTAAAGGCATCCCTTCTACCCATACATCGTGTGAGAATTCTACAGTGGTATTTTCATTAGAACCCGCTCTCCAGGGATACTCCACACCGTCGACTATAAAATCATAAGGCACAATACCTCCAAATATTTTCCTTCCCTTGGCCAACGGACTCGAATAGCTTACAGTAACATCTGTGGTACCTATACGTTGCATGACACTGGCCTTCTGACTCACTTTGGTAGATACTAGCATATCCTGTGCATAGGATATCGAGCTACAGGATACCAGTAAAAAAGCTATCCTTGCTAAAGTTTTTTTTCGCATTTCAAAGAATTTTTAAACTCATGGTAAGTACGGAAAATAAGTCAACCCCTAGGGTACAAATCCGTGCAATCTCGTTCTTGTTGATGATTCTAACAGAAGCGATAAAAACAATTTGACTCATCTATTTTTCGTTATAGTTAGTATACCATAGATCCTATAGATATGAAAACCATAAAACGAATAGCTTTCTTACTGACATTAGGTTTGGTTACCGCACTATCTATTGGCTGCAGTAATGATGCGGAAACCAAAGAGGAGGAAACAACATATACTGCAGGACTGATAGCTTACGACCTTAATTGGGAGGACCGAGATCGTACGTATCAGGTCTACTTTCCCACAGAAAATCATGCAGAGAAAAGCTTGCCTTTGCTATTTGTACTTCACGGAGGAGGCGGGGATGCAGCAGGTTTTATGGACGCTACTTTTAATAGATTCAATGAATTGGCAGACATTCACGGATTTATAGTGGTATATCCTGAAGGTTTTGAAAAACAATGGAATGACGGAAGAGATGTGGCAGGCTTGGCTACGGCCTGGGATGAGAAAATAAATGATGTCGGATTTATAACAGAAATAATTCGAATTCTTAGCTCGGACTACACCATAGATAGCAGCAGGATCTTTACAACGGGAATTTCTAACGGAGGTTTTATGTCTTCACGCCTTTTATGTGACCGAGCTGACCTTTTTAGAGGAGGTGCAATAGTTACGGCCACCTTGGTGGAAAGCCATCTCGGCAGCTGTAATCCTGGTAATGAAGTTGCCGTATTGGTACTCAACGGAACAGAAGATCCTTTGGTACCTTATGATGGTGGGCAAATCACCATTCTAGGTCAGGAAAGAGGCTTGGTATTATCCACTGATGCTTATATGAATTTTTGGGCCACCAATAATGGTTGCAATACCACTCCTGCCATTGAAGACCTTCCTGATATGCATGATGACGATACTACGGTGCAGATATACTCTTACCCCTCCTGTAACAGTCAAAGCCCTGTAACCCTTTATAGAATTGATGGGGGAGGACATACCTGGCCAGGCGCACAACAGAATATAGCGGAAATATTTGTAGGCAAAACGAGTCAGGAATTGGTAGCTTGTGATGTGATTTGGGAGTTTTTCAGTGAACTGTGATTGCTGTTACCGAAATTCTTATAGGTCCTGGATATCTTTTTGTACGTTCCAAAGTTTTGATTGATGAATAAACTTCGCTCTTAGCCGGCCTCTGTATACGCCTGTTTTAAATAGGACAACACTTCAGAATCTACTTCATCCAAAGTTTTAATAGCTATTTTGTTGCTACACATGCTACCAAAACTTCCGGAGCCCTCAAGCCTTCCGCCTATAGTGGCTTCATTAAGTTTTAAACCCAGATCTATTCTAGTCTTGGTACTTGGTTGTATTAAGGCAAACTGTCTTTTTCTTCGAAGGCTTACATTGGCATTTTTAGGGACAATCTCTATGTCCGTCCCAAATGTTTTAATTTGCCTTATGAGCAATTCGTAAATTGGCTTTAGATGTTCTTTTCCTTTGGAGTATTGTTTGTTCAGTAGTGCTGTAGGGTCTTGGGAAGCCGCGTCAGTACTTCGCGCTTTCAAGGATACAAAGTTGGCAAATCCATGAGTAAAATCGTGCTCACTTTTAAGATACTTTATGATCTCACTGTGTTTTGTAATTTGCGATTCCCTCACAACTTGTACCCAATGTTTTAGGGGTTTTCCTGTTTTTTTTAAGAGACCTTCTTCCATAGATGATGTATTTACCAGGCGCCTAATATTGCACCCATTATAGTTAGTGAAACAACGCTATACCCAGCGTTGACTATGAATATTTTTAAGGATTTCATTTCAAAAAGGTACTGAATCCCGGTAAAGGTAGCTACCCAACCCAAACCGGCAAAAAAGCCCGCAAGCATCCCGCTTACAATATTGGCGGTATGTCCTATAAACATGTCCAGTATGATGGCCGCAAAAAATGCCAATAGAAATGAAAAACCAAAGGTTTTAGGAATACTTCTCGTTTTTAGGTCCTCTAAAGTGAAGTTAAAGGCCTGCATCCAGGTTTTTCCGAATAGAGGTCCGTACCAAAACCCTCCCAACAAGAAGGAAGAAAGTGCCGCTACACCAACAGATAACCAATTAATTTGAAGAAATGCTTGTGATAAATCCATATGCTTGTTTTTGAGTTATGAGGTAAAACTAAGACAAGCCTGAGCCGATGTATTGTATAAAATTAACCTTCCCTGTCTATTGGAAAAAAGTTAGGTTCACCATCTGAAAGTCCTTCATAGATGAACTCTTTAGGGCTAAAACCAGAGAAGTGCTTAAAGGTTTTTATAAAGTGAGGTTGATCTGAAAACCCGTAATCATAAGTCAATTGTGCCCAGGTTAAGGACTCTTTTTTCTGGATCTTGGCCAG
>JBFOMC010000164.1:0-2036 GCA_040830565.1 Flavobacteriaceae bacterium
ATCATTATTAATTTTATTACATCCTATTATACACAGAATGAACAAAAGGTAAACTGGTAGCGGATAAAAACATGCGGTTATCTTATCGACAAATTGCAACTTTTATCGCTCTGATTGCGAAAAAAGGATGAGTGCTCCAAAAAATACAATATTTATTCTTGTATTTATTGGATTTTGCGCATTTTATTTGATATATTCATAAGCGAAATAGACAAAAACACATAGCAATAAGTAGGTGGAATTATGAGTGAAAGAATTATAAATCTTCTGCTAATCGCTTTATCTGTGGGTGTTGCTTCTGCTTTCTGTTCATTGGCAGAATCATCAATTGTAGGTCTAAGTGAGGTAGGGATTAAGCAGCAGAGAAAGAAAAAGCCAAAAAATGTAGACTTGCTGATGAAGCTACTTGAAAACAGATCTAAGTATATGTCATCAATCATTATGCTCAATACGCTGATCAACGTTGGTGGTTCTATGGCAGTAGGTTCTATTGCCGCAAGCACCCTTCCAGCAGAGGGCGGTTCGGGAGTTATTACTTACGGAACGTTCGTATTGTCTATGACAATTGGAATGTTGTTGTTTAGCGAAATAAAACCAAAAATATATGCTGCTCAGTACTCTGAAAGAGTTGCAGTCCTTGTTTATTATCCATTAGCGGCAATAACATGGTTTTTGACGCCAGTTGTAAATGCAATAAATGGATTTCTAAATAACAAAGACAATGAAAAGTCAGGAATGAGCATTGTCGATATAGAGTACTTAATAGGCGCGGCAAGCGAGTCAGGAACGCTAAAGAAGGCGGAAACCGACCTTGTAATCAATGTGCTAAAGCTACGAGCTAAGACCGCCTCAGAGATATCTAAAGAGAACTGTGTTATTAGCATGAGCATATCCGACAAAATTGAAGACCACGCTGATGAGATTATGGCAAGTGAGCACAAGAAGATAGTGATCACAAACCATTTAAATTTCCCAGTGGGAGTAGCAACAAAAGAAGATGCTTTGATTTCATTGATTAAGCGTGATAGGAAAACGTTCGCAGACATCATGCACTTCCTACCAGTAATTAGTCACGATAGCACGCTATCGTGTGTTGCTAAAAAGATACATGAAGCCCCTGTTAAGCTACTTGGGGTTATCGGGGATGACCATAAGATTGTGGGTGTGATCGGAATGTCAGATATTAAGGAGATTTTGTTTACGACCTAATCATCGCGTCGATCAATCCATTATGACTCATTAGTTATGCTATATAAATCAACACTTTATGAATATGAGGTGTTGATTTTTCTTTGTGCGCTAATGTATATTCCCTCGTGCATAAAAACACGACTTAACAAAAGCACAAGAAATGAATCGAAATTACACTCACTATAGCTCTCAACACAAAAGGAGCTTCGAAGCGCAATATGTCAGAAGAAATACAAAAGTTGGATTTGGATACGGAGGGAGTAAAAAGCAACCTGGCTTGATGAAGCCAAGTTGCGTCGGTTTGCCTAGTATTGGTAGACCACTTGGGCAGTAGAGTTATCAAAAATGGTCTTAAACATAAACTCTTCTAGCTTCGAATGGGGTTGTTTAAACCGACATACGAGCGTGGTGTCGTCGATTGTTTGAATAAACGCAGCGACTGTCTTTATTTCTTCTTGAAGAGGAGTCTCACCATACTCAAGTTGATATTCCTTTGCGAACGGTGGCATATAGATGCATCCTAAGAGATCTTGGAAGTCCAAACGAATCAACCTAGCTTTGAGCTTTATCTTTATCTCTTGATGCTGATCGCCGTACGTATTATCTCCCTTAAATAAAGCCAAAAGAAGCAGTGTTTTTGAACGTTCTAGTTCATTGAACTCTTTTGAATGTACATCTAAGGTTCTTTTTAAATGCGGTGTGATTTGCTCTAGAGACGCTAGGATGCGCTTGGACGCCTCATAAAGTTCTGGGGCGGCTGACATAAGTTGTAGGATCTCAGCATCTCCAGACAGGTCTGGGTGATTTGTTGGCTCGACAGCAGGGCTATTATCACTAAACAGAAA
>JBFOMC010000165.1:0-12385 GCA_040830565.1 Flavobacteriaceae bacterium
ACTTTCGAATGGTATGGAAAATAAAAAACCATCAAGCGTAGCTTGATTGGCTTTGGTTGAGCAACGTACCCTAACTCAGGATCACCGAATGCAGTGAGGTAATCCTGATTTTTACTTTCGAATGGTATGGAAAATAAAAAATCATCAAGCGTAGCTTGATTGGCTTTGGTTGAGCAACGTACCCTAACTCAGGATCACCGAATGCAGTGAGGTAATCCTGATTTTTACTTTCGAATAGTATGGAAAATAAAAAATCATCAAGCGTAGCTTGATTGGCTTTGGTTGAGCAACGTACCCTAACTCAGGATCACCGAATGCAGTGAGGTAATCCTGATTTTTACAGTAAAGAAACGAAAACAAAAAAAGGAAACCGTCAGGTTTTCAGCTTTTATGAGCATCGCTGCATTCCTCTCTTAATACCAACCTTTGGCTTTAACTCTCTTTGGATCATTACCAATTTAGTTTGGATTATTACTTAAGGAAGTTTAGCTGTAAACCATTCTTTTACCGTAAGTTCCGCTTTTTTGTAGTTGGGAGTAAAGGCGCTATTCTCCTTACCCCTGTACTCTAAATATGAAGGGAATTTCCACCATAGAATGCCTTGGCACCATTCCTGGTTCTCTATCCCTTCAAACACCACTTCATAACACAACTGCTGGTGATGCTCATTAAAACTGTCGTCGCCCTCTGCGTGCGGACTTTTCCATGGCGCATCTATGCTTCTAAAACCGATTTCTGTAAATACGATGGGTTTATTGAATTTTTGATATACGATTTCAATTTTAGCTTTCACCTTTTCAAAATTAGCTTTGAGTTCGGCTTTAGAAGGTTGGTCATTTTTACTCAGAGGATAGTAGCAATTCAGTCCGATAAAATCCAGCTCATCCCAAAAACCTACCTGCTCAAATTCGGTACCCCAGTTGGCCGAATATGTCAACTTTCCTTGATATAAACCTTTTATGCCTCTAAACATTTTTCGCCACTGCGCTTCCTTCATCAAAGTGGCCTTCGCAAATTCTACACCCACACTTAGGGCGTCTATCTCATGAATTTCAGCTAAAAATGCGTAGTGCCGTATCCACTTGTAGTAGTAGTTGAAAAAAAGCTGCCAGTCTTCCTCTGTTAGCATTTCAACTTCCCCGGGCCAGGTACCTCCACCCCAAAGTTGTGGTTTAAGAAGTGTAGTCATCCCTAATTCTCTTGCAGTGAAGGCAGTATGTACCACCCCTTCATCATTTTCACCACCCGGGCCATGTGAGGTTCTATAAGGATTTGGCTTGTTTTTCTCCCAAATAGAACCATAAGGGATGATGGCTAGGGCGTTAGAACCTAATGCCGCCATTTTATTCAAAGCGGGGATCGCTTTGCTTCCTGTATAACCATTGTAAATGCTGTACCCTTCATGAGCAAAGTTGAAACCTTTTAAATAAGTTAGCGGAGCGGCCTTTCTTGACTTTTTAGGAAATAAACTGGCCAGCTCTTTTAAGTGAGTTTGCCATTCGGGATCCAGCAGTTTCAGTTCCCGTTCAGAAGGAGTCCAGTTTTTATAGCGATTGAGAAAAGCCTCCTTACCCCAATGCTCAATGAGAAATGCCACAAGAGCAGCGGAAGTAGCGTTGAAAATCAAAGGAGATTCCAACTCCATAAGTTCCTTGTCAAAAAGCGCTTCCAGGCTGAGCATATTGCCAGATTCAAAAAGCCTGGCGGCCCAGTACTTATAACCCTTCCCTTGCCATTGATCACTAAAGTATAAAGGCAGCCCACGATCTAAAGGTTCGGAAGCGGCACTTCCAAGCAATAGTTCAATAATTAAGGCATTTTCTTTTTCTACAAAATTGTCTTTGTACGCCTTATTGATAACAGTATGTACGCTTTTATCTGCTGAATTATGGTGAGCCTGATCTGTATTGCCCAGCATAAGGCCTTTTTGCTCAACACTCTTGTATATATAGTAGGGTATCCTGGGTAGCTCTTCCTCTTTTTTCTCGAGAAAATTCAAGATTTGCCCTAAGGTTGTTTCTATATCTTCAGCCAGCCCCTTTACCGGGGTAGGGAGTTCCACTCCCGGATACGAAATAAAGTCAAAATTCTCCGAAGAATACAGTAACTTTTCGCCAGTGGAAAAATCGAAATATGTCTCCTTGTCTAAGCCCCATTCTTCGTCAAAATCGCCTAAAATTAGCCTCTTCCCGTCTTGATAGATTTCATAATCCAGATTTTGCCTGAAAACAAAACGGGATCCCTCAGAAATTCTTTTTTGGAAGAGGTCGAATACCTTTTCTTCATCATTCCCGCTCAAAAGGCTTACCGGTAGCGTGTCATTCATAGCATTCGGATAAAAGCCTATGCTGATCAGAGCATCCTGATCTTCATAAGATGTACCGTCTATATCTATGGCAGTTTCGTTTATTTTGATGGGAATGTTCTGGGTAAAAGTTTCAAGCAAAGAGTTGCCTTTGGCGCTCCCTAACAGGTAAAGAACATTTTCTTTAAGCTCTTTTTCGGTAACTTCAGAAGCTTCTTTGAAAGCGTAGGTAATTCGGCGCCTGCTATCTTCTTCAGGGCGATTGGTAAATTCATCTAGAAGAGACTCATATTTCACAGCCAATGCCGGGTTGTCAGCTCCGTAAATGATCAACACTTCGCGCTTTTGAAAAAAACTACGGCGCAATTGTCTTTTTTGAGGAATGGAGTCTTTCTCATTAATGTCGGCATTGGGAGCCGAATACATTTTCGGCATCTGGGTAATGCCAATAATCAGCAGAACTAACACTAAGAGAAGTAGCCAATAAATCCTTTTCATAACAGACAATTTAATGACACCCGCTTTAAGAAACAAATGAGATGGAGCCTCCAGGCCTCGGATAGCTTAGATAAACCTTATCAATTGTTTATTGAGCCGCCACTAATTTGAACAATTCTTTGTCTAACTGAGGCTTTAATTCACATACTTTATCCAAATGCATGGTTGCGGTGTTTTCAGGGTTATAAGCAGGCCATTGAGGCAGTCCGTCATGATTTGGATCTCCGTTCCTAGCAAAATTGATCCAGGCCCAGCTCACTTTGTCGGCCAGATCATGGGCCTCCTGCCCACCTCCCGTCATATGGTTAGCGCGGCCCGCGTTATCAAAGACAAAGGGAAGTTCCATACAATGTAGGGATTTGTATTTGCCATCAAAAACAGGTGACTGCCAGGTAAAGAGGAACATATAGACCGGGGCGCCTCCCTCCAGGCTCGCCTTTTCATTGGCTTGGGACACTGCTCCTGGCCGGAACATCGTATCTACATCCAAAAGGTCCTTAGGATCAGTATCATCAGGATAAGCCTTTTTAACTGCGGCAATATAATCATCTGCCTTGTCCTTATAGGTTTTTTTGATATGTTCCATGATCTCCGTCTCCGAAGCATTTAGAAACCGCATATTGGCAAAAGGGGCAAACTCGTTTTTAGTAGTACCTATCAACAAGGGAATATCTTTTGATAGCTCAAAGGCTTCTTTTGAAAAAAGTTGATAGGGGAGGTCCTCTCCATCAACACTAGGCCCCCAATTGAGTCCGAAGCCCACAACTGGTTTTCCATCGGCCTTCATTTTTTCCTCTACTTTCTTTAAGGCCGCAGTTCCGGCAGCACTTAAATTTTTAAAGGGGATGTGCTGCAGGCTATCTACCTCTTCTGGTTGTAAATTCAAATGCGCCAATACCTCGGCACCTATGGCCTGAGTCTCTTCTTTTTCCAAAATACCCATTCGGAAAGAACCGCTCTGATTCACAGCCTTGTGAAAGAGCCCTTTCGCCTTAGGCATGGCCATCAACGTATTCACCTTTGCTCCGCCACCCGATTGCCCAAAGATCATAACATTATTAGGATCTCCTCCAAAGTTAGAAATGTTATCGCGTACCCACTCAAGGGCGGCCACCATGTCTAAAATACTGTTGTTTGCGGAGTGCTTGTACTTATCGCCATAGGCAGACAGATCTAAAAAACCCAATACATTAAGTCTATGGTTGATAGACACGACCACCACATCGCCCTTTTCACTGAGATTTTTCCCATCATAAGAGGGCAGTTCCTGACTAGAGCCTGCAGTAAATCCTCCTCCATGTATCCAGAAGAGGACAGGCCTCTTATCATTGTCTATACCCGGGGTCCAAATATTGATACGTAGGCAATCTTCATTGGTATATCCCCAGTCATGGTCAAAAACGAATTCTGGTTCATCATTCACCTGGGTAGTAGGAGTCATTAAAGGAGCTACTGGCCCGTAGGTGGCTGAACTTCGTGTCCCTTCCCAGGGTTCCGGTTTTTGGGGAGGCATAAAACGCTCCGCCTGGGCATAGGGAATTCCCTTATAGGTGTAAATGCCATCTTCAATATAACCACGTACTTTCCCGGACTCAGTGTCCGTAACCGCTACATTCTCGCCGGTTTGAATTTCGGATTGCGCAATTAGAGGGTTTAAGGAAAAAAGCATTCCCCCTAATATACAGGTACATAATCTTTTCATATATCGTGTGTTCAGTTGAATATAAGTGGTGTCGCTATTCAAATGTATTCGTTAGAGAGATTCATAGATGTTTTATTCTGTAAACGTCAATTTTGACCCATCAAACGACAATCTCCAATGCATTATGAAGCGCCTTAACCGGGATTTTCTATTCAAACCCGATGCTCTTTATCCCGTCATGACTTATTTTAATAGCTTCGAGCGGGCTTAAGCCATCAAAGGTCATATCCTGCTCTACAAAATAATACTGCATTCCTGAAAGCTCTTTTTGCGCCAGTATTTTAGTAAAGTCAATGGTACCTTTACCTACCGGAGCAAAACGCCCTTGCTCGTCCATATCCTTAACATGCCAGGCCTTAAAACGGTTGGGATATTTTTTGAAATACGCCAGCGGATCAGCACCAGCCTTGGTCATCCAATACAGATCCATTTGAAAGTTGACATATTCCGGGTTGCAGTTTTCCAAGAGATAATCTAAAACGACAATCCCCTCCTCATTTTCTAAAAGTTCAAAATCATGATTGTGGTAGAGCAGTTGAAGACCGGCAGCATTTGCTTTCTCCCCCAAAGTATCCAGAATATCTGCCAGCTCCTGTGCAGTACCTTCCATAGAAAGTTCGCGCGTTTCCGGGTTAAATTTAAACATACCCATTGGCGGTACAGGGATTACAAAATATTGAAAGCCGGCAGCCTTCACATCGGCCATCATTGCATCAGCATTTTCCAGGGTAACACTTCCCTGGTGCGTACTCACGGGTTTTAGGCCCAGAGAGTCCAGGTAGCTCTTAAAATTTGTGGGAGCCATGCCGTAAAAATTACCTTTTCCATAGCCCGCCGCCTCCACATAGGCATAGCCGGCATCGGCCACGGCCTGTAGCGTTTGTTGAGCATTCTCGCCCATAGCGTCCCTAACGGTGTATAGGGCCAGGCCTCCAAAGTCGTTATTAGGCTCTACCTGAGTTTCTGTATTTTCAGAAGTGCTTTTTTCCTCAGGAGTTTTCTCTTTACAAGAGGATAAAACCGCAAGTAAGACGATCAGGTGGAAAAACAAATTAAATTTTAGTGATCTTTTCATTATACATGGTTTTAGGAGGTTAATGTAGTAATCAAATCTATATTTTAAAATAAAACGGGGTGTTTAAATTCAATAACGTTCGGTTTTGGCTTGTAAACTGCAGAAATCAGTCTGCCAAATACCAGTCGTCTGATGGAATATTCAGGATAAGCGAAAGAAGAGCGCTAGTTATTGCTTTGATTGACCAAGGAACCGATGGTCATTACTATCCTGTTGTTTCGCTCCTTTGGAATTGGTCAAACTTGCTTAAAATCGGTTGAATACTGGTTTTGTCCATATAGTCAAAACCATAGCGTTCGTCCTTGCTGGCTTCCGGGTCTGAATTCATTAGGGAGGCTACGTACAAAATCTTGCGCAGCAACCAGCTGAGTTTTGAATGGTCTAGTTTCCCTCGCAGAGCAAAATGCTCCGTATTGGCCAATAGCTCCGGGGGCAGTGAATCTGCCACCCAACGCTCGAGTTTGTCGCTGGGCCCGGCTCCCGAGACTGAAAACAACATTTTTGATCTGTCTTTGAGAATGGGCAGGTTTTCCTTTGCCCATTTTCTGATGCTCAGTTTGTAATAGAGCACTGAACTGCCTAGTATCAGAAAATCGTAGGCAGCGGGATTGGCATTCTTATCTTTGATATCAAAGACAGGCAATCCCGTGGCTTCTCCAATCCATTTGGCGTACTGTTCGGTGCTACCGTATTTGCCTGAAAAGAAAATTGCTGCTTTCATCCTTCTTTATTTTGATTTTAAACTTGAATGCTTTTAGGCCACTTCATTGCTTTGGTACCGTTTTCAAGACATACTCAATAAGATCTTTCCTCCGGTCATTTGGCTTCGATAATCCTGAATGGCTTCTTTGACTTCGTTTAGTGGATAGATCTTTCTGATCTCACTTTTTAAAAGCCCAGGTATCTGCTGCTGTGCCCGCTTCCATAATCGCATTGTTTTCATGATACCTTGCTTACTGATATGAGGACCTAGCCAGAAACTGTCTATGGTCTTATTTTCGAATATCATCGTGCCGGGACTCGCTTGAACAGCTTGTTGAGACAGTGCGCTGTACAATGTGACCTTACTGTTTGGGGGCATAGCTTTTAAAAGCTGACCTGTCATCGGACCTGCCACGGCATCAAAAGCAAGGTGATTGTCATGTTCGTAGCACGCATCATATATTGCTTCTTCGAACCCCGGCTCATTACTGTTTAGGACAATCTCCGCACCTTGAGCCTTGAGAAGATCCACCTGAGCTTCTCGCCGAACCACATTTATGATTTGAATTCCTTCACTACGCCCCAGTCTATTCACCATTTGACCTAGGGAGCTTGCCGCAGCAGTTAGAGCAATAGATCTATGTCCCCCTTCTTTCGCAATAGCTACGAAAGCGCTAGCTGTAAGGGGATTGACGATGGACATGGCTCCTTGCTCCAAACTCAAGGATTTATTCAAAGGCAATACTCCTCCCTTAACACTTTTAACCACATACTCGGACCACACCCCTCCGCCTGCTCCCCAACCCGTGCAGGCAACCTTTTTACCCTGGAAATAACCTGCCATGAGTCCGGGCCCTGTAGCGACGACTTCTCCCGAACCTTCTCCACCAGGGACGATCGGAGTAGGATCATCAAAACCATAATGACCTTCCAGCGTTGCAAGATCGGATGGGTTTATTGGAGAGAATGCAACTTTAACCAGAACTTCGTTCTTTCCTGGTCTGGGTATCGTTTGTTGTTCTATGCTCAAAGCCTCAGCACCTGAATAGTTGCTGAGCACAGCGGCGTTCATCGTATCCGGGATATGATATTTTTTCATGTTAATGCCGTTTTCTGTAAATACTTCAATATTCTATTTCGAGTTCCAAAGTTTGAGCAGATTCTATAACCATTTTCATATCATTTGCTCCGATATGAGCATTATATATTTTTCTTTCTTCATTAAGTTTCTTTACGGTGTCATACATCTCTTGGTAATCAGCATTTGCAACTTTTTCAACAGTATCATACCCCGCCTCTAACAACACATACGCGAATGTGTGATTTACCCACCTTATTCTCGAAAGGTCTGTTAGTTGAGTAAGTTTCATTATTTCGGCCTTATTGATCCCTGATTTTCGAGAAAGTTGATTCCTTTTTTCATCAGTCAGAATTTCATCATATAATTTTAATGTGTTTTTGATTCCTATTTTTTCTAGTTTGAGAATGATATCTTCGCCAACACATGCAAAATCCTTTATTCTATTGGGTTTGGGTCGATACCCTTTTACAACTCTTTTAAGAACGGCTAAATAATGCTCCGGCAAACCACTTTGTCTTGAAAATTCCTGAATTTTAATTTTGTCCTTTAGTGCCACCAATAATTCATTAAGATTATTAATGTTGTGTGTTTTTAAAATGCTCAGATTTTCATCAATATCATTTTCTAAAACTTTCCAACTTGGGATAAGGGTTGTAGTCTTTAGAATGTCCTGGTAGGCATCAATACTTATGTTTTTTAAATCAATATAATATCCCATTTTTCCTTTCTTTATGTACGGTTTTGTCGCGGATTGCTACTTCCTTATTCCTTAATCAACTCTTTTCGATATAAAATTTTGTTATTTGGAATATCATATAGTTCCATTACAGGGCTGTCTTCTTTGTATCCATTAAGTTTTGAAAATCTATTCAGTGCAGGGTAAACTTTCTTTATGCCAAAAAAAATTGACATTTTTCCTTTATATGGAAATTCGGTTACTAGGTATTCCTTTTCGGGAAATGTTCGAACAGTATACTTGTTTTCAAGAATTGGAAGCTTATCCATGTCCTTTTCTTCCAGTATACAGCCAGCTTCCGAGCGTAGTTTGCTCTTTTCAACTTTCTGAGGATTATCATAATAAAGGCCAAAACCTTTAAAAGTTTCAATATTATCTTCATTCAATAGCGCATAATAAATCTCGTCCATAATAATGCCACTTTGCCTATAATCTCCTCGTATTTTTTCATAAATCAAGACGTCTCCACCGGCTTTAGAAACAGAAACATTAATATTCTTAAATCCACCATAATAGGCATACAACACAATGGCAGCTATTACCAAGACCGCTAATACAAGGAGCATAATTTTTATAGTTTTCATAATTAGTTAGCTGTTTTTATAGGTCCTAAACCCATTCCAGATTCCTTGAACCCCTTCACTATCAACCACACTGCAAATACCATCTCCTGTATTCCTATCACAAAATCCAGAACCTCAGTTACTTCAATATCATAAAACTTCAAGAGCACTATGTTCATTGTTATAAGTGCGCCAAGAAAACCCCAAACGGACAACCATTTGGGAACAAGTGCAAATCGGAAGAGGAGGTAGTTCAATATGAGGGCAGAAATTGTAAAAAATATTCCGAGGCCTATATCGAATGTCCATTCAGCTGAAATCAAAAGGGACTGCCCTATGGGTTCGAAGTTGGCTGCGTCTTGAACATTGTTACCCGAATAGTCTTTGCTTATAAACAAAACACTCAACAATAATGCAACGTATACCGCGAATAGAATGCCTTCCATGATTCGCATTCCAACATATCCCAGCCCTAAATTTTCACTTTTATTCTTAAGAATAGGGAATAATAGTATCGCGATAAATGTTACTGAAATAGCATCTATTAGCATAAGAATTGCTACCGTTTAAATTTGACTTGATTTATTAGAAAATGCCTCGAGCAAATTCGGGGCTTCAATAATGGGTTCGGTAATCCAAATGCTCAGTGATGAAGTAACTGTAGCCGCTATAAATAACAATCCGACAATTTTGGCAATACGTTTATTGGATTTCATCAGAGTCTTTTTTAAGTGATTTATTTCATTTTGCCTCCAAGCCATATTTTTTAAAGTGATACCATCGGTAGCTATATGGAGTAAGGCGACCAAATGAGAACAGTAATTTCATACACTCCGTCGTGCGTTCGTGTTTTTTTTGTCATGGTCTAAACCATAGGCCCATATACAATAGCCCTATCACCAATTTTTAAAAGTTCACAACTTTTAGAAAAGCTGCTGCTGTCATGTTCAACATGGAACTGTATTCCATCTTCCCCCGGAGAAGAAAAAACGGGAAGCCAACGATAGGGTACATCCAATTCAGTTACTTGCGGATTGATGAGGTTGAGGATAGCATATCGTCCTTTTTGGTGCTGAAATCCGGCTGGTTTCTCAAAGCGCAATTCGAGGGTGTTTTCATCAATTTTTTTACGCTCCAGGAGGGCTACCATTCTTTCATCAACATACTTTTCGTCATCGCAAACAGACCATATTTTGTCTTTATTCATCTGCAAAGCAGCCAAAAAACCTGCCATTATGGAACCTTCAAAGCCCCCTCCGGGAAACGCCCAGGCTGATGCAAAATACAGGTTAGGGATCAGGAAGTTGTTTCTAAATCGCTTGGATGCTGTTAATTTCAGGGTTTGGGCAAAACCGTAAACTGCCCCACCGGGGTTAGCGGTATATCGTTGTATGGTTTTGGGAGTGGAGATCTCGTAGTATTCTATGGTTTCTCTTATCCCCGGGAATTGTTTTTCCAATCGCTTTAGTAGGATCTGGGCCACCTCTTCTTTTTTAGCCTTGTAATCGGCATCATTCAGATCTTCCCAATTCTTTAGATAATCTATTGCACAGATCACACCGGCAGCTTTATCGGGTGGTGCAAGTCCGGCATCGACCTTTTCATAATCAACAAAGATGAAACTGCGTTTATCCCAATCGCCTAGTTGGTTGGGATGCACATCTTTTAGGGTCTTGACATCTTCTCCCTTTATAAAGTTGGAATAGTACTTAACACCAAATTGATCTACTTTTTGGTTAAAGCCAAAATACATACACAATAGTGAGGTGGAATGGGGATGTGATCTTAACTTTTGCCTGAGTGCGTTGCCATAAGGCTCATCTAAAAGATCAGGCACAGTAGGCAGGGCCGCATTGGCCACCACATTGTCACACGCAATGGTAACAGACTGTTCGTCTTTTTTAAAGACATCACGGAAAATAACTCCTGTGGCTTTTCCATTTTCGGTGACAATTTTCTCAACTTTTTTACCTAATAGTACGGTACCGCCTTGTTTTTTAATATAGGCGGCCAGGTGATCGGAAAGCTTTTGCGAGCCCCCTTTAATAAAGTGTCCGCCGCTCTCAATGAAACCAGAGAAGGGCAATCCAAAATAAAACATGGACAGGGTGTACGGATCATCTCCCCAATAGGCAATATGTGCGGTAAGATCCAGTTTTAGTTCTTCATTACGGATGTGTTTATCTAACCAGGTCCCCACCGTATGCTTCGTTGCCGTTACCAGATTGGGCTTAAGTAATGGCATGAGCGGGTAGATCAATTTCTTGACCAGTGGATTACGAGGCAAACTGTGTGCTTCCTTTCTAACACCTCGGATCAGCTTGATGAATTTTTTTATAGCCTTTTCCTCATCGGGATATTTCTTTATGAGCGCTTTTGCAGCTGCATCAAAACCATGTGGAAATACAAAATCTTCTTTATCGGACAGCACGCCGTAAAACTCCGGTACTTGTTCAAATTCAACCTGCTTTTCCACATCCAGCATTTTGAAAACATTTCTGAGATTACCGCCCTCTACCAAGCCGCTCATTTCATGCAGGCCAACTTCGATAATAAAATCGCCCCGCTTAAAGGTGGTGGCACAGCCGCCGGGTTTGTAATGTTGTTCAAGCAAAAGCACCTTTTTGCCAAATTTTGAAAGAGTAGCTGCGGCAGTCAATCCTGACAGACCCCCGCCGATAACAATGGTATTGTATTTCATAGTAGTTTGTTTTTTGATAGACATCGAAGCTCATGAAGTTGCCAATATCATCACAGGCAATACAAAATGGGAGAACGGAAAAAAATGTGGGGTAAGCTTTACCGTGATAGGCAAACAATAGCTCGAAAATACTATCGAAAAATCAATTATGATATGAGGAATATCAGTATTGCTACTTTTTATCTATGTGCCAATTAGAGCAAAGGGTATTCCCGGAACACCGTTATAATTCTTTACATTTGATAGCATCAAAAGCAGCTGATACCTAAAGCAAAAGTGTGACATTCAAAAACAAAAGAAGACTAAAAATTATCGGCACCTATAGTGTGGGATGGACTATTGCTTTTATGTTTTTAACGATCATAAGGGGAGTAGGGGCAACGGAGGATGGAGCCATTGATTTTGACTTGCCCACAAGTTTTTTATATTCCCTTACCATAGGCCCTGTGTTTGGAGCTATTTCAGGATGTGCTCAAATTTTAACTGATGAGCGGTTTTACCGGAGAACATCGGTCAGGGCCTTGCTGTTTATCAGACTAATTTTTTCGGTCTTCTTTCTTTTTATCCTCATACTCATTTCATATCTGGTGGTCCCACCTCTTTTAGACGTAGAGATAAGTCTCAGGGATTTTATTTTGGATGAGGGAAGTTCGGCTATTTACTTCTATATTTTTATTGTAGACGTCTTTATGGCGGTCTTATGGCAGGTGAATCAAATGCTGGGATCAAATAACTTGTGGAAGGTAATTCGAGGCAAATTTTATGAGCCCCATGAAGAGGCCAGGGTTTTTATGTTTTTAGACCTGAAAGATTCAACCCTGCATGCTGAACGTTTGGGCCATGTTCAATATAGCCGGCTTATCCAGGATTGTTTTAATGACCTCGGAGTAGCTTTTGAAAACGAAGCCCAGGTATACCAATATGTAGGAGATGAAGCTGTCCTTACCTGGCCTTTGAAAGCGGGGTTACGTAACCAGAATTGCATAAACGCCTTCTATCGCTTTAAAAGTAAATTGCACAAA
>JBFOMC010000166.1:0-2495 GCA_040830565.1 Flavobacteriaceae bacterium
TTCAGATACAAGTTCCACAAAAGGTTGTTGATTTGTTTGATGCCCTCTGCGATTCAAGTGATGTTGATCGCAATACAGGCTTTCACTGTCTCTTGCTGGACTTTTTTACAGGCAACCCCTACATGCAATGCCAATTCAGTCATGTTGACTATATGCATTGGCAGTGTAAAACCCGAGAGTTTGTTATTAATCACTGTCCTTAGTACTGAATTACTGACCATGGCCCGCCGAGGTGGCGGGCCAACCATAATAATAAAAATAATATAGGTACTAATATGTATACTTCCAAAAATTTAACTGATGAAGAAATTGAGGCTCAGTGGAGTAGCTACTCTGAAGATGATCTTTACCCCGAGGATGATGTTCCATATTCTTGCGCAGAAGAAGCGGAAGCGGTTGAGGCTAATAATGTGGCTCCGATTGTTATACGAGAAACAAATCCAGGAGATACTTTTGAATGGATGCTTGAGCGATCTATAACTCAACACAAGCAGTACATTGAAAAAGGCGAAGAAAACCCTCAAAGCCCTTTGGAAATGATTTCTAGCGAATTTGAAAATCAAGAGAAAGCTTACTACTATCAACTAATTGATTTGGAAATGTCGCCTTTACCGCCTGTGCGAATTGAATTAGTAGATATGCCGCAGTGGAATGAGCATTCCTTGCCTATTTTTGTCTCTGAGCTAGCGTCGGTTATCGAGAGTGATTGGGACGTAACTGTTATATGGCTGCGCTCATATTCAAAGCCTGAGGTATTTAAGGTAATTCCAGCTAGTGCGTAATTTGAATAAGGCCAGCTAGTCTGAAAGAGGCACTGTTCTCGATAGTTGGGAACAGTGCCCAATTAAATTCCGCGTAATTACAAGTTGGGCCGGAACGTTCTTTTTATTTTAACCTGTTTGCGTGCTTGCTGAATTACTTGACCAGAATGTACTTCAGTTTGTATCTTCATTAGCGAAAATTCCACTCCGTGGGTATACATCGAACACTCAGCATAGAATTGATACAATTCGTATTCATCGTCACCGAAGCGGGCAGAAGGAGTCGAACTGTAATCCCATATCAAATGTCGGTAGTCTTTCTTTCGATCTTTGTCATGAGTGTAAGTTGGGTTACCGTATTTTTTGACAAGCCCATCTATCATTGATTGTCGGCGCTGCTGACAGTCTTGAATTGTGTTCCCAACAGCAATTGTTTGGATGTTTTTTACGCTTGAGACCAGACCATTCTTTCCTTTTATCTCTATATTATCAGCCCAAGTCATAGCACCATCTGCACCGGCTTTGTCATAGCCTTTGAAACTGCCTTTACAACCATTTGCGTTGCTATTATTTTCCCTGATAAACCAGTCCACGCTGAACATCCAGTCTTGAGAGCGACGATCTATGCCAACTTTTTTCCGTAACCCAAACTCGTCAGGGAATTCGTCAGTAAGGGATGCACAGGCATTTATGGGATTCATGCCGGGGGACACACCGCGAACGCTGAATTGTGTAGCATCTTCGGCAATTGCAGATATTGCCAATAAGTTGAATATACCTACCACCAGGCATTTTACCATCTTCATTAGTAACTCCCTTATAGGCATGAACTAGTTAATAGTGGGCCAAAATGTTCAAGCTGTTCTTCTTGGCTAAACTTACGCTGGTTAATCAGGTGAATATTCCCGGTGTTATTTGTTTCAGTCATAAGGAAATTGTGCTTTTCTTGGTCCCACCCTGCTTGATCTAGATGATTGGTCAGGCAGTCCACAGCTTCTTTAAATTCCGGCATTTCTTTGAGAATAACTAGTTCTTCAGGGCTAGATGCATTTTTCTGAAACATTGCGCCCAATACGGCCTCTGCTGTATCTCTGGAAGCAGAACTACCACCGCAACCAACTAATATTGTTGCGGCAAGAACCATGAAATTTATTGATGATAATTTGATCATATTTTGGTCGATCCCTAGTTGTCGTTAAATGAAGCCATTCCTTTGTGGGTTTTGGAGATTTTCGAGGTAGACTTACACGTCGAAATATAGACGTGTAGTCTGTGTAGGTCAATCCCTTATTCCACTTCAATGTCATTCGTTCAGTTAGATCGCATTGAAAGGGTGGTAAGGGTTTGAATTCAGGAAAATATGACGACAAGCGACAGCCAAGCGACGAGCTACTAACGATACTTGCCAACAACGTTAGAAATCTGCGTAAACAGCAGGGGATGACGCAAGAAGCACTTGGAGAAAAGTGTAATTTCAATCCTACGTTCATATCTTTGGTTGAACGTAGGCAGAGAAACGTCACAATTAGTACCCTTGAAATAATCGCAAGTGCGTTGAGTGTGAAGCCCTACGATTTATTGAAATGATACTGAGTGAACTTTGGCCTGACTACTTCGCAGGCTCTGGGTAGAACGATATCTAGATGGCTAAGAGTTTCGATACTCGTGACGATCCGCAAGCACCGCTTCGTAGGCTCTGAGGAGTTACACTATCGACCTTAAAAAACGACAAAA
>JBFOMC010000167.1:0-5128 GCA_040830565.1 Flavobacteriaceae bacterium
TTGCTCTTTATGCCGTAAATGATGTGAGTAATCCCCTCTGTGGAGAAGATGGGGCGGCACAGGTCTATGCCGAGCAGAAGGGGGCGACAAAAAATGAGATAGAACTATTAGACAAAGGATTGGAGCACTTACATACCATTGTGTCTCACCAATTCAACGTATCCCATGCAGAGGTTCCAGGTGCTGGGGCCGCGGGAGGTACGGCATACGGGTTAAAGACTTTTGCAGGTGCGGAGTTCATCAGCGGAATAGATTTTATACTCAATTTGGCAGGGATAGAAACATTACTTGAAAATGAAAAAGTAGATTGCATTATCACAGGAGAAGGTAGAATTGATAATCAAACTTTAAGTGGAAAACTGATCAGCGGAGTCATGCAACTTGGTAAGAAGCACCATATCCCCGTAATAGCCATATGTGGGGCTTTGACCACAGACGAAGAGTTGCTTTATGAACAGGGATTACAGGCGGTAATTGAAGTAAAAGATCCAGAGAAATCCCTGGAGTACAACATGGCCAATGCCCCGGTTTTAATTGAAAAGGCTATTGCCGACTTTTTAAGAAAGTAGCAATTACCTTTTTATTCGATAACCAGAGTTTGTTTGTATTCCTGTACAATGGCAAAATACCCCAGGGGAAAAGCATTTGGCCGTTCTACATTGTCAAAAATATCTACATTATCTAAGCCGGTAATGTCAAAAATATTGCCTCTCACGGTAGCCACAGGGGTTTGAAAAGGACCTTGGAGGTCTTCGGTTTGCTCTATGAGTTGCGACATATAGTCGAACAAGGGTTTATCAGCCCCTAGAATACTGATTTCTATATTTTTTCCGGATTCAAATTTACGGTCATAAAAATAAGAGAACTCAAAGTCTTGTCCCTGGTAAAATTCATCTTCGGTGACCAGAAATTCATTAAAGTCAAAATCGAAGATATAGAAGTTATCGGCATCCGGATCGTCTTTAAAGCTTACGATAACCTCGGTTTCATCTTCATCAAACAAAGTTCCTGAACCTTGTGCAACACTTGTGATGGGAACAGCCGCAACATACCTGGTTTGTGCAAAATACCGTCGGCCTTCATGAGTGATAATCAACATGAAGTTGATATCATTTTCCAAAGTACTAGTTGGTATTCCCTGTCCCATCCCATATATTCCGGTCCCTGGTGTTGTTTCATTAAGCACCAGATCGCTGGTCCGCACGATGATACCATTATCGCTTTCTTCAATCAAGATCACAATTCTTTCCAGTTCAGTAACAGGGATCGTCCCAAAGAAATTATCGGTCTGCGAGACCTTAATTTCAACAGGAAAGCTGGGTGCATTAATATCCACTCTTAAAAGGGCCTTAACAACTAATCTTGGAGGCTCTGAGGGAGTATCAATTTCCACAACATCTTCACACGCCAATAGGTATAGTAATATCAATCCCAAGGATAGGCTATAAACAAAATTTGCTCTCATTTTTTTAAAGCGCATTTCGAGTCACTCTATAGTAAGCGTTTGCTTAAACTCCTGAACAATAGCAAAGTAACCCAGAGGAAAGTCGTTAGGTCTTTCTACATTGTCAAAAATATCTACATTATCTAAGCCGGTAATGTCAAAAATATTGCCTCTAACAGTGGCCACAGGGGTTTGAAAAGGACCTTGGAGGTCTTCGGTTTGCTCTATGAGTTGAGACATATAGTCGAATAAGGGTTTGTCGGCCCCTAGAATACTGATTTCTATATTTTTTCCGGATTCAAATTTACGATCGTAAAAGTAGGAGAACTCAAAGTCCTGTCCCTGGTAGAATTCATCTTCCGTGACCAGAAATTCATTAAAGTCAAAATCGAAGATATAGAAGTTATCGGCATCCGGATCGTCTTTAAAGCTTACGATAACCTCGGTTTCATCTTCATCAAACAAAGTTCCTGAACCTTGTGCAACACTTGTAATGGGAACAGCCGGAACATACCTGGTTTGAGCGAAATATCGCCTGCCTTCGTGGGTGATAATTAAAATGTAATTAAGATCGAAATTTATTGCACTGGTAGGAATTCTTTCATCCGTATAGGTCTGGTCCGGAACATAGATCCCGGATCCGGGAACGGATTCTGTCAATATAGCATCCCCAACGCCCGTCAAAATTCCGTCTTCATCATAGGACTCCACCAGGATCAGAATTCTCTCAAGTTCCGTAACAGGGACAGTACCGAAAAAGTTATCGGTCAGTGAAACTTTTACTTCTATAGGAATAAAAGGTGCTGTTTCATCTACCCGAATAAGGGCTTCAACCACTAATCTGGGCGGTTCAGAAGGGGTGTCTATGTCTACTACATCTTCACAGTTCATCAATGTTAAAGGGAGAAGTACAGCTCCAAGGAGGCTTAAGCATCTGCTTTTTTTTAAGAATTTCCCTGAAAGCATTTTCGTCTATTGTATGGTAAGCGTGCTCTTAAACTCCTCTACTATGGCAAAATAACCCAACGGAAAGGTATTGGGCCTATCTACATTGTCGAACCGGTCTAAATTATCAATGTCTGTGACATCAAAGACATTTCCTCTAACGGTAGCTACAGGGGTTTGAAAAGGACCTTGAAGATCTCCGGCCTGCTCTATAAGCTGGTCCATATAATTGTAAAATTGTTCATCAGCTCCCATTAGGCTGATTTCAATTTCCCTGCCAGATTCAAAGGTTTGATCATAGAACCAGGAAAACTGAAATTGCTGTCCCTGGTAAAACTCGTCCTCCGTGACTAAATAATCTCCAAATCCAAACTCAAAAACATAAAAATCGTCTCTATCCCCGTTATCTGTAAAGGTGATTATCGCCTCAGTTTCATCCTCGTCAAATAAGGTGCCATTTCCCTGAAAGACCGAATCTATAGGTACTGCCGGGGCGTAAGTAGTAGTGGCAAGGTATCTTCTTCCCTCGTGATTGATCAATAAGGTAAATACCCAATTCCTGTCTAGTAATGCCGTACTGATGCGTTGGTCTGAAGAAAAGTTAGGATCAGGAACATAGATGCCTGTACCGGGAGTAACTTCAGCCAGGCTAGAAGACTCGGTATTTATGATAACTCCGTTATCTAACTCTTCATAAATGATTACAATGCTTTCCAAGGAGGTGACCGGACTTTCACCAAAAAAGTTGTCCGTGAGTGAAACTTTTACTTCAATAGGAATGAAAGGCTGGGTCCTGTCTACCCGTATGAGCCCCTCCACAACTAATCTGGGAGGCTCTGAGGGTGTCTCCACTTCTATCACATCCTCGCAGCCAAGGCAAAGGAGTATGAATGCTGTTGTTATGTAGGCTATCTTTTTCATTTAGAATTTGAAATTATAGGTTACCGCAGGAACAATCCCGAAGATTGATGTTCTTATGGCTTCGTTTACTCCAGTGTCCTGGTTTCGTCTAAAATTTATCGAGGCTGCATTACGTCTGTTATAGACATTGTAAATGCTAAAAACCCATTCTGATTGAAGTTTTTTATTTGGTTTTCTTCTTGGCGTAAGGGTTGCGGCTATATCCAGGCGATGGTAATCCGGTAGCCTTTCTCTGTTCCTAAGCCCATAATAGGGAATCACTAAACCTTCAAACTCAAACTGCCCAACAGGATAATTAGTTGGCTGCCCGGTTTGAAAAATAAAGTTACTGTTTACGCTCCATTTCTTGTTTATTTCGTAGCTGCCAAAGAGGGCAATATCATGAGTTTTATCGAAAGGAGTATTATACCATTGCCCCAGGTTTATTCCTGTTTCCAGGTTACTTCTTCCATTGTCGACCACCGGAGGACGCCCAGGGGTACGTTGTTCGGACTTCGAAAGCGTATAGGCCAACCAACCCTGGAGTTTCCCATCATTTTTTCTCAAAAGAAATTCGAGCCCGTATGCCCTTGCTTCGCCATTCAGTATCACCTGTTCTATAGCATTGTTTGCAATAAGATTTGCCCCATCTATATAGTCGATTCTGTTTTGAATGTCTTTATAAAACACTTCTGTTTCAAAGCTGAAAGCTCCGTTGTTGATATCCCTAAAGTAACCCAGTGCATATTGATCAAGAAGTTGAGGTTTTACCCATGGTCCACTTGGGGTCCACACATCCAAAGGGGTAGGGGAACTGGTATTGGATAGTAGGTGTAAATATTGGGCAACCCTGGTATAGCTGGCCTTTATAGAATTGTTGGGATTTAAGACATACGCTAGTGAAACTCGAGGTTCAAAATTATTAAAATCTGCTAGGGTTTCTCCTCTGCCCGGATTTATAGTGCCGGTTGGTTCTGCCTCCCGATAGATGAGTTGAAAGGGATCAAAGACCACAGGTTGATCATTTTCATAGGTATTTATTTCATCCTGTCCCAGACGCAAAAAATGGCTCCAACGGAGTCCGTATTGCATACTGAGGTTATCAGTAATATTGTGCTCAATATCTATGTAAGCAGCAAATTCATTGGCGTATTTTTTGATCAACTGCTCCTCCAAAATCCCGGAATCCGGGCTGTTTGGTTTTATCTTACCTGGATTAAAACTGTGGTAAATGTTGTTTAAGCCGTAGTTGATCTGGAGATCATCGTTGATGTAATGTTTAAGATCGTATTTTAAATTAAAGTTCTGAATCCCGGAATCCCATTCAAAGCCTACAAAGTCTAGCTCAAGCCCGTAGAAATAATCTGAGTAAATAAGGGAAAGGTTCGAGAATAATTTATCGGAAAACAAGTGGTTCCATCGAAAATTAACCAGTGCATTTCCATAAATATTTACAAAACTATCATTGATACTAAAAAGGTCTCGTCCAAAATAACTCGATAAGAATATATTGTTTCTCTCGTTGAGTTTATAGTTTAACTTGGCATTGAGGTCATAGAAGTAGGCCCTGTTATCAATATCAAATAAGGGAAGAAAAAGATGGGCATATGAGGCTCGACCCCCAACCAGGAAAGCAGCTTTGTCTTTTACAATGGGGCCCTCTGCCAACAGTCTGCTAGCCACGGCTCCAATACCTCCATTCATATGGAATTCCTTGCTGTTACCCTCTTTTTGAAAAATTTCGAGCACAGATGAGACCCTACCACCATATCGGGCGGGAATTCCTCCTTTAAAAAGCTTTACATCTTTGATGGCATCCGGATTAAATACAGAGAAAAA
>JBFOMC010000168.1:0-11323 GCA_040830565.1 Flavobacteriaceae bacterium
CAATAATCGATTTCCCGGCCCTGGATGCCCCGCTGACTATGTAAAGCATGCTCCCATTCCTGGCTACTTACTGGATGGGTGGACCAAGTAACTTCAATCCATGATCTTCAAAGAATTTTGGCAGATCCTCGAACCTTCCGGATACTAATCTCTCGAAAAACTCCTCCGAGCTGCCGGATGGAAGTAATTCAAAGTGAATGATTGATTCCTCTTGTGACTTGTTAATGAAAGCATGCGGTTTGCCGGCTGGTATTGTGGCCGTGCCTCCCGGGAATACATCAAACCGCTCGCCATCCAGCTCAAATTGAATGTGCCCGGTTATAACATGAAATATCTCCAGCTGATTCTCGTGGGTGTGCAGGGGCGGCCCAGAGCCGGCAGCCACAGCCTCCTCGAATACCGAAACCTTTCCATCCGTTTCACTTGCTGAGATCAGACACTTGATATTCAGATTTTCCATATAACCTCCTTATCGGTTAGTCTGCTGATCACCAATGGATTAGCAAGTGCTATCACACCATTGGAATTCAAGCGTTCAGTTACTCAAAAACTTGGATAGCTCATTTTCGATCTTTGATATACTTCTTTTTAACCGCTCTGCATCCACCTTCTCACACTTGTAGAAGGATATGAACCGGAGCTGGCATGGACGCGCACAGGAGCCAAGTAACCCCATCTTGATTACTCTTTTCACTGGCCGCCTTAATATGAAGGTGTCCACCCACCAGGGCGCTCCCAATGTTGTGACGACAAACACTTTCTTGATATTGTGAAGCTTCGGTTTTATCGGCCCGGATTCATCGGCATGGTCGTAAGCCACCCCGGGCACCCAGACACGGTCAAACCAGCCTTTAAGAATGGCGGGAAATCCGAACCACCACGTTGGAAACACAAGGACCAGTGCATCTGCAGCAGTCAGTCGTTCCACTTCGCCAGTGATCGCCGAGGTATCATAGGGCTCCTTGTAATAATCCTCCCTCTCCTTCTGGCTCAGCACGGGATCAAATCTGCTCTCGTAGAGGTTCTCCTCAACCACATCATGCC
Source organism: Flavobacteriaceae bacterium (assembly GCA_040830565.1). GTDB lineage: Bacteria > Bacteroidota > Bacteroidia > Flavobacteriales > Flavobacteriaceae > JAFMPW01. The sequence continues at coordinate 1,045 of JBFOMC010000168.1, forward strand.
TCATCGACTTTAGCTGTTCTGCGATGGTGTCACTATACTTCTCACAGAGGCTATGTTTCACAGGATGCGCTGTTACCAGTAGAATCTTCATACCAAAAAACATAAAAGCTGGGATCGTATGCCCAGCTTTTAATTTACTCCGCTATTTGTAATTTTCAGATTACTTAGCTTTCGGGTGCAAGATTGCATGCCGGACTACCTGCCTGATTTCATCAAGTGGCAGAAGATCACTATCCTTGAAGTTGATACAACCCTTACCGGTCTTAATCTTTGGATACTTTTCCTTGAACTCACTGATGTGATGGTAGCCGCAAGTGTATAGGGAGACATAGTTCTTCTGATTGGCTATCGCAACCCAACCATCGTTAAAGCTGTAGGTTGGCATCTTGTACTTCATGTCCACAGTCGCATCAGGAAACTCATCAACAATGGCCTCATGCAAGGACAGGACTCTCGCTTTCCGGTCATCAGGAACCGAATCGAGGTATCGCAAAACTTCTTTATTCATGGATTGAGGGACTTCAGCAACCGCAGCTTTCAATCAATCGCTTCCTCGATTCTTCGATAAGGCAACCATTATGAATCCGATCCCCACACCGAGGATAATGCAACCGGTGAAGGCAAAGACCGAAGTGTATCCAAATACACCCACAGGAAAGAAAAAGAAGCCAACACCCAAACCAACGCAGGCGCCTCCAGGTATGGCGAACATGATCTTTTCTGGATTATCACTTTTATTACTCATGGTCAGATCTCCTTAATTTTGCATGATGAAATGAATCAGCCTCAGCCAAGTGATTAGATTCAAAAACCAAATGAAGGCGAGGGTTTTCCTGCTGGCCCGAGTTAGTAGATGCGTCCCGTAATAACTGCGGCACAATGGGAAGAGACAAGATAGCTATGAGCTTCTGCCTTTTACGGGCAATGGATTTAGACTGAAAGCGATCCATTCTCAGCAAAGTAATTCCCCTCCAAATGCTATTCGTCCCTGGGCGGAAGCTTCATAGATAATGTGTATGTTCTCCACATCTCTATCCATTTGCTGGGCAATGCACCTGGCTAGCGCCATTGCTTCGCCTCGAAGGGTGCTTTCATCTCCGGCTTTCCTTTTTAGCACCTTCGCGAAGACTGGCCTTGGCGTGGATGTTGATGGAATACCGTTTTCAGCATAACCATCTGCCTCAAGCTGCCTTAGCTTAATCCAGATTGTTCCTTTAGGGCTGTTAAATATGGATTCTGCAGCATCAGCAATTCTCTGCGCAAGATCTCCGGGGATAAGCTCTCCCTTTGTCGCAATATATTCTATTTCCAGGATTGGCATGGTTGGATAATGTTTAAGTTTGCAGCGAGAACGGGGCTGCTTCCCATTTTCTCACCATTCGCAGCATCGACTCTTCATTGGTGTAATCAGATACATTCGAAATGTTAATCCATTTCAGATCATGGGATTCTTCACTCACTGTATACGCTTCATCTCCGATGTTAACCAGCGCAAACCGTATGTCATAATGAAGGTGCTCAGCCTCATGTCCCCTTTCGGGAATCAAGTGTATGTCGACATCGAATATCTCAGTGCTTATTGGTGCAACTTTCGCTAATCCTGACTCCTCTTCTACTTCGCGCAGGGCAACCGAGAGAACATCAGATTCTCCATCTGCATGGCCTCCCATCTGTAACCACCTGTCAAGTTTCCGATGATGCGTTAGAAGTACTTTTTCCCCAGTACTATCAACTACCCAGGCAGAACCCGTTACATGCCCTTCCTGCAGGCTTCTTTGGAAGCAGTTGTCATTGTCCGATACAAAAGTAATGAATCGGTCCACCGTTGCTGCTTCCTTAGGGTACTTTTCTCTGTACCTGCTGAGCATGGACATTAGGGGCGCCCGATTCATAGTTCCCATATCAACTCCCGACCTCGCTTTCTCTTCCGCTTCAGCCCAATTTCCTTTTCCAGTTCGTTGATCCAGGTCGGGCACGGTGTTTTGTACGGCAGCTTCAGATTGGTTTTGAGCTCCCTCCAGGTCCTGCCATCAGGACTTTCATCCAGCTCTTTCCTGATGCGACTCTTAAATTCCACGTACTTCACTGTTCTAAATTATGCTAAAGCTGTTGACCGACACAAGCGATATGAGTGTCGCATTCGGCGATCGGCTCTGACGCAAAACTTAATCCACTCTTTTGAGGAACTTAGCTGGGACTCCTCCAACCATTGTGGAGTCTTCAACATCTTTTGTTACAACTGATCCTGACGCGATAATCACATTATCCCCAATGGTAACCCCTGGATTGATGATCGCTCCAGCACCAATCCAGACATTGTCCCCGATTCGCACGTCTTTCCCAGACTCGAGACCGGTTTCTCTTTCCCTGGAGCTGATCGGATGCGTGGCCGTTATAATGCTGACCCTCGGGCCTACTAAACAGTTTTTGCCTATGCGCACTTCACAGACATCAAGGATGATCAGGTCGTAATTCGCATAGAAGTTTTCTCCAAGGAATATGTTGTATCCATAGTCGCATTGGAACCTTGGTTCTATGACACAGTCTCCTTTAATCTCACCCAGCAGCTCACCCAGCAACTGTTTCCTGCTGGCTGTTTCATCTGGGTTTGTGGCATTATACGCCGCGCACATGTTGCGAGCCTTTGACCGCTCCTGCTTTAATGTGGGATCCGAGGCGTCGTACAGTTCACCCATGAGCATTTTTTCTTTTTCGCTGCTACTCATAGTGTCCAAAGGCGGTTAGTTCGACCGTGCTAATATGGGTGAGGATTTACTTCAGGTTCCGCCCTTCGAGCTCCTTTTTTATGGCAGTGTACCTCTTGGGCTTCTTGAGAAGTAGATAAATTAGGAACAGAGGAATTAATGCCACAAATCCCAGCGAGTCTGCAGCCAAGCTATAGATGATAATTCCGATCAGAAACCCGATGAAGAATGCATCTATTAATGGAGACGGCTTGTTGTGCTTGGCCACTTCCAATAGCTCTTCATCGCTTAATTTCGACAGTTCTTCTTGGTTCATTTTTCTGATATTGTTTCTATTCGCAGGCTACGCTTATTTACCATTCACCTTCTGCGTGAGGCAAATGAGATTCCCACATGTGTCCTCAAATATTGTGAATTTAACGTCACCCATTTCCTGCGGCTCTCCTCGGAAGACCACGCCATGCTCTTTCAGCTTTTCGACTTCCATATCCAGGTCATCACTCTCAAACTGCGCGACCGGTATTCCGGCTTCATACAGCGCGTTGTAGTATTCCTTTGCTGGCTCGAAGCCGAGCGGCTCTAGCAACAATTCAACACCTTCAACTCCTTCAGGTGAAATCACTGTTAACCAGCGATGCTCTCCCATCGGCACATCTTCCTTCTTAACGAATCCTAGCTTCTCAGTGTAGAAAGCTAATGCCTGCGCTTGATCTGGGACCGGAATACCTGTGAGTGTAATTTTCATGCTTTATCCTTTTGTTTCTCTTTTCACACATCTCTTTTTCAAAACCACTCATCATCTGGATCAAATTTTGGAATGGCCAAATTTAGTATTCGCATTTCCCCTACAGCTCGATGCCTGCATCCTGGTTTGATCATAATTGAAGTCATGGGCTTTATGGGAATCATTTCACCGTCGAGCTCAAGATATCCTTCGCCTTCTAGGACCAGATATATCTCTGTTGTTTTCTTGTGATAATGCGTTCTGCTGTCCTTTGATATATCAACCAGGTGAGCTGACGCTACTGTGTTTTCTGAATTCATGAATCCACGCCTGGTTGTGCCACAGGGACATTCCAATGGCTCTACTTCATCAAGTTGCTCTATGTGGTAGTTTTTCATGTTTGGTATAAAGTTAAGAAACTGGAATATCCACCTTCCGCATGCTTCTTAATTCTGGCCAGGCTTCTGGATGAATTCAATGCCGCAGTTTTTCAGCCAGGATTCTCACCTTCTGCGCTTTCTTCTACAACTTCATTCTCTTCAGCGTCAAAATTCATGTCTACGCTAATTCTGAATGGTAGCAGGACACAGATTAGTCCGAAAGCCAAAATCCACTTGGTAAGCTTTTTTCGTTCTCTTGTAAGATTCTCTGTTAGAAGAAAAAACGCCAAGCCGAACAGTAGAATAATCAGCCTCTCTAGAATGTACCAAATTGTGCTTAGGTCATTTTGCAGCTTTTGAACCCATGGGAAACTGATGATGATGTTGTCTATTATCCAAAGTCCCAAAAGTAATCCAATGGTCGTGTAGACGAGAAGAGTGACTGTTCTTAATTTATTCATAGATCTGTTAATCAGGTGCTTGGTCATCATTGATTCTCAAAAATAAAACCTGAACAATATAAAAGAGCATAAGGCAGTTCCTACCATGATAACTATTCGCAAGGTAAGTTTACTCAGCCACTTCTTCTTCAGCTCATTCTTTCTGGATTCAGAAGGAATTTCCCAAATTTTTGGCACTTCAAGAATTTGCGTTATCCCGATAACGAAAACTATAGCGACTGGAATAAAGATTATCCTGTAGTAAGTGTTGAAGTAATAGTATTCTGAAAAGAAGGTTTGGGATTTGGCCAGACCAACAAGGGTTCCAACAATCATACTTGTGTACCAGGTAGCTTTCATCACGACATATCGTTAGGACTGGATGGTAGCAGGAACTGCGAACCATGGTCAACTCCAGCAGGTGGATTGCCCCAAACTTACCATGGATTAGATGGAATATAAATACTCTCCTTAACGCTCAATGGCTTATCCGACATCCATTCAAATTTGGACTTCTCATAGCTCCCCCTCTGGAGATAATAGACATCGTTTACGATCTGCTTGAAGTTGTGATAATGATAATACTTCAACAGATTTTTAGGACAGCATAGCACCAAAGGAAGATTAGAATCTTTCTGGTCCCTCCACTCCCTGAGCAATTCAAACATCCGCATGGGTAATCTTTGTCCCTGGTACTCAGGAACAACAACTACTCCACCAACACCGATACACGGGGTCTCAACTTTGTCTATTATCAGGGTAAATGTACCAAATCCTATGTGCCCAATAGCTACTCCATCTGATGAAGCACGAATGTGCAGATTCCCGCCTACCCAATCTGTTCCTATTCCTTCAGGTGAGAAGACATGCTCACGCCATGTGGTCAGTGAGCGCCAATCCTCTCCAGATAGGCTGTCTGCTATCCTAAGTTCGATTCTGGACATAAACTCTCCTCACTCAAAATGCCGAATAGCACTGATAAGAGCCCCCAGTGCGACCTGCCAGCTCATACCTTGATGATCACTCTTCCCCATCGAAGTAATCTACCTTATCGGAACGAAGGCATCTTGGACTCGGTAAGGGAACATTCCATTTATTACTATCAGGGTAATAGCAACTTTCTCCGACAGGATTATCTGCGATAACATAGTATACCAGATCCTCGGATGAATCGTTCTTTATCTGGTGATTCTCCCCGGGCTTGAAAAGAAATGCATCCCCGGTTTCGATTTCAGTCCATCCTTCATCATCCCGCACAGATCCCTTGCCGGAAATCACAATATAGAATTCCCACTGTGCGCTGTGTGAATGAAATGGAAAACTTAATGCACCTGGAGGAATTTTGGTAATTTCTACATCGAATGGGTGCCTCTTCAGAAAATCTGTAGCCTTGGGCTCTCTGCCAAGCTCCATAGACACACCCTTGAATGAGGCTTTGTATTTACCCTTCGGAGATTCCCAAACTTCTTCCTCTATATTGCTTATATTAACTTTATTCATAGTACTCCATTAAATTAGATCTCAGGCGAATAACGGACGCGACCCGGACGAGCAACAGTCTGTCCTGTAGAGATTGTAAAGCGTGGCGTGTTCAATTAGTTTCGTCACCTCCAGTGTCTGTATCGGACTCTCTCATTATTGCAACTATCCCAAAAATTCCCCATGCGCAAATTATTGGTAATACAATCCAATATTGTGTTTCACTTTCGAGATTCCAGCCTTGTGCTTTTCGAGCCGCAAAAATCGATGCTAGGCAAACGATCGGCCAATACACTGTTATCCCAAGAGCAGAAAGCATTACTGCCCGCCCCCAGAACTTGTTCAATATATGACCCAGCAATCCAACTAGCAGCACTGGAATATATATTAATAGGTCGCCGAACGCAAACCCGTACCAGAAAGCAGTGCCAACTTCTGTTATCCTTTCAGCAGGCTCCTGCGTCCCCATCGCAACACCATATTCGTAACTTATGGCTGAAACCCCCTGCGCAATAGTTAGGTAGATCAATAGAATCCATCCGGGTATCTGAATCATCCAAAAATGAATTACTCTTTTGTGTTTCACTGACGTATCTAAGCTACTCCTGGTAGTTTATACTAATCTTAAATGCGAACGCAAGGGCTCTGCCGCCCAGCGGAGGTCAAAAAGGCTCAATCTGTGGCATCATTCCCGGCGACTGGTTCTGCCTCAATTTTAATGGATTTTAAATAACTCTCTGCATCCGCAGGGGTGCAAAGCCTTACAAATTCAATGTGTGAATAATTTTCGTCCTCCATGGCTGACTGGCACCTGCTCCTGATTTTCCAGTAATTCTGGACAGACCATAGAATTATCGAATCCTTACTGAAAAAACTTTGCCTGAATGACTCCCTGTTTCCTGTCCCAGGCCAAAGCTCTTCTTTAGTATATGCTCTTTTTGTGGCCCTCTTCACCGACTGAGTAAATGTCCGGATAAATGAGTAATCTATCCAGACAACTGTCTCTACCCTTTCCCATTTTATATCTACAGCTCGGGTATAATTTCCGTCTAGAACCCAGGAATCACCACTGATTGCATTCCTAAGCTTTTTAAAAAATTCCTCGTCATCAGGTTCTTTCCAGTTTGGTCCCCAAAATATCCCATCTATTTCGATATGCGGGATGTTTAGTATACTCGCCAACTTCCGGCTAAAGGTAGATTTCCCGCTCCCACTGGAACCAATCACGTTAAAGCGTAAAGAGTGTCCTGGCCTGCTGCCTTTTGATCCCTGCATTCGTTAAAGCTGTGGTGCGACAAGAGTTGTGCCCTGCGACTTGTCCCACGTAGTCGAAGACGTAGCAGGGAGAGCGTAGCATGGGCGTCTGCAAGTGGCGCTACCTCCAGCGGCTAATTAGATCTTAGTTGCCTGTAAAATCCCCCATTGCATTTTTTCTGACTCATGCAAATTTGTAATTCTAAAGCCTAATTTCTTCATAACTGTCATCACATCGATAATGGAAGCCTTTGGTTTAGCCCATAGATGGTACTCCATAACAACATTTTGAATCTTCCGAAATCCTTCGGTGTCTTCAAATAGTTCCCACTCCGCTCCCTCACAATCTAGTTTTAATAGGTCTATTCTACCTCCAGCTCTTTCTATTATTTTCCGGAATGCGGATTTCTTGATGGTACCACTTCTGCTTGATTCGGTTTTTGAGAATAGAGAGCCTCCTGTGTTATGAATTTCAACCATACCATCTTCGATTCCCACAGCCTCATCAAAAATCTTTGTAGATAATTTTCCTATATTATTTCTAAGGATATTCTGTATTTTGGGATTCGGCTCGTAACCAAATATTTCCGCTTTTGGAAAAGCATCTCTCGCAGCTAAAGAGAATAACCCAATATTTGCACCAACATCTACAATGGTATTCACTTTTCCCTTCAATGATCTGAGCCCATAGCAATCGTCATACAATATCGTTCTTAACTCGTAGAGCAAGATCTCTTCTTCTCCTTCTGGAAACTGTAAGTCTACCGATTCTCCATTGATTCTTATCTTCTTGATTTCAAATTTTGAACTCCTCCCGATAAGAATTCCATACTTCAACCAAAATAATCTGTACCTTAGTGAATCTATCATAATTGCAAAAATTCTGCGATAAAGCTGTGGTTCTACAAGAGCTGTGCCCTGCAACTTGTCCCGCGTAACTCAGTGAAGCGGGAAGCTCGACTTGCCCTGCGTAGTCGAAGACGTAGCAGGGAGAGCGTACCAGGAAGAGCGTAGCATGGGCGTCTGCAAGTGGCTTGTTGGGGCTAATGATTACAAATTTTATCCGCGCTAGTATTAAAGCCGGATTCTGATCCAACAAACTTCCCTCGACTTTCAAGAAATTCAACTAGTTCTTTTGCTGTCATATTATCTTGTGCACAAGTGTAGTATCGGGTCTCTTCCCCAAATTTACTTATAATTTCCTGGCAAAGACTTTCCTTGGTGTAGAATACACTGCTCGAAAGCATCATTTCCATAATTTCATGTCCATGTATCTGTTGTGTCATAATAATTCAAACTTTAATTTGGGTAACATTCTTTTCTGAGGGATACTCTCAACTTCCCCTACTCTTCTCGCACCCCGGCTTAAATAGAATGATTCTGCATTGGGATCTGATACTATATTGAATTCATTAATATCTCGATTATAGAATTCCTTCTTCACTTCTTCGAAGGCGATCTTCCCATATCCCTTGCCAATATATTCAGGCAATAGCCAAAAATGCTCCAATTCGCTCTCCTCTGAGATAGTTATTCCGAAAAATCCTATTAATTTAGAATCCACCCAGATCGTTTTCACAATGTTTTCTGAAATGAATTCCTTTTCGATCCGAAGATCTTTCCGCCAGAGATCTAATAAATGCTTCGGATAACCCCAATGTCCTTTGGATGTAATTGCTAAATTACTTAAAATCTCTGCCTCTTCCAATCGTCCTGGTCTAAATGATAACATAACGTTAAAGCTGAGGTGTCCCGCGAAGCGCAAGGGCTCCATAGCCCGTGGGGCGAAGGAGGCTCAGCGAGTGGCGTCACCTCCAGCGACTGGTTAGCCCTTAATACGTTTGAGCTCTTCGAAATCGATTTTATCTTTGGCCCTTGGAGAGGCTTTCTTATTCTTCAATAATGCCTCATAACCGATAAATGGAACTCTTAATTTCTTGGATAATTGAAGATATTCCTTTCCGGAAAAACTTTCCTCAAAAGTGACTCCATCTATTCCTGTCAAAACTTGGATCTTTATCGGCTCTCGTCCAATCTCTACCACAATTTCATCTTCAAGAAAATCTTGGGTACTCAGTCCCAGTTCTGAAAATCCAAACTCATCGAATACTTTAAGGATATTTTCCGAATTGCTCTCACTAATGGCAATAAACACATCCAAATCACCAGTATACCTGGGAAAACCATGAAAACCGACCGCGTAGCCGCCAACAACGAGATACTTAACCCCGTGCTTTTCTAATAACTCGATGAATTCTTGGAAATGCCTGTTTAGCATATTCAGGATCCCCTAGCCTATTGATTACTTCGACGGCCTCAACCCGTTCCAGTGGCGTAGCAGACTTCCAGCGGAGGCGCTCTCCACCAGATTCTCTCAATCGTCTTTTAACCACTGTTTTCATGCAAATATTGTCTATGGTTTCCTCTCCTCCAGCAACAAAATAATCCGGCTAACGTTTAAGCTGAGGTGCGACACGAGCGCGTGCGAGCCGAAGCCCCGCGAATGCGGGGGCGAAGGCTCGTCAGCGAGTGGCGTCACCTCAAACGACTTGTTAGGTCATAGTAATCATTTGCCTAGTAACGAACTTCCAATAGCTCAAATTTTCCCGACCTCGTCCACTCACCATGCAATCCATCTCCATTCTCCGAAAACGTACCTTTAGTTTCTGATAAAAATTTTAAGTACAAGTGGGATATGGTGCCCGAACTAACATTCGATAATTTAGCAGTATTTGAAGTTGTTTTAGTGTAATCCCATCTCCTTCCCGTACCTAGATGAATTTCATAAAATGAATTGGGTGGTTCGGGTTGAGAGGCCTCTTCCACTGTCAATTGAATTGAAAGCCAGATCGGTTCATCTGGTGCCCAACCGGTTTCTCCCATGAATTCAAAATTTCCATCAAGGTCAGTCATTAAAATTTTACCATCCTGCTCTACGCACCAAAACCATTTTGATTCTTCGCCAGACCAAACCCAGGGATAGCTTCCTAAATAGAGCCAACCTTTTGCTGCCTCTAAAAATTGGCTGGAACCTAGGAGTAAAATTATGACTAGAAGAAGGAGCCTTGGCATATTGCTACCCCAAATCACCTAACGTCGCGGATCAGGCGCCACTGAACGGCGTAGCCGTGAAGTCGTCGGCCTGCATGCGCTTGCTAGGCGATATTTTGCTTTATTCACCAGATTAATTTCAATTCAGTAAGAAACGGATATTTTGATGCGTACATGTTGAATATGATTTGCTCATGGTTGAGCTAACTACTGCACTCGTATTTTTTCTATTTCCTCTGGCTTATA
>JBFOMC010000169.1:0-2982 GCA_040830565.1 Flavobacteriaceae bacterium
CTCTAAACACCGTGAGGTCGGTATCATTGGGCAACATTTTATAAATGCTGTATGCAAGGGAGTTGGCAACCGGATATTTGGGGTCCGCATTGGTAAATTCCTGTATCAACTTTCCGTTTCCTCTATTGGTTTCAATCAGCATATATCCGGGTCCTCCACTTCCTCTTGCCTCAAAATTAAGGACCAACCCAACCTCGTTTGCCCAGGGGTGTTGATTTACAAAAAGATCCGCTCCATTTAAGCCCAGTTCTTCTGCATCAGTAAAAAGTATAATGATATCATTCCGGGGAGTACTATGCGCTGTCATAAAGGCCCTGATACCCTCTAATATGACGGCCACCCCACTGCCAGCATCACTCGCACCTAAAGAGGAATGAGGACTGCTGTCATAATGTGTCAGCAACATAAGCGCCTTTCCTTCCTCAGCACCATCAATTCTTGCCAAAATATTCGTGGCCTTGCTCAAATTAGCCCAGTCCCCGGCCGTATAACCCTCCTGAATACTGGTTTGCAGCCCCATTTTCTCCAATTCGGCAATAATATAATTTCTAACCTCCTTATGCGCTTTAAAACCTACACCGTGAGGTCTTTGGGAGATTTGTTCAATGTGCGTCAGCGCCCTATCTGTTGAAAAGGCAGTAGCTGGAAGGTCTTTTCCAACTTGATAAGAGGGCATTAAGGCCTTAAAACTCCAGTATATGGCCAAAATCACCAATAAAGAGGTGATTACAGATGGAAATTTTTTCATGAAATACGGTTAAACCATAAATGTATAAAATTCTTTTAGCTATCTACATTTAATCGATTTTATTTAAAAAATTGCGGGAAAATCCCTATATTTAAGATTAACCAAAAACGAAAAAGATATGGGAATCAAGAGTTTTATGGGCCGTCGAGCCAAGACATCTTCGAAAAAAGAATATGATGCTCCCATTCTTGTAGAAGACTATATGACGCGCAAGTTAACCACCTTTAGTCCTGAGCAATCCATATTAGAAGTTATGGAATCTTTTGCAAAAAACAGGATTTCCGGGGGGCCTGTATTAGACGACAATGGATTTCTTGTGGGCATTATTTCAGAAGCCGATTGTATGAAACAGATTTCTGAAAGTCGCTATTTCAACCAGCCCATATTAGATAAAAGTGTTGAAAAATACATGACCAAAGATGTGGAAACTATCCCTCACGACATCAGCATTTTTGATGCCGCTGGTATTTTTGACAAACACAATAGACGGAGGCTGCCGGTGATGAAGAACGACCTTCTTGTAGGTCAGATCAGCAGAAAAGATGTGGTTGTTGCTGCTCTTAAACTTTCTGGTCAAAACTGGAAGTAGAAGTTTTTCTCGGAATTAAACAAAAACTCACCTTTCTACACATCTGTTCTTTCTTTTGTATCTCGGTAATGCTCAATATGACAGCTTCCCTTCACCAGCCGAAGTTTTTTCTTGATTTACTACAAAACCTAAAATAGACCGGGGATCTTTACCATAGCACTTAAGTTTAATTATAGGTATTTCTTTTTCCGTAGTGTAGTGATCCTTGGCGTTAAGAATTGTTGAAACCTTGGAGACAATTTAGGCAAGGAGAACGGTTCTTAAAATGCTTGCATTTTAAGAAACACATAGCGAAAAAGTCCCCTTTTTGCATTCCTCTTTGGGGAAGCAAAAAGGAATGTAGAACATAGATTCAGATCCTAGCTTAGCCTAGGACTCGAGGAATTATAAAAATTAAATATATTCCTACTCCCGCTTTACAATCATATAATAATCGTTATCCAGAGGTAAATACCCCAGGTCATAGACAAAATAGTAGGTAGTGCCTTTTTTGGTAGTATAGAGGTTGGTAATGTATTCAAAATCGAATCCTTTATCTAACAATCTTGTCTTTGTCGTTCTCGTTTTTCCGTCCTTTAAAGCAAAACTATCCAATACCCTGTAGTTTTTGCGTAAACGGTTATTGATATTCCGGACAAGATTCTTGCTGTCTTTATTGAGCTTGTTGTTATAAGCATTACGGCAGTAGTCTGAGCAGTATTTTTTGTCTACCCGCCCTCTGATCTCCGTACCACATTCCAAACATTTTTTTTCCAATTTACTGCCGCTTATAATTAAATTTCACCTCTTCTTTGGAGCCGTCGCTGTCTCCAATAACCACATAGAGGTTTATCTCATCAGGGCCGACTTTTTCAAAAGTGAAATTGTCAAAATAAATGCGATTGTCTTCGATTTTGACCAGTTTGAAGTCGACGGTGACATCCTTTTCTTCCCAACCTTTAAGACTACCGTGAAAATGCTTTAGCTGTAGTATTAGGGTTTCATCACGTTCCTGAATATGCCCTATTTCATAAAATTGCACTTTTCCATCCGTTACCAGTTTAAAGACAAACATCATGGAATCGCCTAGAGGCGGACTCCAGATCTCTTCAGTGATGCCTCCAAAGGCTTCTCCTTTCCAATGGCCTTCAATCCATGAAACGTCATCAAGCGAGGCCTTAGGTGAAACCCTTTCAGAACCAATAGAAATTGTGTTTTGGGCAGATAGACTAAGGAAGCCTAAGCAAAACAGAAGGACAAAAAGTTTCATAACTCTTTTGCATTTGTAGTTATTAAGATACAAATTATCCGTTTGTAATCGGATATTTCCTTATCAGATGATCTTAAGCTCATATTTGTTGAGCAACCCGGCAACTCCCTCCTTTGAAAATATAGCTCTTTTAAGGCTGTTCTTCTCGGGATCCATGCTGTAATTGTAAGCTGAACTGAAATCGGCATGTTCTAAAACTGTACCCTCAAAAATTGCATTTTCCAAATCACAATCCTTAAACACTGCGGCCGTCATTACCGCTTCCGTAAAGTCTGCTTCAATCAATTTGCAGCCATTAAAATGTTGTTTTTTTAACACTAATTGATAAAAGGAAGACAGGTTTAAGGCACATTCGTTAAAAGTAAAAGACAAAAGAAAATCGTCACAATCTTCAAA
>JBFOMC010000170.1:0-3552 GCA_040830565.1 Flavobacteriaceae bacterium
GCTGAAATCAATGGAAATAACAAAGACGATGACAATAACGGCTATATAGATGATATACACGGATGGAACTTTTTAGGGAATCCAAAAGGAGAAAGTATTATTGCAGAAACCTTGGGTATAACAAGGCTTTATAGAGAATACAGCGAAAAATTTGCCGGAAAGGACAAATTCAACATAAGCGCCGAAGAAAAACCGGAATACCTAAAATTTTTAAAATATAAAAAGGAGTACGAAACGGAATTCAGTCAACTAAAGGAACGAGCCGAACGCAACGAGGAAGAAGCGGCCTTCTTTAGCCAACTTATCCCTCCATTGCAAAAGGCCCTTAAAAAGGAGGTCTTTTCTACACGAGATCTTAATCGCTTTAAAACCGGTAATGCTGCTCTGGCCAATGCCAAGCAGAAATTTTTAAATATTCTGGCCAGAAATGAAGGCCTCACTGCCGAAAAGCTTATCGCTCATTATGAAGAAGTGGCCGAACGCATCGAGTCCCTGCAGTTAAGACTAGATCATAATTACAATATGGATTTCAACGGTAGAACACTTATCGGTGACAATGACGAAGATAAAACCGAGAAGTTTTATGGAAATCAAGACGTTACCAAACGTTCGGAACACGGTACCCATGTTTCAGGTATCATTGCCGCCACCAGAGATAACGATCTCGGAGTACAAGGCATAGCAAATAAGGTTCAGGTCATGGCAGTGCGTGCAGTTCCCATGGGTGACGAAGCGGACAAGGATGTGGCAAACGGAATACGATATGCCGTAGATAATGGCGCCAAAATTATTAATATGAGTTTTGGAAAGGGTTATTCACCTTATAAAGAAGTGGTAGACGCTGCCGTTAAATATGCAGAAGAAAAGGGCGTACTTCTGGTTCATGGTTCGGGTAACGACGGTAAAAATATCGACTTGTATTACAGCTATCCAAGTCCTCTTATGGAAGACGGTACACTGGTAAGCAACTGGATTGAAGTAGGCGCTTCTAGCCCTAAAAAAAACGAAGAATTGCCGGCCAGTTTTTCTAATTACGGAAAAAAATCTGTAGATATTTTTGCTCCGGGTGTTGATATCTATGCCACCTTACCAGGAAGTAAATACGGGACCAGAAGCGGTACAAGTATGGCCTCTCCTGTGGTAGCCGGAGTAGCCGCTCTAATTCGTTCTCACTTCCCCGAGTTTAGTCCGGCTGAAGTAAAGGAAATCCTTATTGCTTCAGGCGACTTATACGATCATAGCGTTACACTCCCCGGAGATGACGTACAAATCAAGTTTGCATCACTTTCCAAATCCGGGAAGGTTGTAAACGCATATAAAGCGGTTGAACTAGCTATCGCTAAGAGAAAAGCCATGAACGAAAGCAAATAGCTTTCAGTTCCCAGCACTCTGGCTTAGTCTAAGTCTCCTAACATTGCACCAATAATGGCTTTCTGAAGAGAGCTAATATCCTCTTTGTTGGAGATCTTAAGCGCATTTTCTTCAATCCTGGCATCCAAACCAGCCCGACCCAAATAATCGGCGATTGGAAGAATTTTAGTCCCTTGAATATAATGCTGGAAGAATTGAGATTGGTCCTTGCCGTTTAACTCGTCTAGTGTCTCTTTCAGATCGTCTATAACATAATGATCATGGGTGCCGCCATACCGTTTAAAGAATTTGCGCATTAGGTCGTCCACACTTTTTGTATTCCTTGTGGTTTCCCTGATCATTATATCTTGAGCCAGAGCTACAAAAAGTCCACCTCCATAAATCAAGCCCCAATGGGCATGTTTTTCTTCCCCCCTGATCATTGCCAAATTTCCAATTCCAGAATCTGAGGCATATCGCTGGTAAAACAAATTGTTAAGCACGCCAAAGTAGGCCTGGTCATTCAAAAAGCCGACATGATGCAAGGCTTTGAGGGTATAGTAATTGGAAAAGCCCTCCTTAAACCATTCCGTTTCCGAATCATCGGGCATAAAGGATTTGCCGTTCCAGAGATGAAAAAACTCGTGAGCAAACACAAAGCGAGAGATCATCTTGGCCATTTGATCACCGTCTTTCTCAATAAGAATACTGATACTACTGCCAATAACCTCTCCGTCAGTAGAATCGCTTGAATTTATTATAACCAGACATCTATCCAACACTTGTCCGGGTGGCGGATTAGGGAGTCCATCCATAAGCTCAACATAGTAGTCTAGTACGCCTCCGGCCAAATTTTTGAATTCCTCCCTTTCGGCTAGCACCTGCTCCCCTCCTAGTGCAAAGATCAATTCAAAATCCCCTTCCGAGATGGTGACTTCCTCATGTGTTCCCGCAAAAATCATGGATTGCATCAGAGACATCTGATTATGCACTTGAAAACTATTCTCTCCTGCCCTTTCCCAGGGAGTGGATGCTTTCCATCTATCCGGTAGAGAGAAGTTGACACGTATATCCTCCCAATCCGCTCCGTTAAATACCAAAAGTGCTCTTCCGGCATAAAATACACCCCAATCTGTGGTATAGGCCACTCCGTCTAGTCCCCCACCCCATTGGTGCTGGTCATGATCCAGCCTCACTTCATAGCTGACCTTGATTTCTTCTTTTGGAGTATAAGGCAATATCCACTGTGCATCCGGGAGATCTTTTATGGCTATAACCTTTCCTTCGGCATTAATGACTTCTAAGTGGTGTATAAAGGTGGCCCAACGATCAGGAAACTGTCCGGCTCCCTGGGTCATGTAGAGAAGGCTGTCTTGTGGAATAAATGATAGCTGTACCCTGGCTATCTTTGGATTGTGCTGATCTATGCTAATGGTATAGGTGATCTTACTTTGTGTATCTGCCTCAATTATATTTTTCGGTGATGCTTTCAATGCCACAATGCTTATCAGCAAAAACACCGTGGTGCTAAATAACTTGTTCATATTTCTTTGATTTTGATTGATGAATGTGATTTATAGCACAATACTATAAAATAAGGGAAGGCGAAGGCTTTTTTCCTTATTCGCATTTGCAAATCCGAACAATAAACAAGAGTTATGCGCTACGTTTTAGGTACTCTGAAGGGGTAGTTCCCTTTTCTTTTTTAAAGGCCGCATAGAAAGAGGAGGCCGACTTAAATCCGGCTTTCTGAGCGAGGCCCATGATAGTATAGGCCTGGTGTTCCTGGGTTTCAAGGGCAATTACCACTTCCTTCACTCTAAAAGCGTTAATAAAGGCATTGAAATTTTGCTGATAATTCTGGTTGATCCAACCACTTAGTTCGTTATAAGGTATCTGTAGCTGTTTTGAGAGGGAGCGGATGTCTAAATCCGGATTTCTAAAATACTTCTGCTGCCAAATGGCAATGGCAATTGGGTCTGTCTCTTTATTAAAGTTGTTCCGTCCTGCCTTCCTTTTAGACCACTTCTTTTCCTTGTCTTGCCCTACTCCAAAATTCCTGTAAAAAAGGTATATAGTCATCAAAGAAAAAAGCAAGGTGATGTTTAGGTACACAATAATGGGCAGGGGTTCAATCCAAGTTCGATAAAGGAAAAAGATCAGATTAAGTAACCAGATAGATACGGTTCCCCAGACAATGAC
>JBFOMC010000171.1:0-4202 GCA_040830565.1 Flavobacteriaceae bacterium
ACCCCGGGCACGGTGGTCGCGAGAATGATTGATGGACTTGGTTTTAGGTATTATTGGGCAACACAAGGACTTACAGAAGAGAATTTACTTTACAAACCTGCCGCTGAAAGCAGAAATATTGCGGAAACTGTAGATCATATATACAACCTCTCTAAGGTAATATACAATTCTGCCAAAAAAGAGGTTAATGACAGGACCGCCCCACGGGAGGCTGACCTCAGTTTTAAAGAGAAACGTGCAGCTACCTTGAACAATCTTTCGATGTCGAGCAAAATTTTTATGCAGACCAAGGATCTCGGTGAACATAAAGTGATTTTCAAAAATAATAGTGGAAGCGTAGAATTTCCCTTTTGGAACCAAATCAATGGGCCCATAGAAGATGCTGTATGGCATACCGGGCAGGTAGTATTGATGAGAAGGGCCGCAGGTAACCCTTTTGATTCTAATGTGAGCGTACTACGCGGTATAAGGAGAGAGAACTAGGATAAATTTTATACGAAAGCAGCCTATTTAGGACTTCTTATCATTATATTGTCCAAATTTCCTAGCCTAAATCGTCATACAAGGGAAAATTATAAACGATCATTATAAACACTACGATTATGAAAAAAATCATTTTACCAATTTTAGTATTGGCTTTAGTAGGTTTTACTGCCCATAATATGAAACTTACCGAAGAAGAAAGAACGGCGGGTATTGAGGAATTAAACAAAACCAAAGAGCGTGTACTTACTGTAGTAGATGGATTAAGCGAGGCCCAACTCAATTTCAAAAGTAGCCCGGAATCCTGGTCGGTGGCAGAATGTGTTGAACATTTGGCCATCTCAGAAAACAATATAGGTCAGATGCTCCAGGGAGCCCTAAAAACTCCGGCAGATCCTTCTAAACGCGACTCTGTTAAGATCAGTGATGAAAAATTAATGGGAATCATTACCAGCAGGGATAATAAAGTAAAAACCTCAGAGGCTTTTGAGCCTTCAGGGAAGTTCGGAAGTTATGAAGAAACGCTTAAAGCCTTGGTCGCTAAAAGGGATGCACATATTGAGTACCTTAAAACCACAGAGGATGATCTAAGAAATCACTATGGACAACTGCCATTTGGAACCATAGACGGCTATCAAATCATCATGTTTATGTCTGGCCACACGGAACGTCATGTAAAACAGATGGAAGAGGTTATGGCACATACCGATTTTCCAAAAAAGTGATCCCAGCTTGAGACAAAGTCATAAAAGAGATAAACCCCTTATCAATAATCGGATAAGGGGTATTTTTTTGCAGGATACTGAGTATATTTAGCCAATGACCTTCATTACCTTTATTTTATTTACCGCTTTTGTCGCCTTTTACGCGACCTGGAAATTGAGGCGCGACAGGCTCAATACCAAAGACGGCTATTTTCTTGGGGGCAGATCCCTTACCGGAATTGTGATTGCAGGGTCTCTTTTACTGACCAATATCTCCACCGAACATCTGGTAGGTATGAATGGCTCCGCCTACAGGAACGGAGCAATAATTATTGCCTGGGAAGTCACTTCGGCCATCGCCCTGGTTATTGCCGCAATGTACTTTGCTCCCAGGTATTTAAAAATGGGACTCACTACCATTCCGGAGTTTTTGGAAAAGCGATTCGACGGACTTACCAGGACACTTGTGGCGCTCTTACTAATTATTTCTTTCGTAGCTACACTACTCCCAATTGTATTGTATACCGGGGCTCTCAATATTGAGGCAATTTTTGAGATCTCGAACTTGCTTAAGGTCTCTCAGCAAAAAGGCATTTGGATTACCATACTTATCGTTGGTGGCTTGGGCTCAATTTATGCCATTTTTGGCGGCTTAAAAATGGTGGCTTATACCGATACTATTAACGGTTTTGGACTATTGGTGGCTGGCTTACTTGTACCTATTCTGGCGCTGATCAGCATTGGAGATGGAAACCCTTTTGAGGGGATCACCAAAGTTTTTAATAACAGCCCTGAAAAATTCAATGTAATAAGCAAGGAATCCGGAGTGGGTCCGGGATCCAGATCGGCCATTCTGCCTTTTGAGGTTTTATTTACCGGGCTGGTAATAAATCAGATTTACTTTTGGACCATGCACCAATCTATCATTCAGCGGGTTTTGGGAGCTGTAAATCTCAAGGAGGCCCAAAAAGGGTTGCTCTATACCGGTTTGCTCAAAATTCTAGTCCCTTTGGTGATTGTACTACCGGGAATAATTGGCTTTTATTATTTCGGAGAAACCCTTTATGACAATCCTGATAGCGTATACCCTTTGCTGGTAAAAAAGGTACTACCCGCATGGCTCACCGGTTTCTTTGTAGCTGTGATGATGGGTGCAATTCTGACCACCTTCAATAGCGCACTTAATAGTGCAGCCACCGTCTTTAGTCTAGGGATCTTTAAACGCTATATAAACAAGAAGGCCAGCGAAAGCAAACTGGTACGTATTGGAAAATGGACCTCTGCCCTATTGGCAATATTTGCCATTGGCATTGCCCCCTTTGTGGCTAACGCTCCTGAAGGCTTGTATCAGCTCTTGCAACAACTAAACGGCATTTTTTTCATTCCTATTGCAAGCGTAATCATTGCAGGATTCCTATTCCCGAAAGTATCTGCAATTGGTGCAAAGATAGGGCTGGCTTTTGGCCTTTTGTTCTATATTTTCACTTACTACATTTTTGAGGTCGATCTTCATTTTGTTCATATTTGGGGCATTGAGTTTGTTTTAAACATAGCCATAATGCACTTAGCATCCTGGCTCCTCCCAAAAGACGCACCCTTTGTCATGAAAGATGCCGGTTTATTAGACTTAAGGCCTTGGAAATACGCTAAAGCGTTCAGTGCCTTCCTGATAATTTTCACCATTATTTTGTACCTTTTGCTTGGAAAAGTCTGAGATATGGAAAAGACCTTTAGAGACTATGAAGCTCCGGATGTTAGTGCAGCGGTCAAGGAGCATTATCGAAAAATGCGTAAAAATCAGACCCTGGAATATGTAAGGCGGATGCATAAGAAGTATCTGACTTTTGATAAACCTATGGGGCTTTGGGAGGCCATGCTACACCTAAATGATCTTATAGATGTGAGCGATCCGGACCTCGACCTTCCCAATGTGCAACATCTTATTCAGAGCGCAGAGGCCATAAGGGCTGACAACAGACCGGATTGGATGCAGTTGGTAGGACTAATTCACGATCTTGGCAAGGTGATGTTTTTATGGGGTTGCGACGAGGACGGAACCAGCCAGGCTGAACAATGGGGCATGGTAGGCGATGTGTTTGTAGTGGGTTGTAAGCTTCCGGACAGCTGTGTATATCCTGAATTTAACAGCCTGAACCCGGATATGGCAGATAAAAGGTATAACAGCTCCAAAGGAATCTATGAAGAAGGCTGTGGTCTAAACAGGCTTACACTGGCCTGGGGTCATGACGAATATCTATACCAGGTGTTGAAAAATCACAAGGAAAATTCCATCCCGGAAGCGGGAATGGCCATGATCAGGTTTCACTCCTTTTATCCCTGGCACAGTGGCGGCAGTTATTCCGAACTACTTAATGAGGAAGATAAGCAGTATTTAGAATGGATAAGAGATTTTAACAAGTACGATCTCTATACAAAAAGCAACCAAACCTACGCCCTGGAGGATATTAAGGAGCACTACGCCCCAATTGCCGAGAAGTATTTGGGCAGCGGCCCGATTCACTGGTAAAGCGTGAGCGGTTAAAAAGGATGTAATCCTTAACTGAGATTAGCCCGTGCACTGGCTCGTGGTTTTGCCGTTTTCTTTTAGCATTATGTGTATCTCCCTATAGAAAGAGACAAATAAAAATTGCTATAAATTATCTTTGAGTATAGCTTATGGCACTATGAATTTTGTTGTCCTGCTTTTTTTGTTTTTTGCTTTTTTAGGCGTGTTGCTCAGCCTTCTCTTTCTTTTTAAAAAGAAAGGGGATAGAGTGGCAAATATTATTTTGGCAGCCTATACTTTATTATTTTCGTTCGAGTTATTAAACAATTGCCTGAGATGGTCCGGAGAACTTTATACTGCCTCCTTCGTGCATATAAACCTGACCCACTTTCCTCTTTGGGTAATCTACGGGCCTTTAGTATTTATCTATGTTCGAAGGGTCATTAAGAATGATAGTTTTAGGACATCAGACCTGTTATTTCTCGTTCCGCCCTTGATCATTATTGGAC
>JBFOMC010000172.1:0-4481 GCA_040830565.1 Flavobacteriaceae bacterium
AATCTAGACGCCAGCGCCTTAATAGAAGAGGTATTAGCAGTTGATGAAAAAAGACGTGCAACACAGACAGAATTGGATAATACCCTGGCCGAGAGTAACAAAATTTCTAAGGAAATAGGTACCCTCTATAAAAGTGGGAAGGCTGAAGAGGCCAATGCGCTGAAGGCCAAGACCGGAACCTTAAAAGAAAACTCCAAGAAATTAGGAGAAGTACTCAATACCGCGGCCACCGAGCTTCAAGACTTACTCTATCAAATTCCGAATGTCCCTAACGAGCTGGTACCTGCAGGAAACACCGATGAAGATAACGAAGAGGTCTTTCAGGAAGGCGCGGTCCCTGCCCTAACTGAGGCTGCCTTACCTCACTGGGAACTTGCGGCCAAATACGATATCATAGACTTTGAGCTTGGGGTTAAAATAACCGGTGCAGGTTTTCCGGTGTATAAAGGAAAAGGCGCCAGATTGCAACGGGCTCTTATTGCCTTTTTCCTGGATAAGAATACAAAAGCAGGTTACACTGAAATGCAAGTGCCTCATCTGGTAAATGAAGCCTCTGGTTATGGCACAGGACAGTTGCCGGATAAGGAAGGTCAGATGTACCACCTTGAATTGGATAATCTCTACCTCATTCCCACCGCAGAAGTTCCGGTAACCAATATGTTCAGAGATGTTATGCTTAATCCGGGTGATCTTCCCATAGCATATACAGGGTACACACCATGTTTTAGACGGGAAGCCGGAAGCTATGGAGCCCATGTTAGAGGATTAAATAGATTGCATCAGTTCGACAAGGTTGAAATTGTAAGAGTAGAACATCCTGACAAATCCTACGCCGCCCTGGATGGCATGGTAGAACATGTGAAGGATATTCTTCGGGATCTAAAGCTACCGTATCGCATCTTAAGACTTTGTGGAGGAGATCTTGGCTTTACATCAGCACTTACTTATGATTTTGAAGTATTCTCCACGGCTCAGGATAGATGGTTGGAAATAAGTTCTGTTTCCAATTTTGAAGCCTATCAATCTAACCGTTTAAAACTTCGTTTTAAGGACGAAAATAACAAAACACAGCTTGCACATACCTTAAACGGAAGTGCCCTGGCATTACCTCGGGTACTTGCTGGAATACTGGAAAACTATCAGACTCCTGATGGTATAAAAGTCCCCGAAGTTTTGGTTCCTTATACGGGTTTTGAGATGATAGATTAGGCTTGTAATTAATATTTTGGGGCAGTTTTAGGCCCGTAAACTTGTATTCTTCTTAACAATTACATCGCCTTAACTATAGTATATTTGTTTAATGAGAGTTCTGATTCTTCTATTTTTTGTTTTCCTTATCCAAGGGGTGGCTTCACAGGAGGACTTTCTGGCTAAGCAGTATTTTAACGATGGAGCATTTGAAAAGGCAGTTGTTTTTTATGAAAAATTGGTTGAAAAACACCCTCGTAGAACAGACTATGCAGAAGGTCTTATTGCATGTTACCAGCAATTGGAAAAGTATGAGAAGGCCGAGGAGTTTTTGATGCAAAAAATTGCGCTTGGCAATCCCTATCCAACAATCTATATCGAATTAGGATATAACTACCTGCTTCAGGATCTGGAAGAACTCGCCAAAGAAAACTACGAAATAGCACTTGCTTCTATAGAGCAAAACCCTAATTATGGCTATGGTGTAGGTTTTAGATTTCAACGTTATGCGCTTTTGGATTATGCGCTCCGAGCATATTCCAGGTCAATGGAATTAAATCCCCAACTCGATTATAATTTCCAAATGGCTCGTATTTACGGAGAACAAGGAGACATCACCAGAATGTATGAATCTTATCTGGAGCTTATCGGTAAGGGAAAGTCATCCAAAACCAATGTCCTGAGAAATATAGACCATTTTATCAGCGAGGATCCCAATAATGAGAACAACATCAAACTAAAAAAAATACTATTACAAAAGGCTCAGAAAAATCCTGATGTTCTATGGAATGAACTCCTGAGCTGGCTGTTTGTACAACAAAAACAATACAACAGTGCTTTTAGTCAAGAGAAAGCCATCTACAAAAGATCTGAAGAAAGTAGTCTCCAACGCCTGGAAGGTTTAGGAAATATTGCATTGGAAGATAAGGCTTGGGTACATGCAAAGAGCATTTTTGAATATATAATCAAAAACAGTGTTGATCCTGTGACCACCTTAAATGCCGAATTGCACTTAATTGATATTGCCCTGGAAGATGAAAATGACAAAACCTTAGATGCTGTTCGGGAAAAATTTGAAGAACTCATGGAGATTTACGGTTTTCAGACCCAAACCGTACAATTACAGGTGGCCTATGCTAATTTTCTCACCTTTAAAAGAGATATGCCCGAAGATGCTGTCAATCTCCTTAAAATGAGTCTTGAATTACCTTTGAACAGGTATGGAAGTGCTTTCGTTAAGTTGGCTCTGGGAGACATTCTTGTCTTCGATCAAAAATTCAACGAGGCCCTCATTCTTTTCTCGCAGGTTCAAAAAAGCCTAAAAAATGACGTGCTTGGACAAGATGCAAGATTTAAAGTAGCACAAACTAGTTTCTATAAGGGAGATTTTGATTGGGCACATGCGCAACTCAAAGTTTTAAGGGGGTCTACTTCCCAGTTAATTGCCAATGACGCTATGCAGTTGAGCTTACTTATTTCTGATAACTCTCTTGAAGATTCTACCCAGACCGCTTTGAAGAAATATGCACGGGCCGACCTTTTGGCCTATCAAAATAAGAGTGACAAAGCCATAGAAGCTCTGAATGATATTCTCCAAAACCACAAGGGAGAAAAAATAGAAGATGAAGCGCTCCTAAGACAAGGTGAACTTCATGCGGAGAAAAAGGAATACGAAGCAGCGAGATTTAATTATCAAAAGATCATAGAATTCTATGGAAATGATATCCTGGCGGATGACGCTCATTTTGCCCTGGCCGAACTCTATAGAACAGTTTTTAATGATGTGGAAAAGGCCAAAGCACATTACGAAAAGATCATTTATAATTACCAGGACAGTTACTATTTCCCTCAGGCCCGGAAGAATTTCAGAAAGCTCAGAGGGGATGCCATTAATTAATGTTAGTTTCAGAATCTAAGGTGGTTAATGATATGCTAACTTCGTTTTGTATCCGATCTTGAACCAGAACTTCAAAAATGTACATCTACAACGTTACCATCAATATTGAAGAAACCGTGCACGACCAGTGGTTGGCCTGGATGAAAGAAAAACACATTCCAGACATGCTCGCTACCGGCAAGTTCCTCTCTGCCAAAATGTGCAGAGTTTTGGTAGAGGAGGATATGGGAGGCCTTACCTATGCTGTGCAATATACGGTGGCAGACAAAGAGACTCTGGATCGCTACTATGAAGAAGATGCCGAAAGCATGCGCCAGGATGGATTACTGCGCTTTGCAAATAAATTCGTGGCCTTCAGAACAGAGCTCGAAGTTGTAAGTGAACAGACCAGCCAAATCGTCCCAGCCACCGAATACCTCTTTACCTACGGAACCTTACGGGACCAGATAGTGCAACAAGAATTATTCTCCAGAGCATTAGAGGGAAGCAAAGACAGCCTGCCACAACATAAGGTGGTCGAGAAAAGCGTTGGCGGACTTTACCCAACAATTATCCATACTGGAAAAGCTGAAGATACCGTTGAAGGCGAACTTTATGTTATTAGCGGTTCTGAGTTAAGGAAAACTGATTTATACGAGGGTAAAGCTTATATACGAGAAAAGCTTAGCTTGGTTTCCGGTATAGAGGCATGGGTATACCGAAGTCGCCTAAGTGGATCAAATTAGGCTGTTATGGGTAAAAGAAAAAATAACGGTTCCAAAAAAAGGAAATATAAGAGTCCCCGAGAAGAAAGAAGCCCGGTTAGAGCTAAAAAATACCTCGGGCAGCACTTTTTGAAAGACGAGGACATTGCCCGGCAAATTGCCAACACCCTCACCCTTAACGACTATGAAAATGTACTTGAAATAGGGCCGGGAACAGGAGTACTTACAAAATACCTCCTGAATAGAGATCTGAAACTCGTAGCCATGGACCTGGATGCGGAATCTATAGTTTATCTCAACCATAGTTTTCTGCTAGAGCATCCGGAAATTGCGTTGAAAAATAGACACTTTACGGTGCTGGAAGCAGATTTCCTCAAATATGATATTGCCTCTCTTTTCCAGGGTCAACCCTTTGCTATCACAGGTAATTTCCCTTATAACATTTCAACTCAAATCGTTTTTAAACTTCTTGAGATGAAACATTTGGTGCCAGAATTCTCAGGCATGTTCCAAAAGGAAGTGGCTCGGCGTATCTGCGCCATAGAAGGCAATAAAACCTATGGGATTCTTTCAGTACTAGTGCAAGCATTTTATGAAGCGGAATACTTGTTTACTGTGGCTCCCGGTGTATTTGAGCCTCCTCCAAAAGTAGAGTCGGGAGTACTACTGCTTCGCAGAAAAGAAAATTATGT
>JBFOMC010000173.1:0-33549 GCA_040830565.1 Flavobacteriaceae bacterium
AGCCCAATTAATCCATCTTGTAGGTCTGCAACATTCTGAAATGCCACATCTGCAGGGAGTCGCCCTGGCTGGGCAATATCTATAGCGTCATTACAGGCTCCTGCTGTAACTAAAAACGCAAGTACTACTAGTTTTTTAAAATTTTTCATTCTTCTCAATTTTTTATTAAAATCCTATTTCAAACCCTACTGAAAGAATCCTAGGTGTTGGATATTGTCTACTACCTGTACTTAAGGCACTTTCCACATCAAACCCTCTCCACTTAGTAAAGGTGAATAGGTTTTCAGCATTAGCAAAGATCCTCAAGACATTGAAGCCAGTACCTTTTAGGTACTCCTGTGGGAAGCTATATCCAATTTGAGTAAAACGAAGCCTTAGGTAATCAGCTTCTTTTAAATACCTGTCTGATGAACCACCAAGTGCAAGATTGGCTGCCGTTAAAGAAGGTATATCGGTTACCCTGTTGTCTTCAGTCCAGGCTCTCAAAATATCTCTAGAGTGTCTAAACTGACCAATGTTGTTAGGGTTTTGGAAACCGGAAAGGTCAAAATCATAACGATCCACTCCTATGGCATAATTCCATTGAGTGCTAAAAAAGAATCCTTTATAATCCAGATCGAAAGTAATACCACCTTGATAGTCTGGATAGATGTTTTTGTTTAACCAAACTCTGTCAGTATCAACATTAGGGCTTTCAGTAACATTGCCATCCGCTGTTAAGAATAGTAAGTTACCATTCGCCGGGTTAACACCAGCATATCGGTATACGAAGTATTCGTTAAGAGGACCGCCCTCTCTTCTTCCTGTCAATGATCCTGCACCTACCACAGTCCCGTCTTCCGTTGGTATCTCAAGGTTTTCCTGTCTGTTGTAGTTTCCGTTGATCCCAAGGGCGATATTAACACCGTCCGAACCACCTCTAAGCAGATCGTAATTAAGGGTTACATCGATACCTTTGTTTTCCAAAGAACCAATATTGGCTCTAAGCACCGTTTGAGCATTTACAGCAGATAGAGGTCTATCCTGGAACAGGTCTTCAGTAGTTTTAATATAACCATCTACAGAACCTCGTAATCTTCTATCAAACAATTCGAAATCGATACCAACGTTGGCTTGTGCAATGGTTTCCCATTGTAGAATGGTATTTCCTAACTGAGAAGGTACTATGGAGTTCGCACCGCCATAGCCTGCACCTGTGGTAAAGAGATCCAGATAAAGGTCAGCTGCCGAGAATGGAGCAAATTGCCCTACCGCGTCTACAATGTTTTGGTTACCAGTGGTACCGTAGGAACCTCTTAACTTCAGCACATCAAAAATAGAGCCTTCCATAAAGGGCTCATTGCTTATGTTCCAACGCCCTGCAACAGACCAGAATGTTGCCCATCTGTTACTTCCGGCAAATCTGGAAGAAGCATCCCTTCTTATGGTTCCGGTTACACCATATTTGGTATCGAAGTCATAATCTAACTGTCCGAAATAAGAGAATAAACCGGCATTTAAAATATCAGCTGCTGGCGCATCAACGAAGAAATCGTTGTTTCCGTTATCCGTAACAAATCCGTCACCGTCCCCGGGGAAGAATGTTTTAGGGTTCAAACCATTCTGTCTGAAACCAAATCTTCTGTAATGGGCTTTAAAGTATTCCGTATAAGCCCCAAAATCTACAGTATGTTTTCCAAAGCTTTTCAGCCAATTCAAAGAAAATACATTATTAAAGGTAAGGGTCCTTGTAACGAACTGATCCTGGAAACCAGAAGTAGGGTTAGCACCTCCACCAAATAACAAGGCGTTAAATGAGGTTGGTCCTTCAGCTCTGGTTAAGTGCTCATCGGTATAGTCACCAGACATTACAAGTTTAGCAGTAATATCATCTGTAAGCTTATAGCTGGCATTAAATGTTCCAATAATTTTTACCTCGGATTCTTTTCTAGTATATGTTAATAACCTATCTAAAAGGAATAAAGGCGTATTGGCGAATGACAGTGGAGAAAGTAAGCTGGCTCCATCCACATAATCATCAGGAGTTATGTAAGGTACAGACTGATAAGCCCCTAGAATATAGTTCCTGTTAATTGCTCCGGATCCAATACTGTTAGGCTCATTAGATTCAGAATAGTTAATAGAAAAATTGGAACCGTAGTTAAATCTGTCGTTCTCAGATTTTCCAGTGATGTTATTACGAATGTTGAATCGCTTTAAGTCACTAGCCTGTAAGATCCCCTCAACATCGGTATATCCCAGAGAGGTAAAGGAATTAATATTTTCACCACCACTTGTAATGTTCAAGGTATGGCTTTGGGTGATCCCGGTATCAAAAAAGAAGTTGGACCAGTCGAAATTGGGTGAAGCAGCTATTTCAGCATCTGTCATGTCTACCCCTCTACCGTTCCCAAAATCTCTTTCAAGTCTTAATTGCTCCTGGGCATCCATCAAGTCATAATCATTATCCTGCAGGGAAGTAAAACTTACCTGGCCCAGATAATTAATTTTGGTTGCTGAATTGAAGGTACCGTTTCTTGTTTTGATGATAACCACACCGTTCGCACCTCTGTTACCATAAATTGCCGTTGCACCGGCATCTTTTAGTACAGAGATAGAGGCGATATCATTAGGGTTTAAACTCCTAAAGTTATCCTCATCTACGGGTGCACCATCAATAATAAAAAGAGGTTCGGTGTTACCGTTTACAGAGCCAACACCCCTTAGGTTGATTTGAGTATTACCCCCGGGCTGTCCGGAACTTGTAGTAATATTCAAACCTGCTACCTGACCCGAAAGTGTTTGGGCGAAGTTAGCGTTTGGTCTGGCGGTGATTGTTTCGGCACTTACTGTTACAGAAGCGATACTCGACTTTTCCTTAGTAGCGGTACGATATCCCTGAACCACCACTTCTTGAAGCGTTTCAGCATCTTCTTCCATCTGCAGATTAATGACGCTAGAAGAACCTATCGTCCTATCTACAGTTTTTTGCCCCAAATAACTAAACCGTAACACTTGCCCTTCGGAAGCGTTTATTGTATAGTTACCATCAAAATCCGTTTGTGTCCCATTGGTTGTTCCAACAACAACGATTGAAACCCCAGGAAGTGGAAGAGCATTTTCGTCCGTAACGTTACCCGAAATTGTCTTCTCCTGCCCATAAGACAGGCTCATGCATAACACCAACAAAGGTGTTAACATCCAAGTTAACTTTGATCTCATTTAATTAGATTTTTGAATTAGTCAGTGGCAAAAGTCTTAATAATAAGTTAATTATGCAAACCAGACTAGCTCTGAGGGCCCATTCTTGTTAAAAAAGCGCTGTCAATTTATTGAATGCTTAACATTTCGTTTCTTTGATTGAAAGAAAAACACATTTTTAACATATTTAGCAAGGAGGATTAGGTAATAATCCAGGTTAAATTCAAACTTTGAAGGTCAATATTGATGTTAAAAGAATTTTTCCAGGGGCCAAACGAGGCCGGAACAGATGAGGCTGGAAGAGGCTGTCTGGCAGGGCCAGTCACGGCAGCAGCAGTGATATTACCCCCAAGTTTTGAAAATCCGGTACTTAACGATTCGAAAAAGCTCTCAGAAAAAGACAGGAATGATCTTAAACCCTTAATTCAGCATCAGGCTATTAGCTTTGGCGTTGCCCATATAGCTCCGGAAGTCATCGACAAAATCAATATTCTAAATGCCTCAATCCAGGGAATGCACCAGGCTTTGAATAATTTGTCTGCCAAACCAGAGTTTATCATTGTCGATGGTAATAGATTTAAAAAATACTTAGACATCGCTCATCAATGTATTATTAAGGGAGACAGCAAGTTCATGAGTATCGCGGCGGCATCGGTACTAGCAAAAACATATAGAGACGCCTATATGGAAAAAATTCATCTCGAATATCCCATGTACAATTGGAAAAAGAACAAAGGGTACCCTACACAAGAACACCGCAAAGCCATTGAAAAGTACGGTGTTTCGCCCTATCACAGACAAAGTTTTAGACTACTACCCAACCAATTGAAACTAGATCTGTGAGATTTTAATATTTCTGTTCAAAACCTGTTAAGCTTGTCTTCTTTCCAAAACTTAAAACCGAGGTTCCCTGAACCGAAAACCACATAAAATTCTAAATTTGTAACAAAGTAAATTACCATGAAGTTTAAACTCTTACTAGTGCTGATAATGATCAGTATCTGTGGGTGCAACAAAGAAAGAAACTCCTCTACCTCCCCCCTTAACTATATCCCTGAGGAAGCAGGAGTAATAATCAAGATCAACAACATATCTCAACTTAAAAGCGAACTAAAAAATAACACTTTTGTAGAAGGCATGAGTAAGTCTAAAGCTTATGCCAGTACCATAAAACAGCTTAGACTTCTTCATCATATCGTATCAGACACCTCCGCGCTAATGGCTTTTACCACTAAGGAGGAAGATAGCACCGAATTTCTTCTGGTTTTACCTCCCGTTAAAGAACTAATCAACGAGGAGCAATTCTCGGAAAGCAGGGCCGAAACTGTCAATTTTCAAGGTTTTACCTTTGAAAAACGTATACTGGGAGAGTGGTCTTTTTACCACATTTTTGACTCTGAGCACCTCCTCCTTGCCTCTTCTCCGGAAGTCCTGGTTAAAGCCATTGAAACTGGAAAAAGAGGAAGTCCGGATGATGTTCTACTATCACTTTTTAGCATTTCCAATCCGAAAAAGTCTGCAGCTTTTTTTGTAAAAAGTAATGCGCCTCAGCTGCTTGAAAAAACAATATTTAAGAAAGATGCGGAAATAGGTATGGAGGATTATTCGCGATGGATCTCCTTGGATCTGGATAGTCGTCCGGATAATTTAATGTTAAACGGGGTCTCTCTCGCTTCAGATTCGACCCGACAATTTGTCAAACTCTTTAAAGAGGTCGGCCCTTTGCCCAGTGCAACCGCACTTATGGCACCGGCAACAGCTGATGCAATTCTTTCATTTTCATTGGCCGATTACGACCGTTTTGCGCTTAACCAGAAAGAATATGCTGGCAAATCTTTTGTGGTCGACAGCCTCTTTAACGGCGTTGAAGAAATCGGTCATATTTACCGGGAAGGACAACAAGCTATAGTATTACATACCTACGCTTCCGAAAAGATTTCTGAATTTCTTGAGAACAACAGGAGTGGGACGTCTGACTATCGCGGTGGAGAAATTAGCACTTTAGAACAAAATGCCTTTTTGAATACCTTTTTCAATCCTCTGGTAAAGGATTTCAATGCCCGATATTATGCTGTAGTTGACAATGCATTTGTATTTAGCGACAACCAGCGCATTCTGCAATCGATCATTTCGGCTTACAATAGGAAGGACACCTTTAATACCTCCGCCCTTTTCAGGACGGTTGATGCTTCCTTGGCAGATGAATCAAGTATTTTATACGTTTCCAATGCTCAAGGACTAGAGCAGGTTTGGGGAGATCATCTAAACTCGGAATTTTTAAGGGACTTCAAATCAGCGAAGAGCTCTAGCTTCGCATATGCGGGTCAAGTGGTTTCTGACGATAATTTCTTTCACACGAATTTGGTAATTAAGGCGCTGGGGATGACAAAAGCGAGCAATACGACTTCTGCGATGTTCGCGATTCAACTAGACGCGGAAATCGCCACAGGCCCCCAATTTGTTTTGAATCATCGAACAGGAAAAAAAGAGGTGGTCGTCCAGGACGTGGACCACAATCTTTATCTAATTTCCACCAGTGGTAAGGTACTTTGGAAAAAACAGCTGGAAGGAAAAATTCAGGGAAAGATTTCCCAAGTTGATATCTATAAGAATGGACGTCTACAACTTGCCTTTACCACTTCGGACCGGTTCCTGATTTTAGATAGAAATGGAAAAGAGGTGAAACCTTTCGATATGAAATTTGACGGTGGCAACCTCAACCCCCTGGCAGTTTTTGATTACGACAAAAACAAAAACTATCGTTTTGTGGTAACCCAAGGCTCCAAGATCTTCATGTACAATAGCAGAGGCAAGATCGTTACTGGCTTTAAATACAACGAAGCTGAGAGTAATATCCTAAGAGCACCAAAACATCTGCGCATTGGCCAAAAGGATTATTTGGTCTTCATGCTAGACAACGGGTCCTTAAAAATCTTGACCCGGGAAGGAAAAACCAGAGTTCCCGTCAAAGAGCGCATTGATTTTTCAGAAAATCAGGTACAACTTTATAGAAACAAATTTACTTTAACAGATAAAGCAGGTACCTTATTTAGTATTGATCAAAAGGGAGGTATCTCCAAAACCAAACTCAATTTGAATGAGGACCACGGAATAGATGCGACCAGTAAAACTCTGGTCACAATGAATGATAATGAACTTAGCATTAAGGGAAAAAAAGTATCTCTAGAGCTCGGGGTTTATACCCAGCCTAAGATTTTTTATATCTATGATAAGATTTATGTGAGTGTGACAGATTTGCAAAGTCAGCAAACCTATCTGTTCGACAGCAATGCCATATCTATTCCTAATTTTCCAGTAGTTGGAGCTTCTATTCCTGATCTTGCCGATATAGATTCTGACCGGAAAGTAGAGCTAGTGACAAAGGAAAGTAAAAACGCCCTCGTCGTTTACAAAATGAATTGATACATCATTTTAAGCCATATATGTTAACTTTTAGACAAGTTATACATAAAATGGAAACAGCTCTCTACAATTACTTATATTTAAATAACTTAAAATCACACTATTATGAAATGCCTTACTCGTCCATTACGAATATTCTGCACTTTATTGGTAATGGTCGTATTTGTGCCTGATGCTAACGGGCAAATTTTTAAAAAATTAAAAAAACGAGCGGAAAAAGCAGCTGAGCGGACCGTTGAAAGACGTGTTGATAAAGAAACCTCTAAAAAGACCGATGAGGTATTAGATAGCATTCTTGAGCCAGGTAAAAAGGGAAAACAACCAACAGATAAGGATGGAAATCCAATTCCAAGAAATGATACCCCGGGAGACCCAAACGACCAAGGAAACAATGAGGCTCCAACAGCCGGTGAAGGTGAGCCAAAAAGCATTAAGGTCTATAGCAAGTTCGATTTCGTCCCCGGAGATAAACTCTTATTTTTCGATGATTTTTCCAACGATTTTGTTGGTGATTTCCCTGCCAGATGGAATACCAATGGCAGCGGGGAAGTGGTAACCATTGATGACTCTCCTCAAAAATGGCTTAAAATTTTGCCCGGACATTCTACCTATTATATCCCAGATGTTCCAAGTCTCCCGGAGGAATATACTATTGAGTTTGATCTTCTGGCTGTTGGACTCGATCGTCAAACTTCTTCAACAGCTACCCTCCAGGTTGGTTTAAGCGATAATAATAGTTTTCAACATGGAAATGCATATGCCCATGCGCTCATCCCGTTTTGTCAATATTCAGCGATTGGCGTTCGTGTGAAAAACTATCATAGAGCAGGAGGGGGCGTTGAGATCAACAATGTTGTGAATGCCGATCTAAGAGCTGCGGTTCTAGATCAACCACACGTTTCTATAGCTGTGAACAAGCGCAGGTTCAGACTATGGGTCAACGAAAAGAAATATGTGGATATTCCAAGAATGATTCCTGAAGGGAATGTGTTAACAGCTCTTAGATTCCATCTGAGTAATTTTAAGGATGGAAAGGAAAACTTATTTATTTCCAACTTAAAAGTAGCTGAGGGTGGTGTTGATCTTCGCAGAAAGTTATTGGCTGAGGGTAGAATTTCTACCAATGCCATTTTGTTCGATTCAGGTTCTGCTAACCTTCAACCTCAGTCTATGGGTGTTATCAGACAAATCTCCCAGGTGTTGCAGCAAGAAGCTGGCCTAAGTCTTAACATTATAGGACATACGGATTCTGATGGCGATGAAGGGACAAATATGACCTTGTCTAAGAAAAGAGCGGAAGCTGTTAAAAGTGCCTTGGTAAACGTTTACAATATTTCAGCTTCCCGTTTAACAGCTGATGGAAAAGGAGAATCCGACCCTGTTGGAGACAATGGCACCGCAGATGGCAAGGCACAAAATAGAAGAGTGGAGTTTGTGAAACTGTGATCAGTTGTTGGTTGTCGGTTGTTAGCTGATGGGGTTTTGATAATTGAAATTGGAAAGTTGAAAATGAAAATGAATATTTTCGCCTAACACCTTTTGAGTTTGAACTTGATACTTGAACTTGAGCTTGTTTTAGTAAGCAGTAAGCAGTAATTTAAGATTAAAAACTATTAACTATTAACTATTAACTATTAACTATTAACTATACAATATGAGAACTTTTTTAGCCCTATGTATTGTTTTATTTCTCGGAAACGGCTTATACAGTCAAGGCTGTAGTAAATATTACCCCATGGAAGAGGGCACATCTTTCCAATACACCAATTATAACAAAAAAGGCAAAAGTGATGGCACTGTAGACTATACCGTAGCTGATGTCAGTACCGATGGCGCAATGACCAGTGCTACTATGCTCATGAAGCTGAAAGACAACAAGGGGAAAGAGATTTTACAGTCCGATTACAAATTCAGTTGTTCAGAGAACGTCGTTAGGATAGACTATCAATCGTTAATGTCTAATCAAATGCTAATGCAATCTCA
This sequence comes from Flavobacteriaceae bacterium, assembly GCA_040830565.1. Lineage (GTDB taxonomy): Bacteria > Bacteroidota > Bacteroidia > Flavobacteriales > Flavobacteriaceae > JAFMPW01. Next base: position 8,587 of record JBFOMC010000173.1, read on the forward strand.
AGATGGCGAAATGGAAATCAGTGGTAACGATATAGAGATCCCAAACGATTTGGGCGTTGGACAAGAACTGGCAGACGCCAATGTTACGGTCAAATTAAGCATGAGCGGCATAAACATGAATATGAGCGTAAACATGATCAACAGGAAGGTGGAGAAAAAGGAAAGTATTACTACTCCGGCAGGCACCTTTGATTGTTTTGTCTTATACAGCGAAAATGAAACTAAGGTGATGATGAAGCAAACATTTCCTTCAAGAATTTGGCTTGCTGAAGGGGTGGGAATGGTTAAACAGGAGAGCTACAATAAAAACGGAAAGTTAATGGGTAGTACCCAGCTTACTGCCTTTAACAAGTAGAAAGAGACAGCAAATTATTGCTTTAAAGTCCTGGGTATAAGTACATTTAAATTACCTATCCCCTTAGTTTTATTGCAGCCCATTTTTTCGGTGGATCATGAGGTTTATCTGTTCAGTTTTGTGTTGTTTCGCCTTTGGAGCCTTACTAGGGCAAACCACAGACATAGATCAGCTCAAAGGGAAACTGGATAATGCACCTAGCGACAGTTCTAAGGTTAAAAACTACTTAAAGGCCAGTCAGTATTATACCTTTCACGATTTGGAAACGGCTTTGAAGTATGCCGATTCTTCCTTCACCTTATCCAAACAGCTTCATTATGAAGACGGCATTACCTCCAGTGGATTAAACCTGGCCTATTTATTCAGGATCCGGGGAAACTATTCATATGCCATCAACGCACTCCACAATACTTTTAATAGTCTAAAAAGCAGTAAAAAGCTAAAACCCTTAAAAATTTACCGTTGGTTAGGAAAGAATCACTACGAATCCAGGGCATATGATTCAGCGCTCTACTGGACCCGTAAGACGGTGGTTGAGGCTAAGCAGCCTATGAACCCCCAACAATTGGTATACGCATATAGCGACTACGCCAATATTTTTTACAAAAAATATGACCTCGATAAGGCAGTACTGTATTACTCAAAAGCAGATTCTGTAAGCGAACAACACAATCTTAATAGTGTCTCTTATTTGTCTGCTCTGGGAAGATTGGGAAAAATGAAGTTCAATACGGAACTCTATAGAAAGGCTCACGATTACCTTGAAAAAGTTAGAAACCGATTTATTGCTCAAGATAATCCTGCAGGGGTAACAGAGATCACTCTATCTATGGGAATGCTCGAATTTAACTGCGACAACCTGAAAAAGTCCCTGCCTTTTTTGTTTCACTGCCTGGAGTACTATACAAGATTAGAAATGACTCCTAAACAGATGATCGTAAACAGGACCCTTGGGGAAGTTTATTTGCAACAAAATATGCTTGAATTGGCAAAAAAGCACTTCACAGAGTACCTCAGGCTGAGCGCACTATTAAAAGATCCCTTCGAAATGTCTAAGGCCCATTCTTTCCTGGGGACCAGTTATTTTAAGGAAGAAAACTATCCTACGGCCCTGTCTCACTTCAAAGAAGCTAAGTCTTTTGCTGATGGACTTGATGATATTATCCTTACCTATACTGCAAGTCAAGGCATGGCCAATTCCTATTTACGAAGCTCTAGGGATGAAGAGGCTGCACAAGAATTTTCCGAAATTATTGAGATTCAGGATTCCGTAATTAATTTGAAGAAAAATGAGCGGGCATTGGCATTGTTTGCAGAGATTCAGGCTAAACAGAAGGAAGATAAAATAGATCTGCTACAATCGGAAAAGGCTCTGGCAGAGCAACAAAAGAAAAATGAGCGGAATCTGCTACTAGGGGGTATTGGATTAACTTCCGTGATAGGGGTACTATTGTTTTTCTTATATCGCAACAGACAGAAAACCAACAAAAAGCTCAAAGAAATAGACGGTATGAAGTCCGATTTTTTCGCCAATGTCTCCCATGAATTCCGCACCCCTCTTACGCTCATTTCTGCTCCAATTGAACAAAAATTACTTCGAGAGAACCTGGATGAAAAAGAGCGTGCAGATCTTAAAATGATTCAAAGAAATAACAGACGCCTTTTAGAGCTCGTAGACCAACTCTTAGATCTTTCAAAAATTGAGGTGGGTAGCCTTAAGCTAAAGGTAAGCCATGGAGATCCTCTGCGTCTTATAGCGGCGGTGGCCGATTCATTTACTTATGCAGCAGCTGAAAAGCAAATTACCTACCTCCAGAACATCAGTACCGAAACAGAAAAAGCCTGGTTCGACAGAGATGCATTACAAAAAATTGTGGTTAACCTATTGTCTAATGCGATAAAGTATACTCCGAACAGCGGCACGGTAGAATGCCATGCTCAGCTCAGCAAAGAACAATTAAAACTACTTATAAAAAACACCGGTCCAGGACTCTCAGAGGCAGAACAAAAAAGAATTTTCCAGCGATTCTACCAGACAGACGAGCATAATTCCGGCGCAGGAATCGGACTGGCGCTTGTAAACGAGTTAGTGAATCTGCATAGAGGTAGCATTGAGGTCAAAAGTAAGAAAGAAGATTGGACCTCTTTCACTGTAACCCTTCCCATAGATCAAAACTCCTTTAGCCCATCTGAACTGGCAGTATCGGAAAAACCTCCCCATTCCAAAGTGCCATCGATTAACGAAAAATCGGTTGAAATAGAGTCTTCGGATGTGTCTGTAAATGAACTACCGATATTGTTGATTGTGGAAGATAACAAAGAGGTTTGTGGGCTGCTCGTAGACACCTTTCAAGTAAATTACAACGTCTTAGTAGCAAATGATGGAAAGGAGGGGATAGACATTGCCCTGGAAAAAGTACCAGATCTGATCATATCAGATATTATGATGCCGGTTATGGATGGAATTGGACTGACCAAAAAGCTCAAAACAGACGAGCGAACAAGTCATATTCCCATTATTTTACTTACGGCAAAGGCCGGAGAAGAAAACCTGCTTATTGGGATAGAGACCGGGGCAGATGATTACATCACCAAACCTTTCAACCCCAGAATTCTAACTACTAAGGTAGATAAACTGATAGCTCAAAGAAAGCAGTTACAGACTCGCTACAGTCAGGAAATCATCTTAAAACCCAAGGATATTGCTATCACAAATTTGGATGAACAATTTCTTCATAAAATTCAGACCGTTCTGGACACCAAGCTTACAGATTCATCTTTTAATACCCAGGGATTCAGTGATGCAACCGGCATGAGCAGAATGCAACTTCACAGAAAATTAAAAGCCCTTACGGGACTATCTACCTCAGAATTCATCCGTTCTCAACGCCTAAAGTTGGCTGTCACACTATTGGAAAAAAGCGATGTGAATATTTCCCAAATTGGTTACCAGGTAGGTTTTAATGATCCTTCTTACTTCACCAAATGTTTTAAAGAGGCTTACGGCTGTTCGCCATCAGAGTTTATTTCAGCCTGACCCTTTAATAGGGCCCAAATAGTGGGTTTTAAGTGCATGTTACATATTTCCAAGAGATAGATACATATATTACAGTCTCGCTGGCTATCTCGCTTTAGCTTTATCCTATACAAAACTTAATTCCCCAATGTTAACCTTTAACCAAAATCTTCATTAACAGTATGAAGACCAAGAACTATGAAGGAGGGATTCACAACTTACCCGCCAACGAGATCTATCTGAATATTTCGCATTTGGAAAAGGGAAAATATGTACTCAAAATAATGCATAAAAATAAGGTGCTTTTAAGTACGCACTTTACAAAAGATTGAAAGAACATTAAATCAAGGAAAAAAGAGATGAAAAAGTTAGTATTGATTACCTCGGCACTCCTTATGTGGGGAATGCAAACAGGAGAGGCGCAAGTTTTTAAAAAGCTAAAGAAAAGAGCAGAGAGGGCCGCAGAGCGGACCGTTGAAAGAAGGGTTGAAAAGGAAACTTCTAAAAAAACAGATCAGGTATTAGATAGCATCTTAGAACCAGGAAAAAAACCTGGAGAAGGTAAGGGAGGGAATGGCTCTCCAATTCCCGGGGGCGGTAAGCCCACAGACGGCAGCAACGGGCAAAAGGACCCTAATCTTGCTTCACCAGATCCTGATCCGGAGGACATCAAAATCTATAGCAAGTTCGATTTTGTTCCTGGAGACAAGCTCTTGTTCTTCGATGATTTTTCTTCAGATTTTATTGGCGATTTCCCATCCAAATGGAATACAAATGGGGGTGGTGAATTGGTTAAAGTGAATGAAAGTGAAAATAAGTGGCTTGAATTGAAACCAGGATATGGTATTGTCTATATCCCAGATGCGCCGGACTTGCCAGAAGAATATACCATTGAATTTGATCTGCTTGCTACCGGTCTCGATAGACAAACCAGTTCTACAGCAGTGTTAAAAGTAGGGGTTTCCGACGATCCTTCATTCAAATGGGGAAAGTTTGCCAATGTGGACATTCCTATGTGCCAATATGCCCCTGTAGGCTTCTTTGTAAGGAACGGAGGAGCCATCAACACCAAAATTGACGGCGACATTAGGGACAAGGTCCTAAAGCAACCCCATATCTCCATTGCAGTTAACAAGCAGCGATTCAGACTTTGGGTGGATGAAAGCAAGTATGTGGACATTCCCCGAATGATCCCGGAAGGCAGTTCCCCTAAGAATTTAAAACTGGAATTAAGGCAGATGAAAGACGGTAAGGAACGCCTTTTTATCAGCAACATAAAAATTGCTAAGGGTGGGCTCGACTTAAGGAGAACTTTAATTTCTGACGGAAGGGTCTCTACCAACGGTATTCTATTCGCTTCTGGCTCGGCCACCATTCAACCACAGTCCATGGGTATTATTCGGCAGATCTCCCAGGTGCTACAACAGGAACAGAGTATGCAACTCAATATCATTGGCCATACTGATGCCGATGGGGATGATGCAGCAAATATGGCCCTGTCTGAACGCCGTGCGGAAGCAGTTAAGAACGTCTTGGTAAACATCTACAATATAGATGCTTCAAGATTATCATCAGAAGGCAAGGGAGAATCAGTACCAATTGGGGATAACAATACTGTTGATGGGAAGGCCAAAAACCGAAGAGTAGAATTTGTAAAAAAATAGCATCTCAAATGTTGCTGTATTTCACTGAACTTCATAAAAAATAAATAAATCAATACACCTGACTATATGACTGCATTTAGATATCTCCCTATGATCATTATGCTTTTTGGCAGTACCTGTCTGTTTGGTCAACGCGAAGTATTTCCCTGTTCCAGGATAAATCCCAGACCAATAGAGATAGATCCTATGACCAATGACAGCACTGATATTTTGGCAATTTATCTAGACGGTGATGGAACAGGAATAGGTGGGCGCGGGTGCTGGGTGCATCATGATACCGGCACTAATAATTATGTGGTTACTCCACACAGTTGGGAGCGAGCTCCTAATGGACCCAGACAAGGTCTTATAGATGATGCGCTAAAAGCCATGGAAAAATCCCGCGTAGAATTCCGCAATTTTGGGACATTAGACAATGATCTGTATTATGTCCTCGACGACAGACCCGATCCGGGATATAGCGGATTTGCCTATTGGCTGGTAGGAAATTCTTGTTGGATGAATACGCAAGTCCCCTCTTATACCGGCGTATATGGAGACGACAGAAGACATGGTTTTGCTCATGAAGTAGGTCATTGCTTTGTCATGGAAAATGTCCCTAAACTGAAAAACCACTATGCCCTGAACTCCTGGTTTGATGAAAGCGTATCTGAATACCTGGCATCAGAAGCGTATAAGGAAGTGAATAGTGAACATGTGCATTCCCGGAGTTTCAATATTGACGGACAAGCCTTTACTCAAGATTATAAAGCTTGGTCCCTTTGGTATTATTACGCTTTAAAAAACGGTAAAGGCTCCGTAGTCCCTTTGATGAAATCACTTACGGAGCAAAATACCCGCTCAAGTAGATTAGCATACCTTCGCTCCATAGGGTTTGATGAGCTTTATCACGAATTTCTCTTCGAACTATTTCAGGTAACCCTGGAGGATTCGGGAGGTACTGGGCCTATTCCTACTGAAATTCCTGTAGAGCCCATTAATGAATATGAACTTGATCCGAGTCAGACCAGTTTAGATCTCCCAACCATTGCCCCGGAGCGACTGCAGTATTTTAAACTCATTGTTCCGGCAGGGTTTCAGGTAAAACTAACTCCACCCATAGGGCCAGATGTTAGCATTTTCAGATCCTATACAGATGATAAAGGAGGAGAACGAAAGTTATGGGATGCTCCAATAATATTTGATGGAGATTGTTCCACCTCTACTGAAGTAAATTTGTTGCTCTCACACCTGAATAGCACCCCTGTAACAGGCCTCACCCTTCTTTATGAAATGGAGGCCAAGGTTAATTGCTGCACAGATGTTGAAGCTACTTTAGATGCCTGCTTAATTGGCAGTTGGGAAGTAGATGTATCTACAGTTTCTCATTTGTTAGATTACAACATTTCCGGTACGCTAAAGGTTACTTTTGAGGACCGGCCTACCGGGCAACTGAATGCCACCTTTGATCTTAGATTTGATTTTCCTGATAACGGTGGCGTTGATATTCACAGGGGAACAGTGAGCGCCTGTGTTATTCCGGAAGGGCGTGGAGGGCCCCTCAACTATTTTAGCCTATCCGGGGTTACCCTTGGCGCGGGCAATATCCACACCCATACCAGACGGGGAGAAACTTATGACCTCACTGAAGACGTGCTGGAAGGTCTAAACCGGTTCCGGTTTAATTATACCACCTGCGAACCAGACTGGTTGACGGTGTTGTATGCCGTCAGGATGAAAAGACTTTAACTTAAAAAAATCAACAGATATTAATTCAATCAAATACTATGAAAAAAATAGCCATTCTTACTGCAATTCTTATTGTTCCTTTTTTAGCAAACTCGCAGGACCTCGAACTCGATGTTCATGTTTTACCGACCTCTGTACTTGGAGATCCGGTAGCCTTTAACATCACCGTTAAGAATAAGGGCGATGAGGAAGTTACAGGCGTAGAAGCCAAACTCACTTTAAAATCAGGCATCTCCTTTACCAATATAGTTCCGAAGGATTTGGATTTTGATCCGAAAACCGGGGTTTGGAAAGTAGGAACTGTGGACAAATACCGGGCTAAAATAATGACGGTAATGGCCAAATACGTTGCCAGGGAAGATGCCATACTGCTTGCGGAAATAAGTGCCAGCCAGCTACCTGATCCGGACAGCACTCCGGGCAACGGCATAGACACCAACGGTAACGGGAAAACAGTAAATGATAAGGGGGATGAAGACGATGGAGATGCGGCGCAGATTGGGCCATTTAACTAAATCCCCTATTTAAACTAATACTATTTCCCGAGCTGCTAGCTACTCTTAACTATAGCATAGTGCATATTTTCTATAGAATTGGTACATTGAGACAAAATAGAAAATGAAAGGAATGCATGCCTTTGAAGTTGGTAAATTCAAATGTACTCTGTTTAAGGATTATCTCTACCATTATCGCATTCCCGATTATTTCCAGAATATCAGTAGTGAAGATGCCGCGCACGCTCTTGAAAGCTATCCTATTGTCGATGGCTTGATTCCATCTCCGTATGTGGCATTATTGGTTGAAACGGAAGACAAAAAGGTTTTGATAGATACAGGCCTGGGCAAGCGCTCTGAAAGTCTAAAGTTCAAAGGACATGAATTCAAATTTGATGGGCAACTTATATCGCATCTAAGTGCTATGGTCTTGTTAGATAAGATAGACATGGTTGTCCTCACTCACTTACACCCTGACCATGCGGGTGGTTTATTCTCAGAAGATAAAAAGTGCCTCTACCCCAATAGTGAATTCATAGTGCATAAAAGAGAGTGGGATTATTGGGGTAGTGATTACAAATTGGGTTCCTCTCCTGTATTCGACTATACGGTCTTGGAACAGATAAAACCGTTAAAAAAACAGCGATTAAGGCTGATTGAAGAATCAAAACATGAAATCGTTCCGGGCATTAACTTAATCCACACACCCGGCCATACTCCGGGACATTTAGCGGTTCATCTTAACAGTGAAGGGGAAGATCTTTTGTATATCTCAGATGCCTGGCTGCACCCCCTACATATAGCACATTTAGAATGGAAAAATGTCTTTGATCTGGATCAGGAACTTGCTCATAAAACACGGCAGCAATTGTTAGAAATGGCCTATGCTAAATCAATGCTGGTACAATCTTTTCATTTTGATTTTCCTGGTTTAGGCCGGGTAGACAAACTAGCCAATAAGTGGTCTTGGGTAATAGAAGAATGAAGTTTTAGCAACTTTCTTTTTAGATTTAAGCTATTAAAGCCAGCCTGAATTTTTACACTTCTTGTAAGCTTCCATGGCCGTTTTGGTCTCCATTTTCTCGATGATATTTCTTCGATGTGTATCTACCGTATGCACACTGATAAATAGCTTTGATGCAATAACCCGACTCGTAAATCCCTCGCTTAACAAGTCGAGAATTTCTTTCTCTCTCTTTGTTAAAACACACTCGTGATCTAGCCCGGTCTTATACATTTCATAAAATTTATCCTTATTTGGGCCGTCGTACTCGTAACCAAAGTGATCAAAGGCAACTAAACCGGTTAAATCGGTTAGCTTTCCGAGCGTATATCGAAGTATGCCGAGCGAGTCATAAATCAAACCTGTGGTAGATTTGAGTAAAATTTTTCCCTGATAGGTTTTGTACATACATTTGTAAATGTCCTTCTCTACCTGCACCCCTGAAGAACTACGAAAAGACGTTTTTATGTTGGTCATTACCCAGTGGTGAAGTGCAGACCCGTTAGACCCGTCGACATGATCATATAGTAAGGAAATATCATTCTTATTCTTTCGCTCTATCCCAATAAGCTTGTAGAAATTCTTTGAAACTGCCTCCAATTGTGCCTGTTTGCAATCAATAATATACAATGCCTCATTGGGGAAAAGGTGGTACTTTTCCAATATATTATCGACGTTCAACCCGGCATCTAAGTCTCCATAAGGCTGATTCAGATGATAATGTATGATATTTTCCTTCCAGGCGTTTTCGGTGTCTGAATTTTCCATATCTACTAATTTAACACTTTCTCCTTTCTTTTAAAATACTCATTATTGAGTATTTACATTTCAATTTTAGTCTCTTACATTTGAATTCAACAAAAGTTTTCAAAATCATAGGCAATGAAAAAAGTATTAATTGTTGGAGCAACGGGCAACCTGGGGCCTCATATTGTTAAAGCTCTGGTTAAGAATGGTCATAAGGTATCAGCTTTGATGCGATCAGCATCTATGGCGGATAAAAGTAAAACGCAAACCCTTTCTGATCAGGGTGTGGAACTTCTGGAAGGTAATTTTGAAGACTATGAAAGTCTGAGTAAAGCATGCGAAGAGAAAGATGTGGTCATCTCATGTGCTGGGGGAGATCAGATCTTAAATCAGGTACATTTAGCCAGGGCGGCAAAGGAAAAGGGCGTTGAAAGATTTATTCCCAGTGAATTTGGGATTGATCCGTTTATTGCAGAAAAAGGCTCTTGCGATTTGTTCGATGCTAAGGCCATGGCACAAGAACAGATTAAGGGAACAGGGATAGGATTCACGCCTATTTACACCAATGGTTTTATGGAATTCTGGGCCAGTGGCCTGGGAGAGCTAGGGGCTTTTTCTCCACCAAACCGTGTAAAGGTATTTGGGGATGGCCATATGTCTGCGTATATGACTGCCCTATCCGATATTGGAAAATATACCGCTGCCATTGTGGAAGACCCTCAAACCATAGATAAAGAAGTCTTAATTGCAACTACAAGTTCTTCACAGAATGAGATGATTTCGCTATGGCAAGACATCAGTGGCAAGGCGGTAGAAACAGAATTTGTCTCTTCCGGGCAATTAGATGAGATCATTAATGCATCAACAGCCCCGGAAGATATGCTGACCAGAATATTCACCCAGTTACACCGCTCGGTGTGGATCAAAGGAGAGGCAAATAAAGAAAGGGAAGGGGTACTGAATGCGGTGACCAGCTATCCCGAGATACAACCAGTGAGTTTGAAAACGTATTTATCCAATTTCGTAGCTAAGGGTGTTCAAACTTGAAGGACAACTAAAAAATTGACTAAATGTATTTGAAGAGCCAATAGAACCTCCGTTTCGCTCAGATAGATCTCAAATAAATAAAATACGGCTTAAACAAATTGCAAATTACCCATGTAAGCTTGCCCTGGCATGCGTATGCCAAATTTTTAGTGGGATTTTAAAAAAAAGTTTTAAAAACAATATACCAGATATCATGAGAAATTTTAAATCCATAATTGCGGTACTCCTGATTTGCTTAGCGGCAAATGCCAATGCGCAGATCTTTAAAAAACTAGGCAAAAAAGCAGAAAGAGCTGCAGAACGTGCCTTAGAAAGAAAAGTAGCAGAGAAAACACGGCGGACGACTGAAAGCGCATTCGACTCTGTCTTCAACAATAAGGGAAAGATCTTTACCCAAAATAAGCAGCAACCGGCAGCCAATTACTCCTTTACCCACAACTATGAGATGGACGTGGTCATCAAAAATGACACTACCCATTTGGCTTATTTCCTCTCCAATAAAGAAGAATTTATGGCAAGTGTTAGCAACATAAAAGAAAATGAGCGCATGACCACCTTATTAGACATCCCTAGGAAGACAGTATACAACTTTATGGAACGAGGCGATACTAAGTCTATGATGTCTATTGGAATCGACTTAGAAAAGATGGCATCAAATAAATCAGAGCAAAATGAAATACAAATCAAAGCTACCGGTAACTCAAAGAACATCCTCGGTTATCAGTGTGAAGAATTTTATGTAGTGGGTGATGACTTTGAAGGTGACATTTGGGTGACCCGAGAGGTGGATATCAGTTTCTCTGATGCCTTCGCCAATATAGAGAAGGGAAATAAAAGCAAAGGTCTGACCCAAAACTGGATGAGTATGGCAAACGGACTCACTTTAGCAGCAGATATCTGGGACACCTCTAAGCAAAAACCTGTGCGCATACGAATGTTGTGTACCCATATTGGCGAAACAGATTTTACGATTTCACCCAGCGATTACAAACAATCCTTTTAATACAATACCTATGAAGTTTACAACAGCAATTTTCAGCATAGCAGCCTTACTGTTTATACAAGCAGGCGCTGCACAAGAGAAAAACAGCAAATCGGTAAAAGATACCATCAAGCAAATGAATCTTTTGGACAAACAAGTAGAAGTTTTGGCTCCCATATTTGGGATGATGGAACTCGAAGGGTTTGACCAATGGAATGATATTAGCTCATTTATGGAAGCCGTGGAACTATCCAATTTAGCACCTGAAATGAAAAAGCATTTAAGGGAACAATACGAGCTATACGAGTTAGCCCTAGATCCGATAAAAAAAGATTCTGCAAAACTTGTTTTCAACAAAATGCTGAAAGAAGCCATGTTAAAATCTGCTAAAAAGGACAATTGAAGTCCCTTCCAATTTCTAGTTGAGAATGTACTAAAAAACATATCATGAGACGATTGATACCCATTATTGGTCTTTCCTTTTTACTGATTTCATGTGGAGAAACCACTGCTAAAAAAATTGAAAGTGAAACTGCTGAAAAGGCCAACCCAAGTAAGGAGGAAGCAAACAATACTTTGCCCAGCGCGGATTACAGCTCCTTGCTAAACGATTATAGCTGCGATATGGACATTGCAGAATTGGCTAAAGTATTAGAAATCCCCGAGACAGATCTTAGTATTCCTGACTCGGCCAAAGAACCCGTTTTTGCCGAATTGGGAAACTGTTATTTCAACTTAAAAGGTTTTGGTAAGTATTTCGGTACTGAGGGAACTGAAATCAATTGGGGATCCACTAAAATGACCAAAGCTGATATAAAAAAATCTATCAAAAGCTACCTCAAATATCGAGAGGAAGGGCTCGAAAAAATGATGAAAATGTACATCGTTGAAGCGGATACCAAAGACAGCTATATTGCCACCCAACTTCGTTATGGCCGTGTCATTATTTTAAACGAAAACTACGACAATGTTTTTTTAATTGTCTACGGCATGGCAAACAAAATTGTAGATAATGATGACCATTCTTTAGTTATTAAACATGCTCGTGGCACTGAAAATTCAAGTACAGATCGAACCACAGCCCAACACAAGGTTCTTACGGAAAAAATGGTCAAACTGGCCAATTATTTATTAAAGAAACATAGAAAATAGACAGAAATGAAAACAATTAAGTTATTTCTACTGACTGTAAGTAATATATGCCTTATGGTGGGATATGCACAACCCGGAGAGTCTGACAAAAAACATAACATTTACGAAATAAAATTGGAGGAAAGAGATGATGGTAGCAAAATAGGAGCAATTACTTCCTTTACACCATCGCCTGACAGTATTCAAAAGTTTGTTATCCGAGGACTAAGCATCATGGAGCCGGTTCAGATTTTGCTCCAGTCATACTCGGCTACCGATGAGGTCAAACTTCACTTTGTAAAGGAAAAATGGAGTGAACCTGAATCCCATATTCGTTCCAAAGGGAAAATATTGGGAAAGAAATTGTTTAGAACATACAAAACGGCAGCCATGTACATCAAAGCTGATAAACCCAATATTCCCTATATGCTATTGGCGCAAGTAGGCCAAAAGTTACCCACAGGTACAACACCGCTGGTCAGAATAACCAACGACAGAAAAGAATTCGAGGCGTATTTGGAATCAAGCCGGATACAACCCGGAACTACAACCGGTGCTAATCAGGGTAACAAAACAGCAACCGGTAGCCAAAGTGGGCTTACAGAAGATGCCGGCAATTCAACTTTGCTCTATATCATCATTGGCTTACTTTCCGCAATGGTCGCATTATTAGCTTACCTGGTAGTATTTAGAAAGCGGGGTGGAAAAACAACGTTACTTTCCCTATTGATGGTTCTTAGTAGTGGTTTAACCCAGGCACAATTTGAAGCTCCTCCGATTTCTACGCCGGATATTAACAACTTACTAGGGCTGGATGACCCTTTTGAAAATTCGGAACCATCTGTTGATATCGTAGAATATGGAAGTCAGGAATATTATGACGAGATGTGGGGTGGAGACGGACACGCCATACCCATAGAAGGTGGCCCTGAACCCATCACCGAGGATGAATGGAAGGAAATGGTCATTAATATGCGGGAAGAATTTCAAGCCTTTAGAGAAGAATTTGTTGATGGAATGCCCGGTGAGAATACAGAAGGCGGGCATCGTGTTATTCCACCTGAAGTTACCCGCGAAGAGATGGATCGCCTAAGAAGAAGAACGAGGGAATTGGAAGCACAAGTGGAATATCTATCAAACAGGGATCGTGAGTACGAACCGGACAATTGGGAAGATGAAGAGCCGGAATTGGCCTACTGCGATGAATCTGAACAATGCGTGAAATGTATACAGTACTATAACGAATATGCCAATGAAATTAGGGAAGATTTTAGGGAATTGAATAGAATCATGGTAAAGAACGATTGGGAAATGGAAGTGGCCATAGACATGGGTAACAATATGGCAAATATGGCACCTGGTTTTGCGCTTGGCTGGCAACGGCAATACATTCAAATCCAAAAAAGTAGAAAACAACTTTGGAAAAACTATCATTCCAAGTATGCAGAACTGCTGGACGAAATAGAGAATCTGGTTGACAAGTACCAATGGTGTGCCGACACATACGGAACCGCGTTAAGAGACGACTGGTGGCTCTATTTCAAAGAAGAACTCCGTAGGGAAACACCGGAACTGGTGACACCCATGTTATAAGTGCTATACATCGTCATGAAACAAAAGATAAAGGAGTAACCAATAGCAGCGCACTATGCTATTCCTATGAATTGATACAACATCACCATAAGCTGAAATTATGAAAAAAAGAACCGGATTGTTACTGATATGCTTACTGGTCTTTTCTTCGTGCAAAAATGAGATTAACGCCCCGAAAGAAAGTGTTGACACTGAAACCGAAACACCCATCCCTGAACCTAAGCGAACGGAAGAACCAGAACAACAGCAGAAAGAACCTGAAATGGATCTGGTTGGGATTATGGGTACCGTAGGTAATTTGTTGACCGGTACCACCAAAGACTCGACCGGTCAAGGCTTGTTTACCGAACATGGTGAACTCAATGTAGATTTCTTAAAGACCGATGCCGGCAAGCCGCTAAGAAAAACATTCGCCCAAATGGCCGGTGTTAAGCTGGAAGAAGTAGACCATATTGTTTTTACCATCAAGCCAAGCCATAACATTGTAAGTGTAAAACATGCACAGGAAATTGAAAATACTCTTCATAATCCTGACATAGAAACTTATATATCAAGCGGAAGAGCTTCTGAAAAATTTCTGAATTACATCGATGAAAACCGGGCCAAAGCCAAAGAACGTACCGCAGATTTTAAAGCGAGGGCCCAACAGGCCAAGGAAGAATTTTACCAAAAAAATCCCTCCTGGTTTGCATTAGATGAAACCACAGAAGACACCTTTATAGACAGCCGTAAAAAGATGGTATATCTTCCTTTGGGAGACCTTTCGTTTGCCGATTCAGTGGTTTCCTTCCAGCCTGGAAGACCTTCAGGGCGCACTCCTGAAAAAGGATTGGGTTCGGCTCAGGGCAATGCTGACGTTAGAACGGATTGCGCGGTTTTGGGTATTGAAGGCCAGCTCACATTATTCTTTGAAGACAACGCCATTATTGATGTTAACGGACCTGACATCTACGTTTTCGAGATAGGGGAAATAGAACCCACCAACTTAGAGATATCCAAAGACGGTGAAAATTGGATTACCGTAGGGAAAATAGAAGGGGGCACAGCCTTTGTAGATATTGCGGACTATGTAAAGTCTGGTGAAATATTCAATTATGTTAGGTTCACAGATTTAGACACCTATAGTGGGCAACCCGGAGCCGATATAGACGCTGTAGCGACCATTGGTGGTGCCATGCGAATGAACCTTGACAGTGCCGTCTTGTTTGAGACCGGGAGCCATATTTTAAAAGAGGAGGGAATCCTGGCCATTAAAGAACTGGCACTACAAATGAAAAACCTCAGCAAAGGCTCTATTCGCATCGAAGGTCATACGGACGATGTAGGAGGTAGCCAAAGCAATCAGGAACTTTCCAAAAAACGGGCAGCTAGTGTCGCCGCAGAATTAAAAAAAGCAATTACTAGCCCGAAATTCAGGTGGGAAGAAAAAGGGTATGGCGAAAGTCAACCCCTGGTACTGAATGATAGCGATGAAAACAGAGCTAAAAACAGAAGGGTAGAGATCTTAGTAACTCCCTATTAAACTAAAACCATTAGAGTATGAAATCAATAGCACAAGTACCATATGATAAGCGACCGTTTTGTAAGTTCCTAAGGAAACTACCCTCTGTTTTCCTTGGTATATGCTTCTTAACCACTTGTTCAGATAAAAAGGCCTCTGCCAATCAGAAATCAGAAATAGAAACAACCACTACACATAAAACCCAGGCGCCTTCGCAAGAACAGCATGAAAAGGTCTTGCTCTGCAAAATAAACGGTAAGGATTGGTATTACACTGAAGTACAGTGCAGGAAA
Source organism: Flavobacteriaceae bacterium (assembly GCA_040830565.1). Classification (GTDB taxonomy): domain Bacteria; phylum Bacteroidota; class Bacteroidia; order Flavobacteriales; family Flavobacteriaceae; genus JAFMPW01. The sequence goes on from JBFOMC010000173.1 coordinate 24,141, forward strand.
ATTTTGAGTACAGATTATAAACCTCGCGAAAAATTTGTTTTGAATTTTAAAAACACCGATACCAAGGCAGGAGAAAACATCACCCTGATGTACAATGTCAATACACTAGAACTCGAACATGTTAGTGGAGCAATACAAGCACCGAATGATGAAGCTGGTGTCCGTGCTTTTTTTGGTATTAAGGGATTTACCGATAAAGAACTCGCTCAAATCAAAGACATTGGCATGCTAACAGACATTTCTCGAGAAAAGGTATCGGGTACTGCAAGCTTTAAAATAGCTAAGAACAGTAAAGGTGTTTTCACGAATGAACTGGATCAAGATGTTTCGGTCACCGACTTAAAATTCATCGATATCTCTTTTGAGGACGTCAGTCAGAAATGATGTAACCAAGAAATCAGAAAAATCAAGCAGGCTAACAGAAAATTTTAAAAATGATAGTACAAAAAGTTGGTCAAAAGAATTCTACACTGAGGTTTTTTCTTTGACCAAATTTGCTTCAAACAGCTTTGAAAAATGTTTTAGGAGCTTGTCTTTTACCTCCTCCTGATCTACTTGTGGTTTCCCTAACTCCACATTAAGAGAAGTAACAGCCTTACCTTTAATCCCACACGGAATCATCAGATCAAAATAACCCAGATCAGTATTAACATTCAAGGCAAAACCGTGCATAGTCACCCATCGGGAGGCTCGAACGCCCATGGCACATATTTTACGTGCAAAAGGAGTACCTACATCCAACCAAACTCCGGTCTCTCCCGAAGATCGTTCTCCTTTTAGCCCATATTCTTGAAGGGTAAGGATCACCATCTCTTCTAATAATCGCAGATATTTGTGAATATCGGTAAAAAAATTATCGAGATCCAGAATTGGATACCCTACTATTTGCCCAGGCCCGTGATACGTAATATCCCCGCCCCGGTTTATTTTATAAAACTTTGCTTTCTTTGCCTCGAGCTGAGCTTCATTTACCAGCAAATTCTTCTCATCGCCACTTTTTCCCAGGGTATACACATGGGGATGTTCTACAAACAAGAAGTGATTTTGGGTGGGCACCTCGGTCCCTTCTCTCCTGTTCTTTATTTTTAGTTCAACTATTTTCTGGAATAACTCCTCTTGGAAATCCCAGGTTTCCTTATAGTCTTTTAAACCAAGATCTTGTATGTAGACCTCTTTATTCATTGTGAAAAGTTACTTCTATATTGAAGAAGTCGGGGTCATTATTAAGTTCATACATATTGGCTTCAATCTCTACTCCTTTAAAATCGGAAAGGATTTTAGCGTTTGAGTTGCTTACACTTTTAACTTTATACGGAAACCTATAAACCTGCTTAAAGCGAATCATATCTACAAAGGGATCATCTGCTTTAATTGTGGTATCTTTTTTCGATACGGCCTCTGCCCTTGCTTCATCGGTTATGCTACGAGAAAACCCTGTCTTTGAAAAGGAGGTATTAAAAGATTTGGCCATAGAGAACATTTCACTCATAGGATCTTTCTGTTCAACAGAATCCGAGGGTGTTTCTGGGTTTAGTTCAGACATGGGACCGGTCATTTCCTGTAGCTCCTTAATATTGGCGTTCTCAATGGCTTCAGCAAATTTTGATAGGTCCTCTATTTTCTTAAAGGGGTAAATAACATTGATATCCAATTGCTTTTCCTCCTCGTTAGATTTCATTGCAAACTTTAAGGGCCTCAACACTTCTAATTGCTGGCGCTCCTCATTTGGCAATTGTGCAATACTGTCCTTTTTTTCATCCAAGAAAGTGGCAAAGGTAATTACGGTATCTACAGGAGGTTCTGGAGGTAAGGTATCCATGGCCCCTCCCATTTTCATCATTTCCGACATATCAAAAGTCATCTCATAGTTTCCACTGCCGTCTTCATTAAAGGAAATCTCCTCACTGATCTGACAACTCTGGAAACAAATTATAAGGCCTAGAAATAGTATTGCTAATCTTTTCATATCACTGCTGGTTTTAGAGCAGCAAAGATACAACTATCAGTTGGGATTATTCAGGATAACCAGCGCGGCTATCACTCCCGGTACCCATCCGCAGAAGGTAAGCAGCAATACAATTAAAAAAGAACCACATCCTTTTCCTATTACCGCAAGGGGTGGAAAAATTATGGCCAATAATACACGAATAAAACTCATGAGATTCAGGATTTTTGATTGATGTACTTATAGGACGCAGTTTAGGTAGCATTGTTACACTTTTTTTATCTCATTCTGAGCCAGAATATCCCAAAAACTATATTTAATTTTAGGTAAACTCAAAAAAGAAAACTAATAATGGTTTTAACTAAGGGAGAACTGCTACTCAGAGCGTTCAGGGATCAAGACAAGGCGACTTTGACCTTACTTTGTAATAATTTGAACATTTGGAAGAATGTAAGAGATGCATTACCCCATCCTTATACTGAGAAGAATGCAGAAGAATTCATTGATTTTGCCACCTCCAAGGACCCTCAGGAGGTATTTGCCATTACGCATAAGGAAACTCTTGTAGGTTGTATTGGTATTCATCCCCAAACTGATGTCTATCGGTTTACGGCAGAGATAGGTTATTGGATCGGTGAGCCCTATTGGGGCAAAGGTTTCGCTACTCAAGCACTCAATTTGATTATCGACTATGGTTTTGAAAGTTTGAAGATGACCAAATTATATGCCGGCTGCTTTAGTTTTAACCAGGCTTCTCAGAAAGTACTCCTCAATGCGGGATTTACAAAAGAGGCAGTATTACAAAAGGCTGTCTTCAAGAACGAGGAATTTCATGATGAAATCAGGTATGCCATTTTTAAAAAATGATTCTCTTTGCTAGTTTAAAAAAGTAGCCGCCCAGGCGCTTTTTCCTGAGTTCAAAGTACAGGTCATGTTATTTAAAATAAATCACACTGCAAGGACATTTCAGTCCAGAACATTATTTTCACCCTATGGGGAGGGGTGGGTCGTAGACCCCAAATGTTGATCAGCGAATAGCCCTCTAATATTTGATCATTAGACTCCGGCTTTCACAAGGGTCACCAAGCTGAGAAGCTTCCTTAGACACTCAAATCAATATGTTCTCAGATCATCGAATTCTCGGTTTCGCAATTCTTCAAATTCAACATGTCTGAATTGATACATTAGCGCATTGTGGCTATATTTGCAGCTTTAAACCAAGGCAATGCAACGCTCAGAGCAAGAAATAATACGAAGAGAAAAATTAGACAAACTACGCGAATTGGGGATTAACCCTTATCCAGCGGCTTTGTACCCCATCAACAGTAGTTCCAAGATAATAAAAGAGGGGTTTGAGGAAGGCAAGAATGTAATTATCGCCGGCAGGTTAATGTCTCGTCGTATTCAGGGAAAAGCTTCTTTTGCAGAGTTGCAAGATAGCGAGGGAAGAATACAATTGTATTTTAACAGAGATGAAATATGTCCTGGGGAAGACAAAACGCTATACAACGATGTCTATAAGAAATTATTGGATATTGGTGATATCATAGGGGTTGAAGGGGAGCTGTTCACCACCCAGGTAGGTGAAAAAACGGTCTTGGTCAAAACGTTTAGCTTGTTGAGCAAATCCTTGAGGCCTCTACCCCTGCCTAAAAAAGATGCAGATGGGAACATCTATGACGAGTTTAACGATCCTGAACAAAGATACCGCCAGAGATACGTCGACCTTGCCGTCAATCCATCGGTAAAGGATACTTTTATAAAGCGTACAAAAATTACTAATAGCATTCGGGAATTCTATAATTCAAGAGGGTATTTAGAAGTGGAAACGCCAATTTTACAACCTATCCCCGGAGGTGCTGCCGCTAGGCCTTTTCTAACACATCACAATGCTCTAAACATCCCGCTTTACCTGCGCATTGCTAACGAATTATATCTGAAGCGACTTATTGTTGGAGGGTTTGATGGGGTTTACGAGTTCTCAAAAGACTTTAGGAATGAAGGAATGGACCGTACTCATAACCCAGAGTTCACGGTAATGGAACTGTATGTGGCCTATAAGGACTACCATTGGATGATGGATACTACTGAACAACTTCTGGAAAAAGTAGCCGTTGATGCCACCGGAGGTACAAAGGTTACTGTTGGGGAACATGAAATTGAATTTAAGGCTCCCTATCCCCGGGTACCTATTCTTGAAGCCATTAAAAAACATACCGGAAAAGACGTGGCCGGTATGGATGAGGAACAATTACGAGAGACCGCAAAGAATTTGGGGATCGAAGTTGATGAAACCATGGGTGTTGGAAAGTTGATAGATGAGATCTTTGGGGAAAAATGCGAGCATCATTACGTGCAACCGACATTTATCATTGACTACCCTAAAGAAATGAGTCCTCTTACCAAAGAACATCGCAATAACTCTGCGCTAACGGAACGATTTGAACTTATGGTCAACGGGAAAGAACTTGCAAATGCCTATTCTGAGCTTAATGATCCCATAGACCAAAGAGAACGTTTCGAAGAGCAACTTAGACTTTCTGAGAAAGGTGATGATGAAGCGATGTTTATAGACCAGGACTTTTTAAGAGCCCTGGAATATGGGATGCCGCCAACCTCTGGGATCGGAATTGGAATAGACCGACTTGTGATGCTACTAACCAACAACTCATCTATCCAGGAGGTATTATTCTTTCCTCAAATGAGGCCTGAGAAAAAGCAGGTAGAACTTACGGAAGAGGAAAAGGTGATCATAAATCTCCTAAAACCTTCTGGCAACATGGCTTTGGGCGATCTAAAATCTCAGGCTGGTTTAAGCGGTAAAAAATGGGATAAGTCGATGAAGGCGCTGGGCAAACATGGGATGGTCAAGGTTACTGTGGACGGAGAAAATAAAACCGTCGAATTGAAATCCTAGAGGAACAGTGGTTAAACCTGGTGCAATTGGGTTTGGGCTAATACCACCCGTTAAATAGTGTCCGCATTACATTCTCTTTATAATCGAACGGTTCTCCGAACTTCCCGTGACGATCAAGATGTGTTCGTGCACGCCTCAGGTTCCTGCTTTTTTATAGAAACGGTTATTCTTTTTGCCTAATTCAGGTATCGGCCTATTTTTCTTTTGGTAGTAAATCAAGGTAATTTCACATAGGACAATGGTAGCCGTCCATAGAGCATTTTGTCTACAAAAGCGGCCTGGACGGTGAGGCCGTGAAATAGCCGCAGATTTCAAGAAAAGAAAAATCAGCCTAGCGTTTTTACCACATCCGACGATCCGCCTTTGGCGGAGAGAGGAATGTGCTTTTTTTGGGTAATGCAAAAAAAGAAAACCGCTTAACACAATCATAGACAATACTATTCATTTCTTTGTTATGCCTTCCTCTCCTTCGTAATCCTCTCGCTTCGCTCGTCGGTTACTAGTCGTCGGAGGCAATAAGAAACGAATCAAAGAAAGGGCACTTCTCCATATGAATTTTTGCTTTGCAAAACCGGTGTCGAAACTTCGCTATTCCGCCACAGGCTGAACGAGTCCCATCCGAAGCTTTCTCCACCTATTCTTTGGAGAAGGAAAGCTCCAAGATGATACAATGGCAATCATTCATTTTAAAAATCCAGATACTAACAGATTGTGTTCGTACACGCCTCTGGTACTTGCCAATTTCAAATCCGAAAAAATCGTAACTTTAGTACTTCCCGGTTTCTGAGGTCTATCAAACAATATCATGAAAAGAAGTATTGGCTCCGGAATTTTGGCTATCCTGGCACTTAGCGCTATGGTATTAGCATACTTTGTCCTAAAGCCAAAAGAAAAAGTTGATTTTAGTAGCCAGATAAAGCCAATTTTAAATGATAACTGTATCTCTTGCCATGGGGGTGTTAAAAAGAATGGCGGCTTCAGCCTTCTCTTTGAAAAGGAAGCATTGGCTGATACAAAATCCGGGGAACCAGCTATAATCCCGGGAGATGCTTCGGGTAGTGAACTGATCCGGAGAATAAAAGAGCGTGATCCTGAACTCAGGATGCCCTATGAAAAGTCGCCCCTTTCAAAAGAGGAAATAGATCTTTTGACCAGATGGGTCAACCAAGGGGCAGCATGGGGTAAGCATTGGGCGTATACGCTTCCCTCCAAAGTAGAGGTTCCAATGGTCTCTGAAGAAGCTGGTTTTTCTTCTTCATCTTATTCCACCTTTTTAAAAAACGATATTGACCACTTCATCTTAAAAAAACTTATAGATGCAGATTTAAATCCAAACTTAGCTGCCGAAAAGGAGATCATCGCAAGACGAGTAGCTCTGGACATTACAGGCTTACCCCCTGACAAAAATCTTTTTGACCTTTGGATGCAGGATGCGATAAGTTATGAGGCTATGATCGACTCCCTTTTAACAAAAGAAACTTATGGCGAAAAGTGGGCCAGTTGGTGGCTAGATCTCGCCCGTTATGCAGATACTAAGGGTTACGAAAAAGATCAGGGAAGAACGCTTTGGGAGTATCGTGATTGGGTCATCCGGGCATTTAATAAGGATATGCCCTATGATCAATTTACCCTAGAGCAACTAGCAGGTGATATGTTACAAAACCCCAGAAAAGACCAACTCATCGCAACGGCTTTCCATAGGAATACCATGAATAATGACGAAGGAGGCACTGACGACGAGGAATTTAGGGTCGCTACAGTTATAGACCGCGTTAATACCACCTTTTCTGTATGGCAAAGTACTACCATGGAATGTGTTCAATGCCACAGTCACCCCTATGATCCTTTCAAACATAAGGACTATTATAATCTTTTCGCCTTCTTTAATAATTCGCGAGATGAAGACACCCCGGGAGAAGAACCCAATCTCAGATTTTATGATCCGGAGCAACAAATGGTAGTAGACAGAATAAATGAATGGAACCGCAAATACGGCAGTGCCCAAACGGTTAAAAAATATCAAAATTTTCTGACCTATATGGAGCCTAAATACCAGGCGCATCTTTGTGAAGATTTTACAAATGGGGAACTGGCTGATACCAAGTGGTTGGCCCTATGGGACAACGGATCTACCTATCTAAAAAATGTCTGGACCCAGGGCGCCACTAGCATGTATATTTATTATTGGTCTCATGTTAATGGTACAAAGATTACAGTCCGCAACGGCAATGCTAAAGGCGAAATTCTAACGCAATTTAGGGTTAACAAGACCAAGGGTCGGCAAATTGCAAAAGTTCCGTTTAAAAAAGTTGATGAGAAAATTGATCTGTATATCGAAGCACAGAACGACCGCCTTGGACCTCAGGCAACCACCAGTTTTTTTGTGTGGTTCGCTTTTCTCGAAGACCTGCCCGGACAAAACCAGAAAGGGAAAGAAGAGGTGGAGGCAGACTTTTTGCGAATATTGAATGCCAAAACCCCGGAACTTCCCATAATGGTGGAGAATCCCGAATATATGAAAAGGACTTCGCAACTCTTCGAACGGGGTAATTGGCTACTAAAAGCAGATACGGTCAACCCAAAAACTCCTGAAGCTCTTAATCCCTGGAATGATCAATGGCCAGAGAATAGATATGGCCTGGCGAAGTGGATCATAGACGAGCAAAATCCCTTAACCGCCAGAACTTTGGTCAACAGGATCTGGCATCAATTATTTGGGCAGGGCATCGTGACTTCTCTTGAAGACATGGGAACCCAATCCGATACTCCGTCTCATCCTGAACTCTTAGATTGGTTGGCACTTAAATTTATGCATGAACATAACTGGAGTATAAAAGCCCTGGTAAAAGATATTGTTGTCTCAGGTACCTATCGGCAAAATTCTGAAATCGATCCGACACTATATCAAGTTGATCCGGAGAATAAGCTCTACGCCAGAGGTCCCAGAATACGCTTAAGCGCTGAACAAATTCGCGATCAGGCCCTGTTTGTTTCAGATCTATTAAGCAAAAAAATGTATGGCCCGGGGGTAATGCCTCCGCAGCCCGAGGGGATATGGCAAACCATCTACAATAACAGAAAATGGGAAGAAAGCAAGGGAGAAGATCGATATAGAAGAGCTGTATATACCTATTTAAAACGTACCAGCCCTTATCCTTCTTTCCTGACCTTTGATGCCGGAAGTAGAGAAGTATGTACCATAAGAAGAACCGTGACCAATACCCCGCTGCAGGCTCTGGTAACCCTTAACGATCCTGTGTATTTGGAGGCTGCTTATCAATTAGCGAAACATAGCGGAAATACTGAAGACATAGATAAAGGTATAACGGATATCTACGAAAAAGCAACCTACTCCAAAATCTCCCCAACCACTTTAAAAACATTAAAAGGACTTTATACAAAATCTTTAGAAGAGTTTAGCAACAATCCAGAGGCTCTAAGCTTGTTCTTATCCCAGGAAAGAGATCCGAACCCGGCCCTTGGAGCGTTGACAATAGTTGCTAATGCGGTGATGAATCTGGACGAATTTTTAACTAAAACCTAATGAAAAACTTGGCAGAAAGGTTAATTGAAGAAAAAATAGCCAGAGAAGCTCAAGCTAAAACTCGTAGGCACTTTATTAAAGATTGTGCCACTGGTCTTGGTGGTTTGGCTTTAAGTTCCATTTTTATGGGCTGCGATCCTCTGAGTTCCTCTTCAAAAAAAAACCAAATGACCTTTACAGAACGAGACCTTAATCCGCTCGCTACCCTACCGCCTCCCTACAATCCAAAGGTGAAATCGGTCATTTACCTGCATATGGCCGGAGCTCCCTCCCAATTAGAAATGTTCGATTATAAACCCACCTTGCACAAGTTAAACAATGAACCTTGTCCGGCTTCCTTACTCGAGGGTAAAAAGTTCGCCTTTATTAGAGGAGTACCCAAGCTTCTCGGTCCTCAGGCAAACTTTAGCCAGGAAGGCGACTCTGGTAATTGGATATCAGATAACCTGCCACATTTTAAGAAAGTTATAGATGAGGTTGCTTTCTTAAAAGCTGTGCATACAGATCAGTTTAATCATAGTCCGGCTCAATTGTTTATGCATTCTGGTAGTCCGAGAATAGGAAGGCCCAGCTTGGGTTCCTGGGTTACCTATGGATTAGGTTCTGAGAATCAAAACCTTCCCGGATTTGTGGTCATGACATCGGGCGGTAATACCCCCAGTGCGGGTAAAAGTGTTTGGGGTAGTGGATTTTTACCTTCAGTATATCAGGGCGTACAATGTAGATCTGAGGGCGATCCTGTGTTGTACATTGAAGACCCTCAAGGGGTGTCCAGAAATCTTAAAAAGCATACCATTGATGCGATAAATAAAATAAACAAGGAAGAGTATCTGAGATATGCGGATCCTGAAATCTTGGCTAGAATTAATCAATATGAAATGGCATATCGGATGCAAATAGCAGTTCCGGACGTAATGAATATTAATAATGAGCCCGAAAACATCCGTCAAATGTATGGGGTGGAACCTGGAAAGGAGTCCTTTGCCAACAATTGCCTCCTGGC
>JBFOMC010000174.1:0-7354 GCA_040830565.1 Flavobacteriaceae bacterium
CTGGCATAAATTTGAGTAGTCGATAATTTGGTATGACCTAAGAGCTTGGAAACAGTCTCTATGGGAACTCCATTGGCAAGAGTTACCGTTGTTGCAAATGTGTGTCGGGCCACGTGGAAGGTGATGTTTTTATGTATCCCACATGACTTTGTGATTTCTTTTAAATTCTTGTTTGTTTTCTGATTACTGTACACTGGTAATAGTTGCCCGGTTATTTCCTTTTCATCTTCGTATTTCTTTAATATGTCTAGTGCTTTTGGCAAGAGTGGTATTTTAAGTGACCCATTAGTTTTTGTCCTTTTGGTATGTATCCATGTATTGCCATCTATACCAACTACTATTTGATTCGGATGTAACTCTTTAATATCGATATAGGAAAGACCGGTGTAACAGCTGAATAGAAATACATCTTTAACCCTTTTTAGGCCAATGGGAGTAAAAGAAGTGGTTTCTATAAGTTCTAATTCTCTTTCGGTAAGGTAGTCTCGCTCGTTTTTCACAAATCTTAGCTTGTAGTTTTTAAAAGGGTCCTTTTCTAACCATTCCATCCGAATGGCCAAGTTGGTTATCTTCTTAAGTCTTGAGAGATGTTTCATTACCCCGTTGTTTGTGCACGTCCTTCTAGCTGTTTTGGGGGTATAGTTTCTTATGAAGTTCTCGAAGTTGACTATGAATCTGTAATTTAAATGAACCAAATATATATCATTGGTCCTTAATCGCTCCAGAAGAAACTCTTTTAAATAGTTCTCTGTAGAAAAGTAATTCTTTAGTGTTCCAGGTTTAATCTCGTTGTTGATATTTTGATTGTGATATTCAACTGCCTTCATCAGAGTCATGCGTAACTCATCCTCCCCGAAGTACCTCAGCTTAATTCCTTTGGCCGTAATTACCTTCCGTTCCGAGTGCAATTGCTTGTGGGCATTGAGTACTTCGGCATGTACGTCATCTAAATAGGCATTGAGTAAAATCATATTTTCATCCGTTTCTTTAGCCCGACACCTGCAAATATCCCAATTGCACACCGCAATGTCACGTTTTACACTAAATTCAGCCCGCTGTTTGTTTACTGTAATCCGGGCATAAATAGCCAATCTTTCTGGATTACTCCTTTTTTTTCTCGTGAAGAAAATTACTCCTAAAGTACTATCTGTACGCATGTTGCAAGTCTTTTTAATTAAACATCCTTTTGTTTAAAGACTACATCTAAATGAGCTAAATGCTACTTAAATTTACAACAAACTATGTACCACTTGTTACACCGAATTGCACACCAGAAAGGTGATTTCAAACGATATCATATGAATGCAAGAAAAATGGAAAACCCTGCTAATCAATAAATTAGCAGGGTTTTGATAGTGCCAAAATGGCGGTTCGTCGGGGTGGCAGGATTCGAACCTGCGACCTCCTGCTCCCAAAGCAGGCGCGATAACCGGGCTACGCTACACCCCGGACTGAGCGTTTGTAAAATGGCCGCTGGACATTTTTAGCAGGACAAAGCACTGCTTTGTGCCAGTTGATGCTGATGATACCAGCCGGCGCGGTGGCATATCTTTCAACTATACTCAATTCCTTAAAAACTAAATTCCAATATTTCAAATTCCAAATTCCAAAACTACTTATCTCCTTAACAAGTAGACCTGGAACATAGAGCAGTCTTCTAGACATTGGTCTTATAACGACAAGGACGCTCCGATAATACTTCAAAAAAACTGCGGATTTTATCCGCTAAAGTTGCGCCTTAGCGCAACGAAAGCGGAGAGACCGGGACTCGAACCCGGGCGACACTTACGCGTCGACAGATTAGCAATCTGCTCCGTTACCACTCCGGCACCTCTCCAATATTTTTATCAATGAACCTTCCCGATAACTATCGGGATAAAAATGCGGTTGCAAATGTAATTCTATCTATGCTGAGACGCAACTTTTTTTATGATTATTTGATACAATCATTGGAAGAAACAACCGCTAACCGAAGTAGAAAAAATAAATACTCCTGTAATACCAATATCCGATATAGAAGAGCCTGTCCTAAAAAGATAATAGGGTCTCCACATTTGCCCTTTTTCCACTTTGACTAATGGCCTTGATCCCTAATCGAAACTTATTGAAGGCATCTGGTACGGCTAATCTAATTCTTGCCTCCCCATTGGCATCGGTATCTAGGTTCGGATTCCAATAAAGGGTAGCATCGTTATTTTTTAGTTTCCTGAATGAAGGTATTGTTTCCCCTTTATATGAAGAAAAATCCAAAGACTCGTGATAGCCATTATACGTTAATTGGGTATGCTTCCTGCTAAAATATTCTTCATCTGAGCCGCTTCTGGTGTAAATGAGAATAACTGCTCCTGCCGCCCTTGAACCATAGGCCGCTGCACTAGGGCCAAGCAATATCTCAATTCGCTCTACATCGGTGTGTGGAACGATGCTTATGATGTCTCTTAAGGAATTCGTCTGTTCTATCGGAAATCCATCTATAACCCACAAAAGAGGTCCCATTCCAGCCGATCTTGGAAGAACAAGCCTGGGGTTCAAACCCCCTAGATCTACCACGTTGAATCCCGGTAAGTTTAAAAACATTTGAGGCAGTGTTCTTGGCCATTCGCTATTCTGAATTATCGTCCTTGATGGCGTAATTCCATAATGAGACGGAGCTAATTTTCTTTCTGTTTTGTCTGCAACCAGGGTAACTTCATCCAAATTTATTAAACCTTCCTCCTCTTCAGCAAGAAAATCTGCCGCTGTCCTTCGGGATACATTTTTTTCTACTACTTTGCTTTCTGAAGGTTCAAGTGACTCCATTTGAACATCTTCCTCTAAGGGAGGGGTTTCGTTCTCATAAGGCACTACCTTAACTAATTTTTCCTTGGTATTTTCACCGACAGTTCTGAATACTACCTTGGCTTCCCCTGTGAAATTTAAGGCCGATAATTTGAACAATCCCTCAGAATTTGTAGTTACCTCCTCTGCAATGGCCTGATCTTCGGGGAAAATAGCGACCTGAATCCTAGTATTCCTCAAAACATTCTCATTCAAATCATATGCCTGACCAAAAAAGTCTAATCCCTTTTGAAACCCATACCTGATCTCTTTCATCGGCTTAGCATTCCCAAAATCAGTTGTTTCACCCATCAACTTAGAAGCAAGCAAGCTCAAATCATCTGCAAATCGCCGGTTCCTAAAACTTTTATCCACCTCGCTCTTAAAGGAGCTGGCTGTTAAATCCTTACTACCCTTCTCAATGGCCGTTAAACTTACAGACAAAGAAGTTTCAACCGGCCTGCCTTCTGCATCTGTTACCTTAACTAACAATGTCTGTTGATCGCCTTCGTTGCTTGCAGATTGGAGATTACTTACCGTAATTCTGAACTCCTCCCTATCTACAATCAATGGCCTTTGAGCCCAGATATTATCAGCTTCGTCTACTAATACAACATCCAGGACTCCGCTTGGTATTTCTTCCTTGGTTATTTCTACCTGTGTAATAGTATTCTCTTGAAAATCAACCTTGGTTTCAAAATAGGTAACATCATCAGACCTCCCTTTTAAGATCATTGGTATTCCAAGTCGTTCCGAGGAAGTTTCCACTCTTACAACTGCTTTATCTGTTTCAAGATTGTTCACCTGTAAGGTATATCCAATTCGTTCTACCTGAGAGATCTTATAAATTTTTTGCTTACCATGGGCAACATAGTAAGACCTTCCTATTTTGGGTTCAAAAATGGTCGTTCCTATATTCCCATAACTAGTGATTGGAGCAACTGTATTGCCACTTTCATCCAGAATTTCTAGTCCGGTCACATGATCTGTGGCCGATTTTATCACTAACCTATTTTTTAAACCCGCAACTAAATGACCTCCTTCCGGAAAAGCTGTAACCTCAATGGGTTCTTCGGCCCTGCCCTTAGCGGAGCCTTTACCCCTTCCAATAAATAATTTCTCCTTTGCAAGTTGCTCAGAACCGTAATTGAGCATCCATTGCGTATAGGTTCTAAAAAAGTAATTTCCGGTTTTTAGTTTTTTCGGAATCTTAAAGGAACCATCGGCCATCCCATCCTCTATCCTATGATACTGACTCTTTAAAAGGTTGCCAGAATCATCTAATAGCTCTACTTTCAGCACCTCACTAGCACTTACCCTTAGCCGTTTTGGTCCGGTAAGCAGATATGCTTTGAAAAAGACGTAGTCTGAGGGTTGTACCTTGGTTTTATCGAGGTGTAGTTCTATACGCTCCTGCCATAAAAACAAAGAGTCGGCCAACTGTCTATTTTGCACAGCGGGTACTTCATTAAGGTTTAGGGTGGCTTTATCTTGATAAGTATTTCCTTGAGCTTTAACCGCATTGCATATAAAGAAGCTCATTACAAGAGAGAGAATAAGTGCTTTTTTCATAACAGACAGTACTTTAATCGTAAAATTATCACATCAAAAATTGTTCCGTAAACGGGCATCAATTAATGCCTTACTCCGGATACTCTATTCTGAGATGATATATGTTGGTAAGTTTCTGTTTCAACACCTTTTTTACTGCTTCAATCTCTTTAAAAGTGATGTCGGCATTGAGAAACTGGTTGGCCTCCATTTGCCCGGCTACTATTTTATCTACAAACTGATTGATGATCTGAAATGTGGGGTTCGTTAAACTTTTCGAAGCAGCTTCAACAGCATCTGCCATCATCAGGATTGCAGTTTCCCTGGAAAAAGGTATGGGACCGGGATACCTAAAGTCTTTTTCATCTACCTCTTCCTCCTTCTCTTGCTGTTTCTTGTAGAAATAATAAACCAGGGTAGTTCCGTGATGTACCCGAATAAAGTCTATTACCCTATCGGGTAGGTTATTTCTACGGGCTATTTCAATCCCATCTATTACGTGATTGATAATAATGGTTGCGCTATTTCTTGGAGAAAGTTCATTATGAGGGTTTACACTGGTGATTTGATTTTCGGTAAAATAGGTTGGGTTGTTCATTTTACCTATATCATGATACAGTGCACCTACTCTTACCAATAAGGCATTTGCTCCTATTTCATTTGCAGCAGCCTCAGATAAATTGGCCACCTGCAAAGAATGATGAAAGGTTCCCGGAGCTTTGTTAGATAATTCCTTTAAAAGCTTCGAATTGGTGTCTGATAATTCGAGCAGAGAAACATCCGATACCATCCCAAAAATCTTTTCATATATGTAAATCAAGGGTTGGGCGAAGAGCGTAATCATCCCATTTAAAAAGAAGAAGCCGAAAGTAAACCAATGTACATTATCCAGGTTACCTTCTTGAATAATGTGAAACGCAAAATATCCGATAATATAAATCAGCGTTATTTGGCCTACGGACAGGAACAAATTTGCCCGTTTATACAATTCTGAAACTGTTAAAATTGTGACGATCCCGGCAATGATCTGAAGAAAGACATATTCAAAACTATTGGGCACTACAAAACCCAGGATCAAAACGGTCAACACATGAACAAAAAGTCCCAGGCGCGCATCAAAGAAGGTTTTAAGGATCAGGGGTAATATGCAAAGGGGAACTACAAATACATAAAGTGGATTGTATTTGACCACCATGGTAGTAATAAATACCATGTTTAAGATATTGAAAAAGATAAAAGTGACCTTTACATTATTTCTGTAGATCTCCTGGCGATATTTCTTCAAAAACAACAGCAACATCATCAATACCAGAGCTACTAAAATGGTATACCCAAAAAGGATATAGTAGTAGTTGCTCGCTGTCCATAGTTCGGATTCATACTCGGCCTTCAAAGAATTAAGGATTTTCAGATTGCCGGCTTCCACCACCTCCCCTTTGGCAATAATGAGTTTTCCCTCGTCAACGTTTCCGCGTGTTACCGAAATCTTAGACAATTCGTCTTCCAGTTCCTTTTTAGACAACACGGCATCATAGCTTACATTGGGTTTAATAATGTCAAAGAACAATTGATTGTAAGCATTTTCAAAGCTTCTTAGTCTCCGTGTTCTTAAGGAGCTCCTGATGAAATCAGAGATTTGATTGGGCCGGTAGAGGTTATCAGCGCTTACTCTGCTAGCCTCATTGTTCTTAAGTAAATATATGGAAGAGGCTTCCTCAAGTCCCTCTTCCTTTTTTAAAATTCCGTATTGATAAATCTCGTTCAGTAACTCCTTCCCCACTCCTTTGAGCGTAATCAACTGTTCCCTGGTGTACTTATCAGCACTAAAGACTTTCGGAAAATTCTCTTCAAAGCCACTAGAGACCTCAGCAGCAACGGTCTCATCGTAATAATAATAGTCTATCTGTCTGTTTTCTACCTCCTGGCGTTCCTGGGCAATTTCCTCATCGGTCTTTTTAATAGAAAAATCGAAAGGAGCATACAAATTGGCGTATTGCCATGGCTTTCCTTTTTGAAATTCATATTTGAACTTACCCCCCTTTGGAAAGAAAAACACAATACATCCGACAGATATAAAATAGAGGAAATACTTGTAAATAAGTGATTGTTTTCTGTAAAGCGAATCCAAGGTTTTTCCCATGGGGTGAAGTATATGTATTCAAAAATAGAAAAATATAATCTTAACCGGGTCTTTTGGCCGTATTACATCTTCGGTTGGACTTTAATTTATTAATTTCGCGACATTAATTATTATAAAGATGAGAGAGGTAGTTATCGTATCTGTAGCCAGAACACCAATTGGCAGTTTTATGGGGGCTTTATCTAGCATTCCTGCCCCAAATTTGGGCGCTATTGCTATAAAAGGAGCCTTGAAAAAAATCGATCTTGAGCCAGGAGCTGTTGAAGAAGTTTATATGGGACATGTTGTACAAGCCGGTACAGGCCAGGCTCCGGCCAGACAAGCGGCAATATACGCCGGAATTCCAGACACAGTGCCTTGTACCACAGTAAACAAAGTGTGCGCATCAGGGATGAAGTCCGTCATGATGGCCGCACAATCCATTGCTTTGGGCGACACTGATATTGTTATTGCCGGGGGGATGGAGAATATGAGTCAGATCCCACATTACGTACAAATGAGAACTGGTCACAAATTTGGACCTTCCACTCTTATAGATGGGATGCAGAAGGACGGACTGGTAGATGTTTACGATCAGAATGCTATGGGAGTTTGTGCAGATGCTTGCGCGGTAGAACACGATTTTAGCCGGGAAGATCAGGACCAATTCGCTATTCAATCTTACGAGAGATCTGCACAGGCCTGGGCCTCGGGAAAATTCGCAGAAGAAGTGGTCCCGGTAGAAGTTCCACAACGAAGAGGAGAACCTATCGTAGTCTCAGAAGACGAGGAGTATAAAAATGTAAAAATGGAGAAGATCCCTGCACTAAGACCGGCCTTCTCTAAGGATGGTACAGTAACCGCCGC